>JANNJZ010000276.1:0-3553 GCA_031396065.1 Pyrinomonadaceae bacterium | reverse complement strand
TAACCTCGGACACATCGCGTCAATTCTCCAATCGCTCACGCGTTCGAAGCAGTATTCAGTGGCGCTGCCGACAGCCTCGCTTTGGGGCGGCACGTCCGAGACCAGTTCCAAGTTGCTCCCGCGCCTGTCCTACAGTCGTTCCGAGAATCATCAGTTTGGCGCGGCGATACCAGTCAACGGCGGGTTTGAAAACGATCCGGGTGCGGTGCCGAATCAGTTTTCAACCAATCAGACCGTCAGCGCCGACTGGCAATTTCAGAAGCTCAACGTTGGTTCCAGCTACAATCGCTCGTTCACCAACAATCAACAGGTGGGCCACGAACGCTCAGATTTTCTGACCCAGACAGCAACTGCCCGCGTCGGCTTCAATCCCACGGCAACATTGAATCTGAATTTTGACTTGAACCGGGACAGCTCGAACGACCGGGAAAGTATCAAGCTGAGTCGCACCTGGCGGGTGGGCACGACCGCTAGTTGGAATATTAGCAAGAGCGTTTCATGGACCGCTGGGATTGCTAACACGATTGCCGGCGACCGCGAGCAAACCAACGGCAGCCGCAATACTGAGTTTGACACTCAATTCTCGTATCGTAAGGCACTGGAGCGTGGCGGACTTCGGAAAGTACAGACGCAGATGTTTATTCGCTATGCCGATCGATACGCCCGTTCGCACGACCTGGTTTTTCAGACGTCGAACTTGACACGCGTCAAGATTGTGAACGCGGGATTGAACGTTACGTTCTTTTGAAGTTACTCAGCGCGTCCGTCTTCGACGCGTAGCGGCGGTATGAATTTAGCCCGGCCTTTCAAGGCGGGAACGGTCAACGCAGTGTTCGCGTCGCGTAGCGACGGTTGACTCCGAGTTCAGGCGTCGCTACGCGACGCGGACCCTTCCTTGTTATTCCCCGGCCTTAAAAGGCCGGGCTAAATTCATACCAACGCTACGCGTCGAAGACACTTAATCCGAGCTTCCTGAATTGTATCGAATGGAAAGATCGCGGAGGTCAGTTATGAAAAATGCCATCTACGTCCTGGCACTGCTTGGCTTGTGTATGGCCCCTGCGGCGGCGCAGATCAGTGTCTCGCCCAGCGAAACCACGGTCTATTCGCAAGGCGCCACCAGCGTATTCCTGACCTTCGGCAACCTCGGCAATCGTCGTCCGGTTGAGTCAACCTGGTGTGGCGCGATCGTGCCGGCCGCTCCGGACCTGGGATTCAAGTGCGATCCATCAGTCATCTTCGGCCGTCTGCCGCTTCGTTACAATCAGTCACGCCTGAGTGGCGATAACGCCTACACAGACATCATGTCAGTTACTCCCTCGGTGGCTCGACGTGCTTACCTCGACGCGGCTCGTGGTACCAGGAGCACGTTCTATTACGTAAGGCGCTTCGTCAGTTCAAGCGGCGGACCCGATGAGTACGCCCCGGTGACTCTGCGGCTCGGAGGTAACGGTGCGGCGGTCCCATTTTCCATTACGAACGTCCGGTTGCTGTGGGACGGAGGAAACAAAACCGTTCCCTTTGTAAAGTCCGGCGAAACTTTGCCACGAATTACCGCGGAGATTTTCTACACCGGCTCGGGTCGATTGGTTGGGCGTTGGGAGATCGTGAAGCCAGGGGAGACAGCTCCCGCGCAACGTGACCTCCTGCCTGAGTCTTCCCTGCCAGTGGAAGAACGCGGGACCCGCAGGCGCTTCACTCCCGTCAAACGCTTCAACACGTTTCTGCCGCCAACCGGCCGCATCACCATTCCTGGTCCGGATAACGAACGCATAGAAAAAACTGTTGACGGTATGTACCTCCTCCTCTTCCGCGTGGAGTCTGCCGTGGACGGGTTAAACCAGTCCAGCCTACGTTCCGTCAATGCGGGGCGGGGAATTGTTGATAGCGGAGGCGCGGCCGGCTTCGCCATGCCAGTGATGCGTTACTACGTGGGTACTGGCGGCGCACAGGTCGATCAGTTTAACGCAGTAGACTTTCAACTAGCGCCGAGGGATCTGGCTGAGTTCAGTGAGTCTCAAACGATCGTGTTCACCTGGCCCGCGGTTCCGCAAGCGAAATACTATCGGCTGATCACCGAGAACGCGGCGGGCGTCGAGATTTTCTCAGCCATTGTTCTGCGCGACACCCGCAGCTACCGATCTCCTTCGTGGCTTCTCAAAGCAGCCACCACCGATCTATTACGTTGGCGAGTAATCGCGGTCGATGCGAACGGCACGCAACTCAGCGAGACACCGACCCAAACCCTCCGACGTCTGCGCGAATAGGGATTCACTGCTTTTGCACAAAACGTCTTTGGGCATAAAGAGGGGGCGCAAGCCCGCCTTCCCAACCCCGAGCTGGTGAAGGTCACTCTCAATCCTCACCCCAAAAAGCCTTCCAACGGAACAGAATGGAATAAGTTTAGGATTCTCGAGGTTGGGAAGGCGGGCTTGCCCCCGCTCTTTGTTCAGCACAAACAAAGTTGGGAACTTTTCTGAAGTTATGCCGTTTAATGACCAGAAATCAAATCCGGTCAGCAGTCAGGGGCTGTAAAAACGGGGGAATATGGTCGAGGCTACCACTCGAGAAGAGACAAAAGACGCGATTCTGGACGCGACCGATGCGTTGCTGGCGCGTTTTGGGTATCGAAAGATGACAGTCGAGGACATCGCCCGCGAGGTGGGCATAGGTAAGGGTACGCTGTACCTGCATTTCACCAGCAAAGAGGAGATCGTCCTTTCCCACATCGACCGGATCGTGGATCGGCTGAAGCAGCGGTTGTGGTCAATTGCGAGGTCTGAAGATTCGGCTGGAAACCGTTTGCACTCGATGTTAATGACCCGCGTCCTTTTTCGTTTTGACAGCATTCAGCATTACACGCAGAGCCTCAACGATCTATTGGCAGCGCTACGCCCAAGTTTTTTGGCGCGGCGCGCTCGTTACTTTGACGAGGAGGCGCAAATTTTCGCCGAAGTATTGACCGAGGGTAGCGAGGTGGGTGAGCTTCAGTTCACCGATCCGCTTTCGACCGCTTACTCCATGTTGTTGGCGACCAATGGACTGCTGCCTTACAGCCTCAGCACGAGTGAGCTTGGAGAGCGTGCTGAAGTCGAGGCGAGGGCTGCCGGTGTCGCGGAACTGATGCTTACTGGCTTGCTCCGGCGACAGCCACAAACAGCATCCACCGAGGCAGTTCGTTGAACCAAGAACCCCCTACTGTTTAGAAAGCACACTTGTGTGCCCCTTGCAGGAACAGCTCAATCATTGGTTTTTGGTAGCGCGAGGCAGGCGCACAAGTGCGCTCTCTAAACGGAGGATAAAACGAAAATCAAGCTGCTGGTTTCATTTTTTGGTCCCTACTAAAACTTTCTAAACTTACAGAAGGAGAACTAATCAAATGTTCAGTTCATCAATGGTTCGGAATCTGATTGGCCTCGCGCTGTTGGGTGTTGCACTCTCGCCGGTTTGCACGGCCCAACAACCGGACAGCCAGGCTGATCTAACTCTGGACGCTGCCGCTCGCACGGCGGTCATCGACAACATCGTCAAGAATCTCAACGAGTCGTACGTG
>JANNJZ010000263.1:0-36072 GCA_031396065.1 Pyrinomonadaceae bacterium | reverse complement strand
GGTTTTTGTTTCAATCCCACTCTGGTTCGACTAACTAATCCGACTCCCCATGCAGGCATACATTTTCCTGCTTCCGGAGCAGTACAGTTTCAATCCCACTCTGGTTCGACTAAGTAATCCGACTTCGTACAGTGGCCACAGGAGCCCTTGAGCCATTGCAGTTTCAATCCCACTCTGGTTCGACTAAGTAATCCGACGTTCAACCTCGCGCTAATGCACGCGCTTGGAGTGTTTCAATCCCACTCTGGTTCGACTAAGTAATCCGACGGGCCAACCATCGCGGGCAACGTCAGAAACTCAACGTTTCAATCCCACCCTGGTTCGACTAAGTAATCCGACCCTTTGTGGTGATGACCCCCACTTCCCCGATGCGAACTTTCTCTTGCTCAGATAGCGCCCAGAACGTTTCAGTAACAATGGCCGGGCTGCCTCCCGAAACTACAACAAGGATATTGCGAGTGTCGCATGAACTATCCTTAAGATTAATACTCTGCATCAAGCACCTGTTCAGGGATGAGTTGAAACCAGCAGCTTTCCGCCTGGTCTGCCATCGTCATAGTAGATGGCGCTGAAGCGATGGACAGCGATGTGGAACACAATCAGATAGGCCCAAATAGCCATTGCGCCCGTGAGTGTCAACTCTTCTACCTCTTGCCGGACCAATTCATCAACGATCGAGCGAGCGTTTGACCCAATAATGCTTACAGCCTGGTCCTTGGGCGTCATGAGAATCGGTTTGCCGGCGATTTCGTTTATGACGCAGCCGGCATAGAGCTGACTATTGGCAAGAGAAAGATCGAGAATTGCTGCATTTGAACTGGCGGTGACCATGTTTCAGTTAGCCTTATCGCTATGAGACTCACCTAATGCACTGAGCAGTAGCCGCTCGACCCACACACGATCAGCTCGGATTTCATTCGGAGCTGGACGTCTGAAATAAGTATCCAATGGAGTCTGAGGAGAACTTGTATATTGAATCCGTCTCCGCGCTGGCAGGCAAGCCATTACCATACCGATAGAGTGAGGAGCGCGTAGGCCGGTAATATCACAAATCACATCGTCAGGATCCAGACCGGCCAACTCGACTTCCTCATCAAAAATGTAATTTAGGGCTCTGAAGACATCGCGCGCTCCCTGTTCGGCGAAATAATTGACGACGCATTGTTCCTTTGGAGCCGCGACGCTGTGGTAATGAAATCTAACATAAGGAGCCTGACTGAAGTTACTCCCGCCGTCGCCAACTAACCGATTATGTGGGGCGTCATGAATAAAATTTTCCAGGAAAGGTGCCAAGCGCCAGGATCCGGGTGACTTGGGCGTTTGGTCCTCATTCATAATAATTCCCTGTGTGTCTTGGGCATCGTCAGTACAAATAAGCCAAACGTCTCGCAGAGTACCATTCTTGAGATGGTATCTGATGGCTTGAAGTGGAACATCAAAGTTTGACTTCTCAGCAGCCTCTTCAAGTGTCTGCCAATCACGTGGAGTCTTGAGATCTTCGTTAAGCAGTGTTGAGAATTCGCTGAATGACAGGCCGCCATGAGACTTGAAAAAGCTCAACAGCAAAATCAAGCCTTTCATTCTCGGCGGTGGAGCCTCAAATGGAGCCGATGCGCCTTTCCTGGGAGGCACCTTCGCGCGCCAGCTTAACAGCACCAACACCGGCACCGCAGCCAAGCAAGTCACCAACACGAGCAGGGGTGGCTCGGCGACAGCTTCCGGAAGTCTCGTTATGAACCGCCATTCAAGCCATAGCAGCAGACTGAACACGAAGTTTCCCAATAACGCAGCCCATATCAAGCCCGCGAGATAGAAAAATATTGTTTTGATGGGGTGACGCGGATGAGGAGTGAAGACGTGCAGAAGATAGCGATCAAAGCGCCTTTTCAGTTCCATCAGGTACCTTTGCCATTCAGATGTCCATCAAGGTCCACCAAGTGTTCAATCGCCGTCGCTTTGAGCAAATAATCTGTTACAGCCCTCTCGATTCCTACGTTTTTCTCTCGAGAGTCTAACTTGGGAACCATCAACGGAAGCAATTCCTAAAGCGGGTCGACCCTTATCTAAGAGCCTTAATCTTTGGATACCACTCAGTCCCGCCGACATCAACGGGCCTCTCCGGGTCTTCGACGCGCTCACAGATGGCGGCTGCCACTCTCTTCTTTTGCGCTTCTGTTTGCTTTCCCTTCAGAATCAAACCAGCAATTTCCTTCAGTCGCGCTTTGGCAGCTTTCGGATCCCCGCCAATGGTTCTGACTTCAGTTATCAACTTGTCGATACTCTCTTCCTGCAATCTTAGATTCCGCGCATTCCTCTCAGCTCCGGTCATTGGCGCATCACTTAGGGTAGCTCGTCCGTAGCCGCTTGAGGTCTTCGCACCAACGCCGTAGTCGCGTAGCGCCAGCGCCAAGATGTCGATCGTATTGCCCAGCAACCCGTCCGTGCCTGGCCCACCCGACAGAGCCAGTAGGTAGGATCCCGTCGCGGAGAGAAACGGTACCGGAGTTGGATCATCCCAATCCGCTGGCGGTTCATCACCGCCATAATATTTCGGATGATGGACAGTCATGACATCAGCGTAAAGCACTTGCGCCTGGTTCGGAGAGGGGACATAGAGAGCATCATGAAACGTGATGAAGCCGCATTTGCCGCCGGAACCAAAGACCGCTTCATACAATTTACCCACTTCGCCGTCGGCCTTCATTTTGCGCCACTCTTCATTCTCGAGTTCCTTACGCGCGTAACTGGCGGCGAGCCCCTTGAGTGCACTGCCCGGAATGTACGGGACGCCGTAAGTTCGATGCAGCGCAACCGAAGCCTCTAACACGGCTTCGGCGCCAAGGCCAACGACAACGCGTCCTTCGATTTTCAGAGATTTTAAATGTGCGCCTAAGCTCTGAAGGTTTTCCTTCCATCGCTGAAAGATCGGCGTGTATTCGACTGGCGGTCTCGCTTTTGCAACATCGCCGACCAACTGTTGCTTGAATGTGGCTTCCCTTTCGTTCCTTTGTTCATTTTTCACATTCTGGCCAGCGATATACTTATCAAGCCAGAGACCTGGATTGAAGCGAGGGGCAAACGCGATCCGTTTGCGGTCGATATTGTTACGTCTGGTGAGCATCGGCTTCTCCCACATCATCACTAGCGTGGACATTGAGCACAGATTGGGCGAAGCGCTTGTACCAAAGCAACGCGTCCAAAGCCTCCTGTGTCATTCGCATATATTGCTGGAGACTAGGCGCCATGCGGCTTTCAAGGGGGAGGTCATCTCTCCTCAGTGTAGCCGCCAAGTCCTTTACCAATCGTAAGTGCATTGCGTTACCGCGAGCGGCGACAAACCCCAACGCTTGCGACAATCCTGCGGTGCGAATCAAAACGGGCAGTTTGTGTGCCATCGAGCCGTACTGCTTTTGGTCTCCGTCATTGTGGTGCTTTTGAAGTTCCTCAATCTGCTTAAAGATGTGCGCGGCGTACTTCTGACTCCTCGTTTGCATTGGTTCACGCCTCCTCTCTGTTGGGATTCGCGGCCTCCGGTAGCTTCAAAAGCACCCGACAAAGGCCACGTCCGATGGTTGCGCTGCCACCCATTTGGAGCGGAGTTTTTGTGATGTCCTTGACGGCGGCGAAGACCGTGGCCGCATCTGCTTTCACTTCGACCGCTACTAAGAGGCCATACAGAATCGTTTCGGTTGGCAAGGCCTCTTCGTACCACAGCCCACCCTTCTCAACAGTTTTTACGTCATCCTGCAATTTGTTCCGGGCGGTTATTTCAGTCGCGGTCTCTACCAGAAAGTTCAACACGTCGTCTTGTACGATGCAGAACCGTTGGCGCAACATCTCTTGCCATTCGGCGCTCTCAGGGAAGACCTGTTGCCCGATCCAGTTGGCCCACGCGACGGTGTTTTCACAGCCATCAGCGACGGACGTCAAATCCAAATCTTCCAGCATGATGACGCCTTGCGTCAGGCGGAGCGCGCAGGGCTCGCAAACACAGCAATTCTCTTCGGCTCCACCGAGAACGGGAACTGAGGCCGGGAGCCCTTCGATCTTCGCGTCCATTGCGTCACGCCTAAGCCGTTGCAGGATAAAAGGGGACGTCACCCAAGCGAATGTACCCAGCAGACTGCGGACCGGCAGACACAACAGGCGTTGGTCGGTAAAGTTGGCCGAGCCGGCATATGCGGTCTGATCCTCAACCACCTTTGGTCCAAAAATGTTATCGCAGCGATCTTTGTGCGTAGCGCTGCTTTCACACTCGTCACGAAGCACGCCCTTGACTGTAGAACCGGGAACAAAAGGTAAGTTGGTTGCCCTCTCCCGAGCAATCGGCAAGTCAATGACACCGATGCCCTGTCCCGTTCCAGCGTGCAACGGGGAAAGTGCGTGAATAAAGGTCAAACATGAGTTCATCTTTATTGCTCCTTACACGGTCTTGAGAAAGGCTTTGAGAATGTCCGGTTCGATCGGCGTAACGCGTTTAAGCGGCTCGATCTGGCCTGCTTCAGCAGCGCTTAGATCTATGGGAACCACACCGTGCCCTTCGAGGAATGTCCCGCCGGGAGGACTACGCGGGGTATCCAAAATCAACACTAAACCGACGGCCTCGTCATTAGCGCACGCTAATGGCCGCAGGATGAGTGGACTCGCCAATCGGTTAATCTTGTTCACTCCAGAAAGCGTCGTTTGTGGCGGGTCACCTTTTTTTACGTCATCGTCCTTGAACTTGAATATGATCGGTAAGCCGAAAGCGGCTCTCGGAAACTTATCAGTTACTGGATGTTCTGGTGTTCGGTGCGCAGCGTGGGAGGTCCTTCGCCTGATTGCATCCGGTTCAGGCCAATGACTACGCCCGTGGTACTGAGTCGAAGTACGTGGCGACTGTCGAAATCGTTGCAGGCTATCAACTAGATGACGCCAAGCCTTCAGTGCGTTGGTCACCTGCAAAGCCTCACCGTTGTTTTTCGTAAAGTCCGCCCTCTGGTCTAGTCTTTTTGTGAACCTCAACAGACTTGCGTTCGTCGAAAGGTGCGGTACGCTTTCGTGCCAGGTTCCTGTACCGACGGCTTCACTCAATTTCTGATTGATGGATGCTTCGACTGTCGTTAAGGTAGGGGGAACAACTATTTGATCGTCTCGCTTGACCAGTTGCAACGCGCCGAAGCCTCGCCGAGTACGTCCACCCACTCCACCAAATGTCTCCCAGCACCAGAGGGCCGCGTCGATCTCTCCCAGTTGTTCAGCGCTGAGCTCCGGTGCCAATCCCAAGGTCAATTCAAACTCGACGCCTATCCGCACTACTCTTAATTCAAGTTCAGCATTTAGGATTTTTTTCCTTTCTTCGTCGGTGGGCTGAAGTGAAAAAGCACCGTATGCCGGCACGACCGTACCAGGACGTGGTCGTGGCCTATCCTTGTCATCCAAGATAAAGGGCTCATCCTCAAATCCTGTATTTAGGATTCTTACCGACAAGGAGACTTTGGATGGTGACGTACTAGTTGATGAACCCGCGCTGCCCCACACCGCCTCTTCGCGTTGCTTGAGATCGCGCAAGATCTCGCGCTGGCTCGTGAGCGCGCTGTCGCCCTTGCAGGCACGCCACCAAAATCGGAGTTGCCCGCGAATACCCTTTTCCGTAACGCACTTGACTGGGTCCGCTTCCTTCGATTCGACTCCTCCCCCTAGCAACGGAGTAATGAGCTTGTAGGTGCGCCTCTGAGTAACAAGTTTGCCATCCTGTCGCAAACCAACACCCACTTCCGCGGCCAGGTCCCTGACTTCGTCTGGTAGTTTTCGCATTGCTAACGCACCTCGTGATAGCTTCCGTCCCAGACACCCAACGCAGCGAGACCGAAACCGTCAAGACGATCTTGTGAATCGTCGCTTACGCACTGCATCCACGTTTTGGTAATCCATTTGTCTAGATCGCCTTCACCTTGTAGCTTCAAAAACAGCACCGATCCTGCGGGCGTGAGACGGCGAGTTACCTTGGGTCTCTTCATCTCGAAATCCCAACCTGAGATAACCTGAGGGCGACCTACCGCAATCGCTTTCAGCTCGGTGCTGATGCCGTTGTTTGCCTGACTAAGCCAAGTCGGCTCAAATCCGCCTTCGAAATACGCAGGTGTAAGCAAAAGCAAGCGACAGGCGTTGTGGTCTTTGATCGCTTGACGCAGAGGTGGGGGGCACTCAGGCAATCCAAAAGCGCTTCGTCGCCAACCGACAACGCGTCTTTCACCACCCAGGGGCGCCAACCCCGCCACCACTTTGTCATCAAACTCATCAGGTGTCGTAACTGACAACACCATTGCCAAACGGTGGCGGACTTGGGAATGGCCCTTTCCTTCCACCTGCAAAAATTCCAAGCCGCGCGTTTGAAACAAGCCGCCTTCATCGTTGGCTTTGCTTTGATAGTCGATCCGAACGTGCGTTCGTTGTTCCTCGGTAGGTCCGTTGTGCCCTAACTCAGTCAATAAGATCGGCTCGTCGCTGGTTGAGAGATTGACCAACCACTTAGCGAATTCTTCCCAGTACCAAAATCGTGGCGCTTTGCCGTGCGCTTTGTTTGGGTTGTGGACCTTTGATCCAATCAGGCTTAAGTGTTCGGGCAAGTTCGTGGCAGCGTCGCTCGGTATCGTGAGTGGTACCAATTGAAGAAGGTCTGCACTTTCCTTGTTTGCTGGATCAGTATTCAGTATTAGTGCATCCGCGGGCGCTGGGACAAGAAACCGTAATGCCTCCCCAGTCTGCACCTCAGCGAGCAGAGGTCCCCGCACCGCGATCTGGCGGACTGACTGCGAAAGCATCTCATCGAAGTCGAGCCGCCCGCCCTTGGAACCAATGCCAGCCCGGGTACGCACACCGCCCGTTGTAGTCGCAGGGTATGGAAATGCCAATGATGCAGCTCGCGAGCCGGGCGTGTTATCAAAAGGTCGCCCATCCCGGACAATCAACGGATCGCGCGCCTCAATCAACCAAGTTTCCGTGTTCATGCGTTGAGCACCACCTTTTCCGCCTGCGACATTGCCTCAGCAAAGACCTTGGCAATGATCAGTTCTGTTCCAAGCCGGCCCACCACGTTCGTTCGATCCTCGCTATGTGCTCGCCGAAGCATGTCGCCAAGCATGTCTTCTAGCTCGGTCACTACCCCGCCGCCAATTTCCTGAACTCCGTGCCCTGCTCGCTTCCGTCGCAAAATGCGAATTGCCTCGGACTGTTTGGCTCGGTTCAAGTATTCCCTCTCGTCCTCGTATTCTTTCTCAGCTTTCGCATCGTCTCCGTCGTCCTTCTTCTTGACTCTTGAACCTTCCAGTCGTAGTGCCAGGTCGCGCAACTCGTATCCAGCTTTATCTGGAATCTGATCGGTGGAGTGCCATTCGATGAACCTTTGCAATCGCCTATCAATGTTGGTCCGAGTATCGGCTACGACCCGCGAGACACCGCTCCGCTTATCGACTATGACTGCCAGTGCGTTTTTTCCCGGAACATCTTTGGCCATCCCCTCGGCCTTACGTGCCAAGGTCAAAGCGTCCTGTAACGGGTCGAGGTGGTGGGTGACCGCAATCCCTGCCGACAGAGTGGGATAGCTGATCTTCCCGTCATCTCGGATAGGGAACTCTTTCAACCTCTCGTTGAAGTCAACGGCTAAGTCTCGAGCGCAATTCAAAACCGTGTGAAGCGGTACAAATGCGAGAACATCGTCACCTCCGGCGTAAATCAGCGAACCCTTATGTTTGCGCACGATGTCCGGAACTCTCGAGGCGAAGTCGGCGAGGAAACCAGAAAGGCGCCGGTGATCCGCTTGAGTAGTCAGACCGTCAATCGCTTTGCCCATGCGGTCTCCATCCGCCAACAGCAACGCGTAATAAGGGATCGGTCGTGGCAATCCGGTCTGCTTAAAGAAGTGATTTAAGGCTTCTTGAACGCCCGCCAGCTTGTCACTCTCGACGAACTCCTTCAATCGCTCTTTGAACAGCAAATGGCCGTCGTAACGACCGAAGATCGGGTGCTCAGCGGGAGCCCGGTTGTGATCTTCTAGATTGGCGCCGGCTTCGCGCAATGCCCCGATGTACGATTTGAGAAATCCTTCGTGTTCTGGCTTGTCGAGCTTCTCGAGTATCGGCTGAGCCGCAACATGTGAGGTACTGCAAATGCGATTGTCCTGGCCACGTTGTCCGTGCCGTTTCAACAAACCGATCCCACAGAGTCGCTCACCAGGACGCACCCCGTAGTCTCGACGAAATTCAAAATCACTAAGCCTGTATTCCCTCTTCCCGTCGCGGAGAACTCGCTCATAAGCGATTTCATCAATCACCGACTCTCGCTGCCCGTCGAGCGAAGACTTCGGTATCGTGTCACCCCACTGCACTTTCTCGAAATTTCGTGTAGCCTTCCGGGCCGCGAGGAGTCGTTCAGAAAGATCACGCGCCGCTTTGTAATCGCGAGGTCCATCCCCGAATGGCACGGACGCCCAGATGAATTCCACCAGATCTTTGACTTGTTGATCCGCCACTAGTGAGTGAAATCGAGGGCCTGGAATGTGATGATGGCTGTAGGCATCAACCTTAATTTCTTCCAGTCGCGCATCAATGGCCGCCTTGATTCGCTGACCTACTTCACTTATCGAGGCGCAACCGTTCCATTGGGCCAAGTCAATCGCTCCAACGATCTTGTTCGCAACACTGAGCCTATTGTCGGTAGGGCTTAACGCTTGAATCGAGGCCGGCGCTGGAAACACGAGGCTCTCCAAGTCGCCGCCGCTGTTCTGAACAATTGCCTGCGCCGCCGCCTTCGATAGCTCGCTCAACAGCCACGAGCCGAACCACAGATCCCGGCTGCGCCTAGCGGAGGCAATAAAATCTTGCACCGGGCCTATGCTGATAGCGAGTAAGTACATCTTGTTCCTCGACAAGTCTTCGGATGTGGTTTCGTGTATCACAAACTGGGCAGACTCATTGTCCTTTAAAACGCGCCAGAACAAACTATGAGCAAGCTTGCTAAAAAGCTCTGATTAAGTACACCATTCTGATCGGGTTGAGCCTCAACAAATGCACATGTTGAGTGATCCCGCATTTGGCGGACAGATCTCTGGATGACGAAACTCCGAGCCTCAAAGGAGATTTACTGGAAAAGCTGGACTGAGAATGCAAGGAGACCAGGGCTCGGGAGGCCAGCCGTTAATTCTGAGTTGCGGGCGAGACACTAATGCAGAAACTAAGCTTTAGTCAAGATAAACACCGCCACACTGCCGTCATAGCTGTTTTATCTGCGATAACTTTCCTCCGCTCAAATCGGGGAGGAGACGGGTCACTTCTGGCGTTCTACAGCGCCCAGTTCGAACCGCAGGTGTTGCTCAAGAATCAGGTGATGGACGTCATCACTCGCCCGCAAGTAGATGTTGTATTCCGTATTCGCCAAGCCTTATCACCACCGTCGCGTCCAACGCTGGCGGGCAAAAGAAAATGCGAGCGCAGATGTTATCTGCGCCCGCATCAATTCGACTTCTCGATTTGTCTATTTCCAGACTTGGGTAAAGACCACCAGCAGCGCGAACAGAACCAATGATTCGATCAATGCCAGGCCAAGGATCATCATGGTCTGAATCTTGGCCGCCGCACCCGGATTGCGCGCAGCGCCTTCGCAAGCCGCGGCTCCGATCCGCGACTGCCCAAGTGCTCCGCCTACCACCGCGATGGCAAATCCTATCCCCGCCGCGATCGCCTTATAACCGGCATTGTGATCGACAGCCGCTTCCGGCGCCTGGGCAAACACTGTCATCGCGCTCATTAACACGCCGACAACTACCATAAAAAGTAAATTGAGTTTTCTCACGTTAGTTTCTCCTGTACTGAGGCTCGCACCTCAGAAAGGGATGTTAGACTCACAAGACAACGAAGCAACAACCGAGCGTTTATGATTTCGCCTGCATCCGGTATCCACCGCCCCTCTTACAACGGCGCTCCTGCGAGACAGACACTATGACTTCGACCAATTTGTATTAGTTGCCGGTTATGTCCTGGGCCTTGTGACTTGCATCCTGCCTTAAGCTTGCGTGCCAACGTATCCAGGCGCATCTGCCTGTACCGCTCAACGCGCGTTTAATAAATTATGCAGCCAACGCAGCCTGCTCGGCTGGCGCGTGACCGTCTTCAGATGAGTGCCCGTGTTCAGCGTCATCCGCGTGCTCCTCATGTGACCCATGCGAAACTTCGCTCAAATAAAGTTGGGAAAGCAGCACGAAAACAAAGGTCTGGATAAATGCGACAAACACTCCCAGGGGCATTAGGAATATTGGGACGATCCAATAAGTCACCGGTGGAAACAGCGTGGCGACGGTTGCGGTCACCTGCTCATCCGCGAACATATTTCCAAAAAGGCGGATGCCCAGTGAAAAGGGGCGAATGAAATTACTAATCAATTCGATGGGGAAAATAAGTGGTGCAATCCACCAGACCGGTCCGGCCAGGTGCTTCAGGTGCGTCAACACACCGTTTTCCTTGATGCCAACGTAGTTGTAATAAAGGAAGGAGCTAATCCCCAGCGCAAACGTTACGCTGGTCGCTGCAGTTGGTGACATAAACAGCGGAAACATGCCCATGAGATTGGCAACCAGGATCAATACCGCAAACGTTATCACCACCGGAAAGTATTTCAGCCCCTGTGGACCAATGATGTCTTCAATCATGCCGCGGATTGCGAGCACAGTAACTTCGAGAGTCTGTTGTCCGGGACCAGGCTCCTCGTCTGAAAGCTTCCCTTTCAAAATCCAGATGATCACCACACTTAGTATGCAAGCGATCACAAACATCACCGTGTACCATGGAATCGCAGTCTCCGGCGTGTATGGCCCAAAGGCCGCCTCCGGAGTGGTCCCAAATTTTGCCAGGAAAGACTTCCAAAACGGATACGTATACTTCATCTGGAAGTTGTAAGCCGTCGGTCCGAGGTAGTGATTCACTAATTCGACGATGACGGGCGTGTGATGTGCGCTCTCAGCCTTTTCGGCGTGCTCAGCGGCCTTGGCAGTCTCCAGCAACCAGAACATTAACTAATTTCCTCTCGGTGAATGAATGCAAGATAAAATTCCCTAAGAGCTTCGACAAACAAAGCAACCACAAAACTCGATAAGCCCACCAACGTAGCCGCCAGCGACACCACATTCAATTGGTAGGCGACGACGACGGCCGTGGCGATTACGAAATATCTAAGAATGTACTGCGCAAGTTTCAATCGGGGCGTGGCCCCATGCGCCAGGACACTAAACGCTGCCGCGGTAGAGCCGCTTAACCAGTGGTGGTTAAGTAATGAAAGGACGCCGCCCAGCAATAGTCCGGTGGTTATGCGCCATTGACCCAGGGGTACGCTGGCAATTACTCCGAGCGCCGAAGCAATCGCCATTGAACGAAAAACTCGCCCATCGATGCCGGGATCATGGACTTTCGCGAACAGACCGCCGCTTAGACTGTCTGGAGTTTGTTTCATTGGCAAAGCTGGGGATTTTACACAGGATATCGGCCTGTTGTCGAGGTCGCTCTCAGAAGAGAAGGGTCCTAATCTGCTTTTGTAACGCAAACTGTTAGTTTGCGGCCGCGTTGAAAGCCAATCATTCTTCGCAAACCAGCAGTTTGCGTTACAAATTTAAAGGCACTCCCCTCAGTAGTGACTGCGCCCTTATTTGGACAACAACCGACATCTGGAAAGCCTGGCTAGAGTTTTGAAGTCAACCGAATGAATTGATAGAAACCCGCAGCAGACCCCAGCACCAAGCCAGCGGCCAATAGCCACGGCGCAGTCCCAAAGTATCGATCGGCTAACCAGCCCAGGCCGGAAAATGAAGCGACTGAGGCAAAAAGCGCCAGCGCGGCCGCATAGGCCATGCCGCTTTTGCGATTTGCTTCCTGGTCTTCGCGCTCCGGTCCCATTGTGTTGAAACTGATTATCGTTGGCGAGTGCGGATGCCTGCTAATCCCGATTAAGGGTTATCAGTCGAGCGAGACTCGGTCGTAAAGATCACATAGAGCAAGTGAACAATCGATCGATTTCAGCTCGATTACACTCTCTAGTGAACGCACATCAGAAAGCAGCCACCGGCCATCTGCTTGTTTGACGTACTGTTCCACCCGATATTCCTCTTGTGCGACCAACAGGTATTCGACAAGCGATTCGATGGTGCGGTAGTAGACTGACTTGGCCAGACGATTGTACGACTCAGTCGATTTCGAAAGAACCTCGACAACCAGAGTAGGATTGAGCAGCGTATCCATGTAACTGTCTTCGAATTCAGGTTCGCCGCAAACTACGACAACGTCCGGATAGACATACGAACGAGATGCTGGCGCCTTGACTCGCATCTCACCGGGATACGCTTCGCATGGTCTCCCTTTCAACTGCTCCCTTAGCTCTCCATGGATATTGCCAACGATGAGGTTGTGCTTTCGACTCGCACCCGTAATAGCGAAAATCTCGCCGTTCACGTACTCATTCTTGTGTTCAGCCGCGCGCTCAATTGCGAGGTACTCTTCAGGAGTGACGTAGCTTTTTACTAGACGTGACATTTCAGTTTTGACTGCGAGTCTACCACGACTCCCGCGTGAGGTAGTTCTTCGGTAGCTCATACAGCATCGCGCGTTTCGAGTGGCGCATCGAGTCGTGTATGAAGCAAACATGCGTGCACCAACACGCCTTACCTCCATCAATCGCATTCAGCTCTGCTGCTCTTCCCTGCGCCGCCCAAAGCTCGCCAAAGTCGTAATCATAGTCGGCCAACGTGGCAAACTTCTCGCGCAACTCGCAGGCGCGGACGTCACCGTTGTAATCGATCACGGCCGTGGTTTCGCCCGCCGTACACGGAAAGGGCCACGCGGTTGGATCCTGAAAGTTTGCGTGCTGGGTGCGATAGTGAGTGGTAATCGCGCCGACATAGGCCACGTTTTTGACGAATCGCTTGCTCGCATCGTCGTCACTGAACATTCGATCCCCATAACGCTTGGTCAGCTTCGAAACATACTCGTACATTTCAGGCAGAACTTCAGCCGGCACTTGCTTGATCTCGTCGCCCACTAACGTCTCGCCTCGAACGATGTTGAAATACTGGCCATCGAGCCGGAAGTTTTGCCACATGAACTCCCCAAGCTTCTCCATCTCGGTGTAATTGTCGGCACAGACAACTGTATTGACATTAAGGCGGAAGCGGTCGGTGAACTTCGCTTTCAATGGATAAAGCGAGGTGATGCACTCCAGCGCCTTTTCCCAATTGCCCGGCACACCCCGGATCCGATCGTGAGTTTGGCCATAGCCGTCGAGCGCTATGTTCAGGTAGAGATCGAGTTGGGGATGGGAGTCCAGCGCGGTTTCAACAATTTCATGAATACGACTCTTAATGAGTCCGTTGGTCGGGATGATGATTCGTCGGGCACCGTTATTTTCGACAAAAGCATCGATGATTTGCGGAACATCACGACGGAGGGTTGGCTCGCCCCCGGAGAGCCAAAGGTCAGTGATGGCCGGCATCGTGCGCGAGATTTTTTCGATCTGCGCAAACGTCATATCTCCAGGTTGGTTCAGCTCTTCATGATAGAAACAGGTTTTACAAAAGGCGTTGCAACGGGAAGTGACAAACAGAATCACCGTGCCGAGACGCTTCTCGCGGTTGGTGGAGCGGAGGAGTTGAACCAGTTGTAGGGCCTTATTTGGCATATGCAGGACAGACGCGTCTTACGAAGCGGAAAGCGCAGGAGGATTTTCCATATGTCATTTGACATTTCTCATTGGTCATTTGCCTTACCTTGATTCAACCGGCTTTGCAATTTCAATGGCAAATGAAAAATGACAAATGACACATGGAAAATCGGGTTCCCGTCTACGCCTTTGCTTACCACAACCCAGACAGACAGGAATGTCTGTCCTACTTGTCGCGCGAGATGATGACAGCTTCAGTAGGTGATTTCAAATCGTAGGTTATCCCACGCCATGCAATCCTCTGCGAACACCACGCAACGATCGCGTTCACCAGGAAAAGCGCTGAGGCTATCGGCCACAGCAGCATTTGCCACGGCAAGGTCCTCATCACGTCCTGCCGGTAATCGACTAGCACCTGTGAAACCGCCAGCAAACGAATGTAAGCTTTGGCCGCGCCTAGCGCGTAGACGATCAGAATGATGACCAGGGGAACCAGGTAATTGTGTCCCAGGATTCCTCGAACAATCACCAATCCCAATCCACCAAAGAACACTGCGCAAAACAAGAGGCTGCCGATCAAAACCGGCTTCCATAAGTGCGGGGCATAAACGCGAGTGATCTTTAATTGGCGATTGGTGAATTCAAGCAGCTCCCGGTTTGTGCATTGGTCTAATGATGCCACCAGACAAGCGGGTACGAAGTGGACCGGCAATCGCGCCTCCTGAAGGACCCGGGTCATCGTGAAATCATCCGAGACACTGCCTCGCCAACGCTCCCGTATCTCCAACTTGTCAAACGTCGACTTCCGTATCGCCGTCGATCCGCCCCAACAGAAGTTCTTGTCGCCGCGTTCGCCCAAAGCCGAAGCAATTGACGCATTCCAAACTGAACGGAGTTGCGAAGCAAATCCCCCATTCAGGGGAATAAACCAGCGATACCCGGTTGCGGCGCCCAGCCTTTCATCGACCAGGGGTGCCACCAGGGACAGCAACCAACCGGGTTGTGGCCGTGCATCTGAATCGACAAAAACCAGCGCCTCGCTACGAGTGTCGACGGCCAGCACAGCTGCCTGAAGATTGTGGATCTTTTGTCCACTCTCAGTGGCCGGTCCAGCTACCAGGGACTGACTCGACGGGGTTGAAGCGTTCGGGCTGGTGCTCACCTCCGAGCGCACGCCCTCAATTACATTGAGCGCCGGATCGTCCGCTCGATCGGTCACGAAAATAATCTCGAATGCCGGGTAGCGTTGGTGGTAGAGCGCTGCTATGTTTTCACGCAAGCCATCTTCGAGGCCGCGGCAGGGGGCAATTACCGAAACAAACGGAGTGAAATCAGGGAGTGGTCGCGCTATCTCTCGGCGGACATAAGCGGCAAAGCTAAAACCATTCCGGAGTGAGAGAAGGCCAAGCCAAATGACAATAACGGCGAAGAAGTAAAAGACGAACATCGTGCTCCAGTCCAGCCCTCATTCGTCTGGTGAAGACGCGACTACGGATTCGACTGCCCGCCGAAATGACTCGGGATCAAGAGCCGGATATCTGTGCAGCTGATCTTCAATCTGAGAAAACCTTCTGAGTATTTCATCGCTCTCGGGTGCAAGCTTGAGGTCGACGTCAATAGTAGAATCTCGCCAGCCCAACAATACCGAACTGGCGCCACCAACCAGATAAACTCGGGCAGCTTCAGTAACCCCGCTTCCCAGCGCTTTCATAAACTCATCTAAGCGCGCGGCAGTTACTTTTTGACGCATTCGGCTGCTCGTTCGTAGCTCACTAATTTTCTGATGTAGGCGTTGTAGCGTGAGTGGGCGGAATCCTGGTCGGTCTCTGCGAGTAGATCGTAAAGGCGATGTTCTGGATTAGTTGGTAAATGATCGGGAAGCTCAAGCCCCAAACGCCTTAACCGGGGAGCGCCCGTTGCTACCAGCAAGGCGGCAATCGTTTCGCGGCCTTCGCGCAAATCCTGCACCCCAGTTTCAATCAAATCCTCTCCGGGCAAAACGGCGTCCATGTTCTACTTTAAGCCTACCGGGGCGAGCGCGGCTAATGGTCCGACCAGTCGCTGCACAATCTCGATCAGCGGCTGTGGGTAAACACCGATAAAGAGGATGCCTACCAACGACGCAACCAGGGCCACTTTTAACGCCGGCGAAAGCGCCAGCGGTTGGTCGTCGGCGACGCGGTCGCCCAGGTACATCACCTTAATAAAACGAATGTAGTAATAGAATGACACCACGGTATTGATAATCGCCCAACCGGCGAGCCAGTAATACCAGGTCTTGCCATCCGCTTTGCCGCGTTCAAGCAAGCCGCCGAAAAGGAAATACTTGCCGATGAACCCGCCCGTCATTGGCAAACCACCAAGCGACAACATGAACACCGCCATCATGGCCGCCATCCCGGGCGCCTTATGCGCGAGACCAGTCATGTCATCGACATTGTCGCCAATGATTCCCCGGCGGCGCAGGCTAATGATGATTCCAAAGGCGCCCATGTTCATGAGCGTATAAACCAGCAAGTAGATCATCAGGCCGATGTAGCCGTAGCTGTTTCCGGCAACCAATCCCAATAACAAGTAACCGGCGTTTGAAATGGAGGAGTAAGCCAGCAGCCGCTTCGAATTCTCCTGGGTTACCGCTGCCCAGTTGCCGACCATGATGGTAATAGCAGCCACCAGGCCCAGCAGCGGCGCCCAGTCTGCCCTCATAGTGTTGAGGGCTTCGATAAAAATTCGCGCATAGAGCGCAAAGCTGGCGGCTTTTGATGCGGTTGAAAGAAATGCGGTGACAGATGTGGGTGCGCCTTCATACGCGTCAGGCGCCCACATATGAAAGGGTACGGCGGCAATCTTGAAAAATAGACCCGCTGCCAGAGCAATCATTCCCAGTAACAACATCGGCCTCAGCGATGCGGCAACCGGCGCAGCGCTGTCTCCCATCGTAGCCGCCACCATCGCCACGCTGCGGCCGATTTCGCCCAGGTTGGTTGAGCCGGCAATCCCGTAAAGCAAAGACATGCCGTAGAGCAGCACGCCGGACGAGAAGGCGCCGAGGAGAAAATACTTCATGGCCGCTTCGTTTGAACGCTTCTCCCGCTTGGTGAAAGCAACGAGCACGTAGAAAGTAAGCGCCATCAACTCGAGACTGATGTAAAGCAAGATCAGATCGTAGCCGCAGGCCAGGAACATCATGCCAACGGTGGCAAAGAGGACGAGGGCGTAGTATTCGCCATGCTGTTCGCCTTCGATGTCCAGATAGCGAATGGAAACAGCAATAGCTTGCGCCGCGCCGATCAGGAAGATGCTTTTGAAAAGCAGGGCAAAGCCGTCGATGCGGATCATGCCGTAGAAGCCATCCAGCGGTAGGACGTCGCGAGAGTACCAATACTGGGCTCCCAACGAGACACCTGCCAGAGCGACCCCAACCAGCGAAAAATAGGCGACGAGTTTGCTCTTCCGATAAGGCAGAACCACTTCCATCACCAGCGCAAGGCAGGCGCACACCGTGAGAATGAGCTCCGGCGCAATCAGCTGGAGGTCAGTTACACTGAATAATGCGGTTGTGTTGGCTTGTAATAGAAACATGTGCCGTTGTCAGTAGTCCGTTTGTGATCCAGCAGTTAATTACTCATCACTCATCACTCATCACTCATCACTCATTACTCATCACTTTTGCGCTGCCGCTCGTTCCGGCGTCGGGACTCCGGGTGGCATTCCCGGGATCGGGTAAGCAGGGCGTATGTGCCGGACGACTGCATTAACCGGCTGCGCGACGTAGTCCAAAAACGGCTTGGGATAGACTCCAATCCAAAGCGACAGAATCACGAGCGGCGTCATATAAATCCATTCTCGCGCACTCATGTCAGTTAGTTTTTCATTCTTTGGATTGTCGATGTTGCCGAAGAACATTCGTTGATAAAGCCAAAGCATGTAGCCGGCGTTCAGAATAATACCCAGCGCGCCCCAGGCTGCCCAATATGGATTCGCTTCGAAAGCGCCACGCAACGAGAGAAACTCTGAAATGAAAACACAAAGCAGCGGCAGCCCAATCGCAGTCATCACCATCGACAGGAAAATGGCGGCATAGCCTGGCATGACGTGCGATAACCCGCCAAACTCCGCCACGCTGCGCGTGTGTCTCCGCTCATAGATAATGCCCACCAGGAGGAACAAGGCGGCCGAATAAATTCCGTGATTGATCATGTGCAACACGGCGCCGTTTATCCCGTTGGGGTTCAGCGAAAACAGCCCCAGCATCACAATCCCCATCGACGATACAGACGAATAGGCGACTAGTTTCTTAACGTCGCCGTCTTTCTTCACCACGAAATACATTGCCGCCAGCGCACCATAAATGATTCCGACAATGGCCAGGAGGACCATCACGCTGCGAACTCCAAATGTGCCAAAAAAACGTTCGTCGGCAGAGGCCGCCGGAAACATTGGCAGATTGAAC
Source organism: Pyrinomonadaceae bacterium (assembly GCA_031396065.1). Lineage (GTDB taxonomy): Bacteria > Acidobacteriota > Blastocatellia > Pyrinomonadales > Pyrinomonadaceae > PSRF01. The sequence goes on along the minus strand of JANNJZ010000263.1, from coordinate 17,945 downwards.
CGGAAGAAGCCGTAGGTCCCAAGCTTCAGCAGGATGCCGGCGAGAATAACTGAACCGGCGGTTGGCGCTTCTACGTGGGCATCAGGCAGCCACGTGTGAAACGGAAACATCGGAACCTTGATCGCAAAGCCGAGGGCAAAGGCAAAAAACAGCAGCACCTGCATCGCCCCCATGGGCATCACTGAACCCATTGCCTGCATGTAGAGGATATTGAAAGTGCCGGTTCCATTCTGTGCGGCAGCTTGCAGAGTGGAGGAAACCATTCCGGCGGCTTCCGTGTTTCCGGCGAGTAAGCTAATCGTCCCTTGAGTAATCTGGCTGGTTAACTCAGTGTCCTGCGTTAGGAAATACATCTTCAGAACGCCGAGCAGCATGATGACCGAACCAACCAGCGTATACAGAAAGAACTTAATGGCCGCATACAGGCGATTCTCGCCGCCCCAGATGCCGATGAGAAAGTACATTGGCACGAGAGACACTTCGAAGAAAAGATAGAAAAGGAACAGGTCCATTGAGGTGAACACGCCCACCACCGCCGTCTGCAATAACAGCAGCAGGACGTAATATTCCTTTTCGCGTTTCTGGATGTATTTCCAGGACGACAACGAGGCAATCACACCCAATAAGGTGGTCAGCACAATCAACAGCACCGCCACTCCGTCAGCGCCCATCTGATAGCGCGCTCCAATCACAGGTATCCACTGCCGATCCTCGAGAAACTGCATTCCGCCGATCGCCCGGTCATACTTGAGCAGAGCCAGTGAGACTACAAACGCCAGCCCAAACCACGCAGTAGCAAACTTCTTAATTAAGTCCGGCCGGTCCTTCTTGATGAGGGCCAGAATTATTATTGCGCCCAGAGTCGGGAGCCACGTGACTATCGATAGAATGTTTAGCTTAAGCACTTCAGTCCTCGTTATCTAATTTGCCAGGGATATGAATTCAGTCATAAGTGTCGATTGGACTAACCCCCAAGCCTCTGTGCGATCTCTGTGTTCTCCGTGTCTCTGTGGTAAGTGGTTCTCCTGGCTCGTTCACCACAGAGACACAAAGGACACAGAGGATGCACAGAGAAGGACGAGAGCATTTTCACGACAAACGCTAAAAGGCTCTCACAAACTACAACCAGGCTATGAGTGCGAAAATGCTCCTGACCGCTTTCAAAATGTCCGCGCCGAAAAACAGCGCCACGGCCGCCACCAGCCCAACCACCATCACCAGCGCATAGTTTTGAAAGAAGCCGGTCTGCGCCGCGCGAAAGAGCGGTGACATCAGCCGCACAATAAAGGCGGCTATCGCGTTAACCAGGCCGTCGACAAAATACTGGTCGACGACGCCGGTTATGCGGCTGGAAAGCTTCGTCAACCGCGCCGTACCGTTAACCGCGCCATCAACCACTTTCGAATCAACGGCAAAAACTGCGCGCGCAGCATCCATGGTTCGCCGAGTGACCGCCCAGCCAAAGAATTCGTCAACCCAATACTTGTTGTAGCTGGCTTGATAAAGCGGACGCAGCCGCGCTGCCCATAAATCCGGCAGTCGCGGATTCTTCACATAGAAGAGCCAGCCCAGCCCGATTCCAAGTCCAGCCACCAGCAGCGAAATGATAATGAAGACCCACTCGGTTAGCGTATGACTGTGAACTACGGACTCCACGGCGTGGGCTAGATTGAATCCCTCGTCGCCGTACGGCGGTGGCGGCGCCTCAGCGTGCAGCTCTTCGGTGGTCGATACCGACGTCACTGTCGCATGAGACTCGGCTGAGCTCTGCCGGTTTCCGTAGCTGTCAACCACTTCATACGTCCCAAAGAATCGCGTAGTTGGATTCCAAATGATCGGATCCAGAAAGTTGACTATGTTCATCCGCCCGCCGACATGGTGGCCACCGGTGAAGGCCGGACTAATGCCCACAAACCCGCCGATTGTTGCTAACACGGCCAGGACTGCCAGCGGCACCCACATTGATGCCGGTGACTCATGCGGTATGTGGGGCTGGTGATGCGCGGGTGCAGGATGAAGTTCGTTATGCACCTCGTGCTCGGGAGTGTCGGCGTGATGAGCGTCGAGAAATTTCTCCTTGCCCCAAAACGTCATGGCTACCAGACGCGTCATGTAGAACGCCGTGCACGTAGCCGCGATGGTTCCGACGATCCACACAATCCAACCCACGGGGATGTACCTGGTGGAGGCGGCGCTCCAGAGAATCTCATCTTTAGACCAGAAGCCGCTAAACGGGATGATGCCGCAGATCGCCAGCCAGCCAGCCAGGAAAGTCATGTAGGTATAGGGCATGTATTTCCGGAGTCCGCCCATACGCCGCATATCCTGTTCGTGGTGCATTCCGTGAATCACGCTGCCGGCGCCGAGGAACATCAGCGCTTTGAAAAACGCGTGGGTCATCACATGGAAGATTCCGATGGCGAAAGCGCCCACCCCACAGGCCATGAACATGAAACCGAGCTGGGAGACGGTGGAATAGGCGAGGACCTTCTTGATGTCGTTTTGGGTAATGCCGATCGTGGCGGCGAAAAGTGCGGTGGCCGCGCCAACTAAAGCGACCACCATCATCATTGTCTGAGAATGTTGGAAGATAACGTTGGTGCGGGTCACCATATAGAGCCCAGCGGTGACCATGGTCGCGGCATGAATGAGCGCGGAGACGGGCGTGGGACCAGCCATCGCATCGGGCAACCAGACGTGGAGTGGCAGCTGCGCCGATTTGCCGCACGCGCCGATGAATAGACCGAGCGCGGTCCAGGACAAAAGTCCCCAATGTCCGAGTGGTTCGAGTTGATAGGTCGAGGCCTGCGCAAACACATCGCCGTATTGAACGGTCCCGAACGTAGCGATCACGCCGAAGATCGCCAGGGCGAATCCAAAGTCACCGATGCGGTTGGTGATAAACGCCTTCCTGGACGCATTGGCCGCTTCCTGGCGATCAAAGTAATAACCTATCAGCAAATAGGAACACAGGCCCACACCTTCCCAGCCTACGAACATCATCAGGAAATTGGAGCCCATCACCAGCACGAGCATTGAAAACATGAAGAGGCCCATGTAGGCAAAGAACCGGTAGAACCCCGGATCGCCATGCATGTAACCAGTGGCGAAAACAAAGATGCACAAGCCCACGCCGGTAACTACCAACATAAAGATCGAAGACAGGGCGTCGAGCTGGTAGCTCCATTCAACATTGAGAACGGAACCGGTTACTGCTTCGGTGCCGCTAACCAGGACTGGCCCATGTCTTTGTTCGGGGGGCAGCTCCGCCCGTTTCCTGACTGCATCCTCCTGGAGTTTATTACCTAGCCGCTCCTGACCGCCCTGGGTGAGCCTGACCGGACCACCCGGAATCCAGGTAAAACTGAAGGCCCCGTCCTGGCTGGTCAGATAGGCCTTAGGCCACATCGCGTTGCTGCTGAAGGCGTAGGAATAGACGGCGGCAACGGTAATCAGGAAAGCGAGCGCTATCGAACCGACGGCAATGGAACCGATGAGCCGTTCAGAGAAACGAAGCTTCCGTCCGAGCAAGCCATTGATGGCCGCACCGGCAAGGGGTAGAAGGGGAACTAGCCAGATGTATTTATGCATCAGTCCACTGTCCAAGGTCCAAAGTTCCGTGTCCGCAAGTCAAAATTGACTTTGGACTTTGGACTACCACTTAAGGATGTCTATCTCGTCCACCCAAATCGTTTCTTTATTCCGGTAAAGCGCAATCACAATTCCCAGACCAATTGCCGCTTCAGCGGCGGCCACCACAATCACGAATACCGCAAAGATCTGTCCGGCCACAGCGTTGACACTCCCTGTCTCCTGCAAATAACGGGACATGGCAATAAAGTTCAGGTTCGCGGCGTTGAGAATCAACTCGATCGACATGAAGATAACGATGATGTTACGGCGGGTCAGTACCCCGGCCACGCCAATGATAAAGAGCAAAGCGCCGATTACGAGAAACTTGGAAAGGTCGGGATGCTGAGCCTTATCCCACGCCATCTGCATGCGGCTGCTGGAAGCTTCCTGAAGAAACAATCCAAACAGGGCCGAAAAAGGTTTGAGCATTAGAAATTGCATATAGCGTCTAGAGGACGTTGTGAGCTTCTCCGACTTCGGGTTCTTGAGCCGATTCCTTCGCCAGGACGTCCGGCGCCAGATCGTCCACAGCCGATTCTTGTTTAAGCGTCCGGGCTAACATTACTGACCCGATGATCGCTACCAGCAGAAGCAAACTCGCGATCTCAAACGGCAGCGCTCCATACCTATAGAGACTGGCGCCAATGCGTTCAGAATCTCTGGTTAATTTTGAAGTGCCGGTTTCGGAAGTTGCCAGACGTTGCTCGCGAGATTGGCGTTGTGCGACCGCTGCCTGAATTTTCGTTTCGTCGCGTTTTAAGAATCCTTCATACCCGAGGTTGATGGCGTAAAGGAGTCCGGCCGCTAGCAATGCACAAAAGATGACGCTGGTGGTTACCTGGCGCTGGCGATTAAAAATTTCTTCCCGGCCGCGCTCTTCCTCACCAACGTTGACCAGCATGATGACGAACAGAAACAGCACCATGACGCCACCGACATAGACCAGAATCTGGACGCCGGCAATGAATTCTGCCTGAAGCAAAATGAAGAGTGCCGCCACTGAGACCAGCGAAGAGATGAGAAACAGGGCGCTGTGAATAGTGTTGCGAGCCATCACAGTCAGAAGACCTGCAAAGATGGCCGCAATAGAGAAAACCCAGAAGAAGACTGCTTCCCAGCCAGTTAATATCATTGCCGATTGCCAATTGCCGATTGCCGATTTGAAGTGGGCGTCGAATTCTGATTGCCCTTTGCCGATTTGCTCTGTTTCAGGGACCGGGAGGCCGAGATGCGCGAACTTGCCATAATCTTTGTCAGCTCATCAGCCTCCGCAAGCAGTGACTCAACCGCGCTCCGTTTCAAAAGTTCACCTTCGATTATTAGCTCCATCCAAAAAGCACTCTCGTCAGCCTCTTCTTCCACTGTCCCGAGTTTCGCTATGAATTCTGCTTTCGAGCGGACACGGCAGGCAGCCCGGTAGTTCGCAGGCACGGCCGTTCCAGCTCGCACCAGTTGGTTTCCGATTGCGCGCCCGGCGGCGGTATTCGGCAAGGCGGCAACCAGTTTCAGAATCCGCAGCGCAAACTGCTTTGTGCGCCTTTTCAGGTCGTCAGAGTTCATAGCTGTCGGTGGGAACAACAACTATTCGCCAAACCAATCGGCAATTGGCAATTGGAAATCGGCAATTACCTGGTGTATTTAACCGTCTCGCGCCCTTGTTCAAGCATTTCGCGGTTCCAGACAAAGCCGGCGCGCGAATAGGTGGCCAACTCAAAATCTTGCGTCAGTTCCAAACAAGACGTCGGACAGGCTTCCTGACAGAGCGCACAAAACATGCAGCGCGAGGTATCGAAAATAAACTCGTCAAGCACTTTCTTCTTCCGTGGCTTACCCGCGACTATTATTTCGACGTCCATCGCCAACACGTCGATGCAGTCTTCCGGACACGCTATCGCGCACAAGTTGCAAGCGATACAGAGCGTGTCATGCGTTTCCGGATCCATGTTGAGGCGCGGGGCTCCATGGAAACGTGGCGCCACATCAGGGCGTTCTTTTGGATACTGCTCAGTATAAATTCCCTTGCCGCCGACACTGTCTTTATCGATGATGGCGCCGATATTGTATTTGAGCGTCAGTTGCAGACCTTTCAAAAGGTCCACCATGAAAAAGCGTTTGAGCTTTTCGATGAACTTCGGGTTGGGAACTTTAACTAAAGGCATAATGGTTATTTCCGATTGCGCTAACTACTTAACCGCCAGGGCGCCGAGACGCCAGGTTCGCCAAGTGAATAAGTCAACCAAAACGTCGCGCGGTCTTCAATTCGTTTCCCACTGCCTTGACTTGGCGACCTTCGCGTCTTGGCGGTTGATCAAGCCTCATATCTAGCTAGCTTCCGGGACCACCGCGGGGACCGCCGGTTTACCTTGAGGCACATTCACCAGCCGGATATCTCGTCGTTGACTCTTCAGGTTGAAATCTCGTGACCGCCAGTTAATTCGTGCCAGGAGTAGACCGGTGACTCCTAGTCCAACTAAGCCCATCACTATCATCAGCACCTTTCCGGTTCCCGTCAGATTCAATCCGCCGGAAAGTGTTTGGATTGTCTTGAGGCCCCGCCAGCCATCCAGCGCCTGGAGCAAAAAGATCGACAGGGCGGACCAGCAAATATTAATCAGCGCCGAGGGGATCAACCACTTCCAACCGATGTCCATTAACTGGTCGTAACGGAAGCGCGGCAAGGTCCATCGGAGCCAGAAATACAGGTAAAGAATAAGTGCTACTTTGGTGATAAAGACCAGAAGGCTGACTATAACATAGAGATTGTGATAACCCTTCGCTTCGGTGAATCGATAAACAAAGGGGAAATACCAACCCCCGAGATAGACCGTCGCAGCCACTGCCGAGACAACCACCATCGCGCCATACTCGGCCATAAAGAAGAGCGACCAACGAAATCCTGAGTACTCAGTGTGGAAGCCGGCGACCAATTCTGATTCGGCTTCAGGCAGATCGAATGGCGCTCGATTGTTTTCGGCGATCCCACTCAATAGAAACACCATGAATCCGAGGGGCTGATACATGAGAAACCAGATGGTGTCTCGCGCTTGCGCGTTGATTATTCCGGAAAGCGACAGCGTGCGGGCAAACATAAGTGCGCCAATCAACGACAGTCCCATCGCCACTTCATACGAAATCATTTGGGCACTGGAGCGCAACGCACCGAGCAGCGAATACTTCGAGTTTGAAGACCAACCGGCGAGGATCAGGGCCAGCACCCCAACGCTCGATACCGCCAGCACAAACAGCAAACCGATATTGACGTCAGTGATAACGGCCCAGTCGGGACCAAACGGAATCACGGCGAAGACAATAAATGCGGATGCGACAGCAATGTAAGGCGCCAGAAAGAAGATCCAGCGGTCGGCCTTTTCCGGAATGAAGTCTTCCTTGGTAAGAAGTTTGATCCCGTCGGCGATAGGTTGCAGCAATCCCCATGGGCCAACACGCATCGGTCCAAGTCGAGCTTGCATAAACGCCGAAATTTTTCGCTCCAGATAAGTTGCGAAAGCCACCCAGCCAGCCAGCAAGGTGACTATCAACCCGATCTGAATAAACGGCCAGACGACGTAGTTGATCGTGTCAGCGCTGAAAAACTTCAGCAGCAGATCGTTGATGAAATTGATTGGCGCAAAGAGAAGCACTGACGTTCCCTCTATCTCTCTGTGCAACCTCTGTGTTCTCTGTGTCTCTGTGGTGAATGGCTTTTACGAACAAACTCACCACAGAGACACAGAGAACACAGAGGTCACACGGAGAAGAACCGATTACCTGTCTATTTCCCCCAGAACAATATCCAGCGTACCAATGATCGCGACTACATCAGCCACCAAATGTCCGATACATAGATTCCTTAACGCCTGGAGATTGATTAGCGACGGTGGCCTGACGCGCACCCGCCACGGCTGCGCGGTGCCATCCGAAACCAGATAGCAACCAATCTCGCCTTTTGGTCCTTCGATGGAATGATAGTAGTCGCCCACTGGAGGCTTAACTATTTTCGGCAGCTTGGCGTTTACTGGGCCATCAGGCAAACCATCCATCGCTTGTACGATGATTCGTCGCGACTGCCGCATTTCTTCCAGGCGAACCAGGTAGCGGTCATAAGTATCACCGTTTTCACCCAGCGGAATATCAAAATCCATATCAGCGTAAGCCGCATATGGCCGGGCCTTACGGATGTCCCAGGGGACCCCCGAGCCTCGCAAAGCCGGACCAGACAACCCAATCGCCACGGCATCGTCGGCTGAGATTACGCCAATCCCCACTGTCCGACTCAACCAGATGCGATTCTCGGACAGTACTGTTTCATACTCGTCGAGACGCTTGGGAAAATTACTTACGAAGCGGCGCACATCAGCGTCAAAATCGTCGTAAGCGTCATTCGGCATTCCACCTACTCGCCAGGCATGACACGTCAAACGAGCGCCAAACTGTCTTTCGAAGATTTTGAGAATCTCTTCGCGTTCGCGCAACGCCCACAGCAATACGGTAACGGCGCCAATGTCCAGAGCATGCGTCGCCAGCCAGAGCAGATGAGAAGCGATGCGATTGAGTTCCGTCAGAATCGTGCGGAGATAGTGTGCGCGCGGGGGCACTACCAACCCCATCATCTGTTCGACAGTTTCTACCCAGACCAGACCATTCGAGACCGCGGCAATGTAGTCAAGACGATCCCAATAAGGGGCAATCATTGTGTACATGCGGTTCTCGGCAATCTTCTCCATGCCGCGGTGGAGATAACCGATATCGCAGTCGAGGTCCATCACGGTCTCGCCGTCGAGCTTCAAAATCACCCGCAGCACACCATGCGTCGACGGGTGCTGCGGCCCCATGTTCAGCACCATTTCCGGGCTGTCCAGGAGCGTCTCTCGAGTTGTGGCGATCTCTACTTGATGCATTGAGTTGTCCGATAGACTTCCGTTTGTCGTGATGTCAGAACCACCTGCGTCAGCGGGTAGTCTGCTTTGCTCGAAAGACCACCCGCTAACGCAGGTGGTGCTGACCTCATGCCGCCGTAGGGGTGGGCTCAGCTGGAAGATAACAACCGGTCACGCTCCAGGGCTCAAGAACCAGTCCTATTTCCGTGGCCTTGCCACTCGCTCGTTCCCTCGCTAACTTCGTAACGATTGCTTGGGCCGCACTCGCCTTATTCCAAACATTTCGCGGAGCCATTGTCTCCGTCAAAACGAAGCCAGCCACCTTCGCCGCCTCAGGCGTGTCGAATACTTTTGCTTCATACTGGGCGGCAATCTCTTTTGGCGTCATTATCTTCAACCGGTAAATCGTGAATAGTGAATGGTAAATGGTGAAAACCGAGGCCAGATTCGAATCGTTCTCCTATTTACCATTTACCATTCACTTATCTTTCGGCTACTTTTGCTTCATACTGGGCGGCAATCTCTTTTGGCGTCATTTCTTCAACCGGTAAATGGTAAATAGTGAATGGTAAATGGTGAAAACCGAGGGCCAGATTCGAATCGTTCTCCTATTTACCATTTACCATTCACCATTTACTTATCTTTCGGCATCACTTCTTTACCACCTTGAAAGATCTCCCGCATCATCCGCTCCTGTGGCACGGAGAGTATTTCCAAACCGTAAGCGCGTCTTTGGTCCAACTGCTCACGTTGCACGTCAGTCATCTCGGGCAAATGTCGCACGGTCCACGCGTTTTCAATGAATTCCAGTGGATAGTCTTTCCTGAGCGGGTGCCCTTCCCAATCGGGCGGCAAGAGTATTCTGCGCAGGTCAGGATGGTTCTTGAAATTCACCCCAAAGAGATCGTACACCTCGCGTTCCATCCAATTTGCCGTAGGCCAAACACTAGTCACGCTATCCACGCCCGAACTTTCAGCGATTGAAACCTTCAACCGTACGCGTTCATTCCGGGGGATCGAATAAAGATTGTAGACAATCTCCATCGGCGCCTCTGGCCGCATTGGATAATGAACACAGGTCAGGTCCGAAAGATAATTGAAGCTGGCTTCCGCGTCATCCCTGAGGAAGTTACAAACCTCGACAATTCTGCCTGGTTCTATGCGAACCGAGACCTGGCCCAAAAACTCCTGTGCCTCACCCACGCCCCCAAACCGCTCACGGAGCTTCTTAACCAACGGGTGGCCTGAGGCATCGACTGGCTTCGGACCTTCTTCTTTTTTCTTGACTGGGGCTTTCGGAGCCCCGGCTACAGGCGGTTTAACTCCGGCAGCCTTCTCACCAAGTGAATCTTTGACCGCGGCTACCCGCGACTTGGCCTGTTCAACCATCGACGCCTTTTCAGCGTCTGCCCCGGCAAGTTGGCCAGCATCAGGAATTGAGGAGGGAGGTGGCGTGCCGGTCTCATCCGCAGGGGCAATGACTCCTGGCGGCTTTTGCGTTAGTTCGTCCGGCTTTTTATCGTCGTCCGCCATCAGATTTGGTTGCTCACAGCTATAGCCTGACCAGGCGTGCTATCGGTCTTAGATCCGGATTGCGCACTAGTCTCTGCACATTGATAAGGCTATTACAAAAGGTCGGCAGAAATGGATTTAAGCATGGCGCTAATTTGCTGTCAACAAACTTGTTCTCGGCCAAAATCTCATGCCTGACTAGTTAACTGCCAAGACGCCAAGCCGCCGAGAACGCCAAGTCAATTCAAATTGCCGGCCAGTGATCGGCTTTCATTTTCTAGTCTAAGAACTTACCTGGCGACCTTTGCGTCTCGGCGTCTTGGCGGTTATCTAGTCAGGTGCAAGCGGACCCACAGCCAACTTGACGATACAAGCTATGACACCTATCATGGTTCGTTTGAAAAATGCGGCATTTAGCTGACAATAGTTGAGGTTCTAAGTATCATGAAACCAGGAATTCACCCCGAGTATAACGAGATCACTGTGACCTGCGCCTGCGGCGAGACTTTTAAGACACATTCCACCAAAAAGGGCGACCTCCATGTGGAAATCTGTTCGGCCTGCCATCCGTTTTTCACCGGCAAGCAGAAGCTGGTTGACACGGCGGGACGCGTAGATCGATTTAACAAACGCTACGGAAAGAAAACCCCGGCGGAAACACCGGCCACCACACAGTAATCCAAACAACGAGGATAGAGGGTTGGTAACACGACGCCACTAGCAGAAATATCAGACCAAACGCCGGCCGGAAGTGGTTGGTTGCTTCGGTGCGCTAACGCACTTGCAACCATCATAAACGCCGGCGTTACTGTTTGGAGTAGGACAGGCGTTCCTGTCTGTCCCTTGTTGACAACCGGAAGTGTGGATATCCCACAAAGACAGGCAGGAGTGCCTCCCCAACTTAGGCAAAAAATATGAGCACTAATGAAAGAGATTTAATAGTCGGCGGGCAGGCTGTGATCGAGGGCGTGATGATGCGCACTCCAAACGCCTACGCTATCGCGGTGCGCAAAGCAGACGGCACCATCGTCAACATTGCGGCGCGTATGCCCAAGTGGAGCGACAAGTATCCGCTGCTGAAATTGCCTGTTCTTAGGGGCAGTGCCGTATTGGTTCAGTCGATGGGGTTAGGCATCAAAGCACTCAACTATTCGGCTAATGAAGCATTCGGTGATGCGCAGGAAGCTGAAGCCAGGGAGACTAAGGAAGTTCGAGTGGCGCTCACCCCAGCTGCCATCGAGGGTGAGGGAGATTTTGCCGGCTTGACCGGAGCGGTTCCCGGACTGTTCCCGGTGCCAACGCAAACGCGTTCGCGAGACGAAATGAAGAAGGGCGGCACTGCGGCAGCGGCCGGTTCGATAGTCTTCGCGATCATCTTTAACATTTTTCTCTTTATTGCCGCGCCGTTGCTGTTAACAAACGCACTGTTTATCGCCGTGGGTTGGGCCCCATCACCTGACGCTGCGACCGTCTCGGCTCCGACCGTCCCAGGCACTTCGGGCGCCAACTCTGCGGTTACTCAAACTGTAACGAACTCGCCGGCGAGTGATGCCTGGTACGTGAGAACGTGGCAATCGGTCCGCACCTACCTTCATCCAGTACGTCCATCAGTTCTTTTCAATTTCATTGACGGCATGATCCGAATGACGTTTTTTCTGATCATGATCTTCAGCTTTTCACTGCTGAAGGACATCAGGCGCGTGTTCCAGTATCACGGCGCGGAACACAAGACGGTGTTCACCTGGGAAGCTGGCTTGCCATTGACGGTGGATAACGCTCGGCCCCAGCCACGCCAGCATCCTCGCTGCGGCACCAGCTTTCTGATGGTGGTAATGCTGGTCTCGCTGGTGGTGTTCTCCATCGTTAAGTTTGATTCGCTGGTTTATAACTTTTCGGTTCGCCTGGCGCTGTTTCCCCTCGTCGCCGGACTGTCTTACGAGATCATTCGCTTGTCCGCCAGGAAAGAAAGCGGTTGGTTTTTCAAGCTGATAACCAAGCCCGGCGTGTGGCTGCAAAACATTACTACGCAAGAGCCGGACGATGATCAGCTAGAGGTTGCCATCGAAGCTCTGAAGGAATCACTTAAGCTCGAGCCGCAGCCCGGAGAAGCAGCGCTGGCGCCGATGTCGTGAATCCTGTCAGAACCGCCTGCGTTAGCGGGCGGGCCGTGAATCCTGTCAGAACCGCCTGCGTTAGAGGGCGGGACTTACGGAAGTTGAGTTAATAGCGTTCACCCTGGCCTTTAGGAACTTGAACGAAAGAACAGCCACCCGCTTACGCAGGTGGTTCTGACAATATGTTACAGAGACTCGAACAAATAGAAGCCCGTTACGAAGAGTTAGCAAATGAACTCTCCGCGCCTGAATTGCTCGCAGACCAGGCGGCGTACACCAAGGCAGCGCGGCAACATCGCACCCTGGGGACGATAGTGGAAAAGTATCACTCGTGGAAAACCCTCAAGGAAGAGTTGGCCGGCGCAGAGGAGTTGGTGCAAATCGCCGACGACGAAGAGATGCGTGAAATGGCCCGGCTCGAAGTTGGAATCCTGCAGCAGCAGATGGAGGCGGTCGACATCGAACTGAAACTCCTCCTGGTGCCTTCCGATCCAAACGATGAGAAGAACGTGATTGTCGAGATTCGCGCCGGCACAGGGGGAGACGAAGCAACGCTGTTTGCCGCCGACATGCTGCGCATGTACAGCCGCTATGCTGAACGACAAGGATGGCGTTTTGAGGTGCTCGACGCATCTGAATCAGGCATCGGAGGCTTCAAGGAAGCAATCATCTTGATCGAAGGCGACAAAGTCTATTCCAAGATGAAGCATGAATCGGGCGTCCATCGCGTGCAGCGCGTTCCCCAAACTGAAGCCAGCGGCCGTATTCACACGTCAGCCATCACCGTGGCCGTGCTTCCCGAAGCTGAAGAAGTTGATGTAAAGATCGAGCAGAAGGACTTGCGCATCGACACGTTCTGTTCATCTGGGCCCGGCGGCCAGTCAGTGAATACGACCTATTCGGCCGTACGCATCACTCACCTGCCGACCAACCTGGTAGTCTCCATGCAGGACGAAAAGTCGCAAATCAAAAACCGTGAGAAGGCTATGCGAGTCCTGCGCGCACGCCTTCAGGAGCTTGAAGAACAAAAGCAGCACGATGCCGTTGCCAGTGAGCGTCGCTCGATGGTTGGTTCCGGTGATCGTTCAGAAAAGATCCGCACTTACAACTTCAAGGACAATCGAGTCACCGACCACCGCATCGGCCTTACCATTCATCAGTTGGATCTGGTGATGGAAGGGGCGCTCGATGAAATCATCCAGGCGCTGGTTACCCATGAACAGGCTGAAAAACTGAAGAACGAGGCAGTTGCCGCATAGATAGTTTTGCCTTCGAACACCACCCACGTCGTTATCATTCGTCACGGCCAATCCCAGGGTAATGCTCAGGGCCGGTTCGGCGGACACACTGACACGCCTCTCTCGCCAAAAGGGCGCAGACAAGCGGAAGCTACCGCCAGGGCCCTCGCCTCGGAAAAGTTCACTGCGATCTATTCAAGCGATCTGCCGCGCGCTATCGAGACCGCCAGTCCTCTCGCTAAATTAACCGGCGTTCCTCTGCAAACCAGCGATGCATTCCGCGAGCGCAGCGTCGGAGTGATGGAAGGGTTAACCTTTGAAGAGGCGGCAGAACAGCATCCGGAACAGTATCAAGCACTGCTCCATCGCGATTTCGAACATGTACTCGAAGGGGGAGAGAGTTACCGGCAGACGCTGGATCGCGCGGCCGGCAAACTTGATGAGCTAATCGAGCAACATCGCGGGGGGCGAATTGCGGTATTCACTCACACCGGAGCGATCTGTATTTTGATACTCCACTTGATGGGAGCCCTGGATGCCCCCGAACTGAAACCCGTTTGGATCGCGACCACCAATTGCGGCTTAGCCCGGTTTGATTTGCGTTCAGATGGCTTTGTCCGAGTTATCACAATAAACGACACCCGCCACCTCGCCGGAATCTAACACCAGCAGAACTCATTAGCCGCAGATTTTCACGGATAACCGCGGATCAGATCCATAAAAATATTTGACAGGATGAACAAGATTCACCTGATAATTTGCGCACACTGCCGGGTGAACTCCAGCCTTGACTAATCCATCTTGTAAATCCTGTTAATCCTGTCGAATCCGTTGCACCTCTGTTTCGACAATCACGGGCCGGTGCAATTCCTCGAACAGCGTTCAACCTTGATGTCGCGCACACCTCGCCAGACACCATCAGCGCCGCGCGTCAGCGTCAAGATGGATGAAAGGTTTCCCTTCCCGGCCTTGGCACGCATGTCATCAGTTACAAACGGATCATCTGTAAAGTGGTACTCATCGATCCAATATTCCGGATAACCTGGACCCGAAACGTACGCGTGGATGTGCTGTGGATTCCGGCTCTGCGGATATGAGCCGGGCCTGATGGTGCGAAGCTCGTAGCGACCTTCAGCATTCGTTCGCATCACCCCGTGGATGCGCGTGTTGCGGTTCTCGCCGCCAGTAGTCGAATAAACACCCGTGGCATCAGTTTGATAAACGAAAAGCGACATACCTTCGAGCGGTGTCTTGCCGTCGGGCGCATAAATCGTTCCTGAGATGATCATCGGCTCACCGGGTTCGCCCGCTGAGACAATAGTCGCTTTCCACGATCCGACACTTCCGGGTTGTTCAGCTTCAGCAGTTGGAGAAAGCGACCGTGCCTGGTTACAGCCAACCAGTCCGAACGCCCCAAGCTCGAATACCGGCAGAGCTACGGCGAAAACGGACACACTCCGGAGAAAACTCCGGCGATTGAGATTTCCAATAATCGAGTCTTTCATGTCTCACCTCTCCTGATTTAAGTCATCACGCGGGGGGAGACCCTCCGCACCGGTACGGTTGCTTATAGCTGGGAGCGCAGGCATCGCGGGTTCCCCAAGCGGGCAGCCCGCTTGGGGTGCCATACTGCCTGCAATTGAGCGCCAAGCGCGAACCAGTTGCTGAAGCACTAATTCATCGTAATCACAACGCGTGCTTCGCACGCTTCGGAGGCAGCGTGCCTGCGCTCCCAGCTACAGTCGCACGTATTCAAACTCAACAATTCAAAGGCGGCTTGAGAGGGTGGGCGGTGCCCACCTCTAAACGAACGCGATCTGGAAACGAATACGACGGAAGGCCAGGATCGGATCACCTTTTTCCTTCAAAGCTGCCCGTTTTCCCAAGTGCACCGGTCCATACCTTGATCCAGGCCTTCTTCAGACCTGAATCACTGCTCCAGCTGTTCTCCAGGTAACCCTTCCAAAGATGAAGTGTCTTGTCATCCAACCGCAGGACTGCTTCGCGAGTTACGTCCCTCGGCGGCGGCGACAGCGCGGCCATCCGTTCAAACACCAACTCCCGCTCCTTGCCTTCAACTCGATACAGCAGATGCCAAAGCGTGAGCGTGTCGCGGAACCGCGCCTCATTCAGGACAGTCTCAAGTGGACCTCTGCTCCACTCGACATCCTTGTTTGTTTCAAAATCGAGTTTTGCCAGGGCTGCTTTGAAGGGTGGGGATGCATCTTGCCAGTAAGGTGTCCCGGGACCGATCCCGGGCCTCGTCGCGCAGGCAGCACCGGCGGGGACCATCGACTCGCGATCCTTCAACTGCAGCTCAACCCAGCCGGAGGTAACATGCAAAAGGCTGGCGCCTGAATCATCGACCTCCAAGGTGTAAGCGCAGCCCATGTCCGCAGCGACCGCTGACGGAGTATCCACGAAAAACAGCCGTGGCGGCGCCCAAATCTTCGCACTCATTTTTCCTCTTGCGAGTTCCAGCCGATGTTCGGTTGGTTTTGTTTCAATCAGTCGGACGCGTGTGTTTGGATCAATCTCCACGTGGCCAATAGAACCGACATCAATCTTGGCGCGGGAAGAGGCATCAGTCTCCAACCACTCGCCTATCGCGAGTCGTCCGGTTTGGTCCATGTGCGATGAACCAATTCTGGGAGACCCATTGAGCCGAACCACATCCCAAAATGGCCGCGACTCGCGCGAGTAGAAGAACCAGGCTCCAAACGCAACCACCAGAAACAATCCAGCGACAACCCCGGTAAAGCCCGGCTGCCAGAGATTGCCAGAGAATAACTGTCGTTTTCTGGCAACGGCACCGGGCGCAGCTCTGCCATGATCAGTCTCCCCATCCAGTCGAGATTGGAGATCCTGCCAAAGTGAATCCGGCGCCACCAGTTGCGGCAGCTGCTCGGCAAGTTTCACCCCCAGCTTTATCTCTTCAAACTGGCCACGACACCGATTGCAACCAATCAGATGTTCGGCAATCCGCTTTGATTCGTCCGCAGTGACTTCACTGTGGCAATACGCAGATAATTGTTTGGTAACGTGCTTCGAAAACATCTCTCGTCTCCCAGAACCTTTCCTAACTCTCTCTGTGCCACCTCTGTGTTTGCGGTGTCTCGGTGGTGCCTCCTTGTCTAGCCTCATACCAGAGAGACACAGAGCACGCACAGAGAAGATTCATTCCACAAGCTGATCCCTCAGATACGCCAATCTTTGCGCCAGTTTCTGATGACCACGATTGAGGCGAGAAGCGACTGTGCCCTTCGAACAACCCATCACCGAGGCAATCTCTTCATAAGAAAGTCCCTCGACATATTTGAGCAAAATCGGCATCCGCAATTTTGGAGTCAACTCCTTAATCGCCGCCTGCACAAACTCGGAAACCTCCAGCCTGGCGTAACTTTTCTCCTGGGGTCGTCTATCTTCTATTTTGCTCATTGGCACTGACTCTCCAAACGGGAGAAACCGCCGGCGCTTTCGCCGCTCATCAATGCAGGCATTGACCACCAGGCGATAAAGCCAGGTGGTAAACGCCGAGTCGCCGCGAAACTGGGTAATCGAGGTCATCAACTTCAGAAAGATCTGCTGCGAGACGTCATTGGCCGCTGCTTGATCGCCTCCAAACGAATAGACCGCGATGGAGAACACTCTGTCCTTATATGCTTCAAACAGCAGGCGGAACGCTTCCCTATCGCCCTTCCGACAGGCTTCGATGACCCGGTCGTCGATGATTGGTTCCGCCATTACAGCGCGCTGCTCCATCCACTCCTCCGTGTTGGCCTAACAAACGTTAGACGGAGGCTGATCTAGTTTTCTTCCGTTTGAGCGGCAGAGATTGAACTTCAGGCAATAATGTAGCGGAAAGCTCAGGCTGGCAATTCAGACGAGGGTAAATGACAAATGAAGTTATATCGACTGTTCGTTGTAGTTAATAAACATGTTCGTTGTAGTTAATAAACATGATTGTTTAGAGAGCACACTTGTGTGCCCCGGGCAGGAACAGCTTAATCTTAGATTGTGGTAACGCGAGGCAGGCGCACAAGTGCGCTCTCTAAACAGAGTAAACTAAAAATGTGCAAGGAAGCGTCGCAGCAACAGCTTCCTTGGCCCAATTTATTGCTACGAGTGAAGTGTTTCAGATCCCTGTGCTCAGCAAACCGTCAACGCGTGACGCGCACCACCATCTCTGTCCCCGACTCGAGCTTCAGCTCCTTACTCCCCTTCACCGCCAGTGAGCCGGCGCCCCCAGCGCCGCCGACTAGCAAGCCAATCGCCGCGCCTTTTCCGCCACCGAGAATCGCGCCCAGCACTGCGCCGGCGCCCGCGCCAATCGCTCCGCGTTTGACCGTCTGGTTCGTCCGGCTGCCAGACTCGACTCCGCCTTCGTTGTCTGCTCTTTCTGAACCGTTGCCATAGACGCGCGTGACGTAGCCGTGCAACGTGCCGCTGCGCCCTTCGCTCAAGCGGATCGAATCAAAGGCCAGGTTCATACTCGTCCGACCCTTCACTTTCCCCGACTTTCGAATTGAGCTGATGTGGCCCGTGACGGTCGCTTCGTTAAAGCGAACCGG
>JANNJZ010000227.1:0-13993 GCA_031396065.1 Pyrinomonadaceae bacterium | reverse complement strand
AGTTCGTGCAGTTGATGGTTTATGTACGATACAAAAGAGATCACGTCACCAATCGAAGGTGCAGTCGAACGCTGGGGGCGCGAGACCTTGCAGCCTGCACTTGATCACCATCCCGAGAGAAAGAAGCGCTTTGAGAGTGTTTCCCTCGACGGGGTGAATCGCCTCTACACGCCTGCTGATGTTGAAGAGGTCGATTTCTCTCAGGACACTTCATTTCCAGGCGAGTTTCCCTACACACGCGGAATTCATCCCACCGGATATCGCGGCAAGCTTTGGACGATGCGCCAGTTTGCGGGCTTTAGTACTCCTGAGGAGACTAACGCAAGATTCAAGTACTTGTTGGCACAAGGACAGAACGGCCTCTCGGTCGCTTATGACTTGCCGACGCTAATGGGATACGACCCAGATTCTTCTCTTTCTGAAGGAGAGGTTGGCAAATGTGGCGTTGCGGTTTCGTCATTAGCTGACATGGAAGTGCTTTTCGACCAGATACCTTTGGAACAGGTAACAGTATCTCAAACGATCAATGCGCCCGCCTCGGTTCTTCTAGCAATGTATCTGGTGGTTGCGGAGAAACAAGGAGCTGACTGGAAAAGAATTTCCGGCACCCTGCAAAACGACATTCTTAAAGAGTACATAGCCCAGAAAGAGTGGATTTATCCCATTCGACCAGCCATGAAGCTGGTAGTAGACACTTTCGAGTTCTGCATGGAGTATGTACCTCGCTACAACCCGGTGTCTGTGAGCGGGTATCACATCCGTGAAGCCGGTGCTACCGCCGTTCAGGAACTGGCTTTTACGCTGCGAGATGGACTCGAATACGTCGATTGGGGTGTGCGCGCTGGACTTGAACTTGATCGGTTCGTGCCACGCATCTCTTTCTTTTTCAATGCGCATAACGACTTCTTCGAAGAGGTTGCAAAGTATCGCGCTGCGCGTCGAATCTGGGCGCGAGAAATGCGCGAGCGGTTTGGGACGACAAACGAGCGCAGCTTAAAACTTCGCTTCCACACTCAAACTGCTGGAGTTTCCCTAACGGTTCAGCAACCTCTTAATAATATTGTTCGAGTGGCAATTCAGGCGCTGGCGGGAGTTTTGGGTGGGACTCAGAGTTTGCACACCGACGCGTATGACGAAGCCCTGGCGTTGCCAACCGATCGCGCCGCGTTGATTGCTCTGCGCACTCAACAAATCATCGCCGAGGAAACTGGCGTGGTGAATACGGTCGATCCTCTCGGCGGATCCTACTTCGTCGAAGCGCTCACAGAGAAGATGGAAAAAGGCGCGCTGGACTATTTCCGTAAGATCGATTCAATGGGCGGGATGGTGGCTGCGATCGAAAAGGGGTTTCCGCAGCGGGAGATCCAGGATTCTGCGTATCAATATCAGAAAGCGGTTGAACGAGGTGACCAGGTCATCGTGGGCGTAAACAAATATGCGATGGAAGACGAAGCCCAAATACCTACCCTGGTAATCGACGAATCGGTTCGTGGACACCAGGTGGAGCGTCTTGAGCGAACACGTTCGTCACGCGACTCTGGGGCGGTGACAAATGCACTTGAGAAGCTAAAACGCGCGGCACAGAACGCTGAAAACACCATGCCTGCAACGATCGAAGCTGTGCGTGCCTATGCCAGTCTGGGCGAGATATGTTCAGCGCTGCGCGATGTGTACGGCATCTACGAAGAGCCCGCATTTTAGATGACTCTTAACCTTTCCTCTCCAACGTTGACTCCTTTCAAAAGCAAAAGCTTGCAATTGTTATTTCTAGTGGTTCTTTTGGCCTTGGTGCCCATTACCTATTCGCAGTCAAAGCCTCAGGCCGCAACCAAGGGTACGACATCCGATCGTATTATCGTGACCCCGCGAAGAGTGGTCATCACGCGTCGCGGCGCGTTGATAAAAGATTTCCCTGAAAAGAAGACCGCAGTTGTTACCTATCCGGTGGTAAGCGGCCTGAAAGATCCAGCGGTTCTGCGCCGTGTCCAATCAATCCTACAGATTAAGAATGCATTTGACTCATCTTTGGCCGAGTACCGGCAGGATACCTGGTTGGAGGAGTTCGGCTATAAAGTCAATTTCAACAGGAATAACATTTTGGATATTACGTTCACACAGAGCGGCTCAGGTGCATATCCAGACACACACACCAAACATTTCGCCATCAATCTTACGAACGGCAGCGTCATCAAAGCGTCTGATGTTTTTGTGACGAATAAGCTCGAACCGCTCGTCGTCATGGTAAATCAGAAGTTACAGAGTGAGCTCAAAACGATCTTGAAGGAGCTCGCTGAGTCCAAGAGCGATCCAGAGGACATCCGAATCGCAAACGAGGCGGGTGAGGTGTTGGAGTATAGCAATCAGAACCTCGACGACTTTTCCATTGACACCAAGGGTATTACTTTCTTGTACGACGCCGGTTATCCTCATGCAATTCAGGCGTTCGAACCGGAAGGGCGTTATTTCTTCAGCTATGCGGAGTTGAAACCATTTATCAAACGCGACGGGTTACTGGGGCAATTCGTACAGTAAAGCTACAATAAGAATATGAACGAGAGAAAAATACGCGTCCTGGTAGCCAAGCCCGGCCTCGATGGTCATGACCGCGGTGCGAAGGTGATCGCCCGCGCATTGCGTGACGCTGGAATGGAAGTCATCTACACCGGCCTGCGGCAGACGCCAGAAATGATTGCCGCGGCGGCGCTACAAGAAGACGTTGATGCTGTCGGCGTTTCGATCCTGAGCGGCGCTCACAACACCCTCTGCCCGCGAATCGTCAAGCTGCTCCACGACCAGGGGATGGAGGACTGCTTGGTGGTTCTTGGCGGTATCGTTCCTCAGGAAGACATTGCCAAGCTTAAGGCCCAGGGCGTAGCTGAAATATTCCTTCCGGGAACATCAACGGAAAACATCGTCAAGTTCCTTCGCGAAAACGTCAAACCGCGTGAATAACGATAGTCTGATTACTCGCCACCTCAGCTAGTCAACACCGACCCTCATAATCTGTGAATCAACTATGGACGAAGACTTTAACGCAATAGTTACGGAAATTCTCGGCACCGTTGCTATCCTTCGTTTCAATCGTCCCGCAAAACGCAACCCGCTTTCCCTATCGACACTTCAGGAACTCGAAAACATATTGTCGTCCCTGCTTCCCCGCCACGACATAGGCGCTATTGTCCTCACGGGCACCGATGATGCATTTGCCTCCGGAGCAGACATCCGGGAACTCACGGAACTTAATCCTTGTTCTGCTTTGGACATTTCCAGATTTGGTCAGAACCTATTTCAAACCATTGCTGACGCGAGGCAGGTCACGATAGCGGCGATTAATGGATATTGCATGGGAGGTGCCTTGGATCTGGCGTTGGCCTGCGATATCCGAATCGCTTCCGAGAAAGCGGTGTTTTCCCATCCAGGTGGGAAACTGGGAATTATTACTGGATGGGGTGGAACTCAAAGACTGCCGCGCCTCATCGGACAAGCGCGTGCTCTTGAGATGTTTGCCACCGCGGGACGGTATTCCAGCGAAGCCGCATTTGAGATGGGGTTGATCAGCCGAGTCGCAGATCCTGTTCTCGAGTGCGCCCTCGAAGAAGTACGCAACGCAATCGCGGCAGCTACTCTTTTCTAAGGAATCGGGCAATTCCCTTCTGGCAGTCTTCGGTCATGCGAGCAACCACGTTGACATCCACCCCAGTCTCCAGCGCATCCCTAAACGCCATGCCGTCTGTTTGGCACAAGAGTGTCTTGGTTAGCGCAACAGCAGATTTGCTGACCTTCTCAAATCCCTTCGCGTAAGCCGTGACGTCGGCTTCAAAGTTATCGTCGCTAAAAACCTGATTGACCAATCCGAAATCTCTAGCTTCTTCCGCAGAGAGCTCGGCGCCGCGGGTCAGCAATTCAAAGGCGCGCTTTTCAGAAATGTTCCTTCGGACAATCGCCATTACCATGGCCGGAACAAAGCCAATCTTTACTTCCGGGTAACCAAAGCGGGCACTTGCTGAGGCGAGCACGATGTCGCAGGCGCTGGCGAGTCCGCAACCGCCAGCCAACGCTCGCCCCCGAACAGCCGCCACCACCGGCACGTTGACGGCTCGAATAAGTAAAAACAGTTCCATCAATGAGCGCGCATCAGATCCATTTTCAGCGACTGAGCCTTCTGAGATCTTTTGTAACGATGTCAGGTCCGCACCCGAGCAAAAGTCTGGGCCGGCTCCGGTGATTACGACCGCGCGCACGGTTGTGTCGCCATTAGCCTGACCCAAGGCGTACTTGAGACCAGCAACCAGTTCATCGTTAAGCGCGTTTCGTTTCTCAGGACGATTCAACGTAATGCGCCCTATCGGTCCATCGGCGTGGTAGAGAAGTGAGTTACTTTCGTCAGTCATACTGATGCCACCCAGACTTTGCACAGTGGGTCGACCGTAGCTATGCGGATCTGCCGCCTTCCGTGCGGTAAGCCTATGGCTTACCGAGAACCGCTTCTATCAAAGAGGCTATGCCTCCGCTATTTTTTTTTCAATACGAGCGGGGCACCCGCCTTCCTAACCCCGAGGGAATGGAGATTGTGTTCCTGTCTACAGTTCGAGGTCGCCCCCGCTCTTGGAGACGCTTGCCACCAAATTATCTTTGAACTAACCAAGGACCAAACTCAATGCTTCATCATCAGTCAATTCAATCTTCATCCTGAGTAGTGCAGTCGAGAACGTCTTTCCCTGGGCGTCAGTCATCAAAGACAGCGTTCCCCCTCCACCCAAACTTTCATGCAACAGAAAATTCAGCGCGCCAAGATTTGGCAACTCAAACCGCTCCACCTCACCCTTGCAGATTCCACTGAAGTGCCGCTTCACGCGTTCGGCCGTCACTTCGCGAACCAACAGCGGATAAATCTCATCGCTTAAGGCTATCAACCCGATGTTTGCCGTGTCGCCTTTGTCGCCCGATCTGGCGTGCGCTAGTTTTGCTAATTGAACGAACATTTTTTCATCTCAAGCTTCAATGATTTCGACCCGCGGCGTAATCTCGCTCTTTGGAATCAGCGCCGGCCAGTACGCGACTATCTCTTCGACCTTAGGCCGTCCGCCGGCAAATCCCGTCACTCCGGGCGGTCCAGTCAACACCAAAGGAGCGATCTCCTTCGTGAACCTCTCAACGGCGTTTCGATCCTCGCTGCGCACCCCAACTCGCAATTGAACTTCAGGCAGGTCCGGTGACGGCCGGCCCGCTAGTGGTCCATGAGTAGCGTTGGCACCCACAAACTCGGTCAGAATTTGGTCAAACTTCAAACCGAGCCTCTCGAGTCGGCCCCTGAGTATTCTGTCGGCCACCAGTGCCTTGTCGTAAGCCTCCGGCCATGAGTAGACGAGTGTACCGACCGCCTTGTAGCCGGCCGAATAGCTGATCGAGACTTTGAAAGTATCAGTCGCGGGCTGCCCCTCAATTCCAAAGACCCGCACCCGATCGCGACCTTCGTATTCGAGCTGCACGGTAGTGAAATCCGCAACACAGTCTGGCGTAATGTACCTGTGCGGATCACCCATCTCGTACACCAACTGTTCCTTTATCGAAGGAATAATCACCCAGCCGCCGGTGCGTTCATGCTTGGTGACCACGAACGTGCCGTCGGGTGAAGCCTCTACAATTGGGAAACCGACATTGGCGAGGTTCGGAACACTCCGCCACTCATACTGACAGTTTCCTCCCGATGCCTGAGCGCCGCATTCAATAATGTGCCCGGCAATAGTGCCGGCGGAAAGCTTGTTCCAATCGTCAGCGGCCCAGCCGAATTCATGCATCAAGGGCGCGAGAGTTAGACCTGTGTCAGTTGCCCTTCCAGTGATTACGATCTGAGCGCCGCGGTCAAGCGCTTCTACCATCGGCCCAGCGCCAAGGTAGACGTTGGCGCTTTGAATGCGATCGCGCACAGTAGACAGTGGCTCGTCAGTGTCCATGTTGCGCAACTCTATCCCACGCCCAAGCATCTCCTCGATATTCGGCATGATGTCGTCGCCAGTAACAATTCCGATCCGCACCTTACCGGTAAGGCCGAGCTCGCGGGCGACTTCCCTCACCGCGTTTGCACAACCCTCGACGTTTACGCCTCCAGCGTTTGCGGTGACCCGAATATTTCGTTCTACGCAGGCCGGCAGGATCTGCTTCATTAGCGGGACAAAATCCTTCGCATACCCTGCTGAAGGATCGCGCGACCGCTGCTTCTGCATGATCGACATAGTGACTTCGGCGAGGTAATCGAGCATCAGGTAGTCGATTGGGCCGCCTTCCACCTGACGGACCGGAGCATCCGGGAGATCCCCCCAAAACCCCTGGCCCGCTGCAATTCGGATCTTGTTTTTCATTGTCTGCGTAATCCGGGTAATCTGCGGACAGCTACACCAACGTGGGTGGCAACACAAACTGTCCAATGTGCGGTCCGCTGTAGTTCAAGCTGGTTCGTAGCGAAAGCTCCAGCGCATCCCGCGTCTCTTCCGGCGTAATCACCGCGTCAACAAAGCCGCGCGCTGCAGCATACTTAGCATCAAGCTCCATCTCATAAGTCTCGCGTACGGCATTCATCTCGGCTTCCAATTCTGCACCGGGTTTCAAATCGCTTCGTTTCAGCTTATCAAGTTGACTACCAAAAACAGCCTGCACGGCCGAGTCGCCCTCCATAACGCCCATGCGTCCGGTGGGCCAACTAAAAATAAAATCCGGATCGAAGCCCTGACCCGCCATCGCATAGTAACCAGCCCCTGATGCGTGATTCACAGTCAAGACAATCTTCGGCACCACTGCCGTCGCCATTGCTTCCACAAATCTCGCGCCCGCGCGAATGATTCCCGAGTGCTCGGCTTCCGAACCAATCATGAAACCAGAGACGTCCTGGATGAACAGCAGTGGGGTCTGACGTCGGTTGCAGGTTTCGATAAAGTAAGCCGCCTTCTCGGCAGACTCCGTGTAGATAATGCCACCAAAGCGTGGCGGACCGCCGCCGGGCGCGCGAATCATGCCGCGGTTGTTAGCGATGACGCCAACCTGGATGCCGCGAACTCGCGCATGTCCGGTGACCATCTCCTTTGCGTAATCCGCCTGAAACTCATCGAGGTGTCCGCCATCGAGCAGGCAATCGAGCAACTGGCGCGCGTTATACGGCTGCTTATGGTCCGCTGGAATGATGTCATAAAGCGCAGATGCCGGCAGCGCCGCCTTACCAACCGGCAGGATATGCACCGGGTTCGACGGACGAGCTGGTAGCTCGGAAACAAACTCGCGAATCTTTGCTATGCAGGCCGCGTCATCCGGGACACGGTAGTGGGCCACACCAGATAACTCATTATGCGCCCGCGCTCCTCCAAGAGTTTCGTTATCAATCGTCTGTCCGGTCGCGCCCTTCACCAGGTTGGCACCGCCCAGGCCCATGAAAGACGTCCCCTCGACCATCACGATCACGTCGGATAGTGCGGGCAGGTAGGCGCCACCGGCAATGCATGGTCCCATCACCGCTGAGATCTGCGGGATCTTCAAATACCGCCGCATGATCGAGTTGTAATAAAAGATGCGCGAAGCCCCATACTGACCAGGGAACACACCGCCCTGATAAGGAAGATTAACCCCGGCCGAATCGACGAGATAGATTATCGGGACATGCGAACGCATTGCGATCTCCTGCGCACGCAGGATCTTCTTAATCGTTTCGGGCCACCACGACCCCGCCTTCACGGTTGCGTCGTTCGCGACAATTACAACTTCGCGCTGCTCCACTCGCCCAACTACAGTAACCACCCCCGCCCCGGGCGCGCCCCCGTCATACTGGTCATAGGCGACTAACAATCCTATCTCTTGCGCATAAGAATTCTTGTCGAGAAGCCGGGCAATACGTTCGCGCGCGGTCAGCTTTCCCTGACTGTGTTGTTTGTCAATCTTGTCCGGCCCACCCCCAAGACGCAGCTTCGCTTCAAGCTGTCTCAGCTCGTCAGTTAATTCCTTTAAACGCTGGGGGGTTGGTTTGGCAGCCGGTAGGACGTCAGACTTTTTCATGATTAAGGCTGGATGCCAGTCTCAAAAGGAAGCTCGTTCGGGTATTATTTCGAGTCCCAAAAATAACATGACGAATCTCTCCAGACAACGCAGGTCGCTGATGTGGATACATTGTAGGGGTGGCACTGACTACATGACGCGGCGATCCACGTTTCACAAATTCTCGATAGCGGGGCAGGTCCGTTGCATTTCAAGGTATGCCTTTTCTCGTCACTCCCAAAGCGCGTTAACCATCGCATCGGCGTTATCGCCTTTAGGAATTCCTTCGACGACGACCACGCGCAAACCTCGTCGCTCCATGGCGATCCCGCCTTCAGGACTCTGCCACCTCAACACAGTATTGGGTCCAGGGGATTGAGCAGCAGGCAAGAGCCTCGCTTCGGGATAGCGCTTGGCTGTGCGCTTCACATAGGCGTCGAAAAACTCCTGCGCATCGTTTTCCGTGTCCCAGGCGGAGACGTGCGCAAGCAGGACTTGCCCGCGCTTCGGTTCCTCGTAGATCTCGTAGCGATCGCCTGCCCATCCCGCAGCGGCCCGTCTCGATTCCGACGGCGAGTTCAGGAACTGATCGAGGATTAGGTAATAGCTCCATTCCCCGTTTACGTCGGAATCAATCTCTTTCCAGCCAGCTCCAAGCACGCTTCGTAAATCAGGCACTGCAACTTTTACCGGTCGTTCATAGCTGAAATACTTTTCCGGATGAAGGATCTGTTCGCTTGATAGCGGCAATTGCGTGAAGGCCTTGGAGACCATGCTCCATCCGCCACGTTTATAGAGTTGGGTCGCCCACTCGGTTCCCTGTCCATATGGGAAAATCAGGGACTCACGCAAGGCGCGGGGAGCTTGGTTAAACTGTACTGTCGCCATGGCAGTGGAACCCAGGGACCTGGTGAAAGCGAGTGCGACCAATGGGTTCTGCGCCATGTAAATTGTCATCGCGAGCGTAGCGTCGCCTTCAATGAGCGCATGGGCTGCCAGTTCGGCGTCAGAGTCGCCATGCGGCCATTTCTCAAAACGACGCAAGTGGAAATGCTGATCCTGAAGTGCATGTGTCAGTTCATGCACTATCACTGGCTTCTGTCCTTCGAAGTCCAGCCAGTCGGCCAGGTGGAATTCCCGAGTCTTGCTGTCGTAGTAGCCCGCTACTTGTTCAGTCAGAAGCTTGATGATGAAAGACCGATACTCAAAGTCGGGCGGCGCCAGCCCAAACTTTCTCAACGCCAGATCAGTCGCGTGCATCTCGGCAGGCGTCATTTGCTCATTGAGATTCTTCACCAGCATCCGCTCGATCTCAGTTCGAGATTGGGCGCCGCTTTTGACCGGTCTCAGGATTGCCAGTTCGCGAATTTCGCTGGTTTCCTTCAGCACTGCCGCAGTGGTAGCAATAATTGACGCATTTCGAGTGGCGTTGGTGGCGACGCTGGCGCGTTGCGTTGCCAACGCGCCGAAAGAGTGGCGAAAGGGGATCACCGTTGCAGCCAGGCCACAGGCCGCCAGAAAGACCAACAAGGGACTGATTCGCTTTGACATCGTCTGGGTTTCGCTCTTATAGTCCGCTAAACGTTTATAAGTCGTCGTTCGGAATTCACGCAATCTCTTCAGCTAGAGTTTGAAGGCATTAGGCTCAGATGACAAGTCCAGCCCCAGAAAACGTCTTCGGAGAGTGGCACGAGACGCTGTTGCGTGTGCGCTATTCGGAAACGGACAAAATGGGCATTGTCTACTATGCCAACTATCTCGTCTGGTTCGAGATTGGCCGGGCGGAGTTTTGCCGGGATCGCGGTTTTTCTTACCGAGACATGGAAGAACAGGATGACGCCTTTCTCGTTGTGGCCGAAGCCTACTGCCGTTACAAAGCACCCGCCTATTACGATGACGAGCTGCTGGTCCGTACCCACATCGCGGAACTACGCCGGCGATCGCTCAGATTTGGTTATGAGATTGTTCGCGTGTCGGATGATCAGATAATCGCCGAGGGCGAAACTGGCCATGTCGTAACGGATGCTAACGGGCGAGTCCGCTCTTTTCCTGAAGGCTATGCTGCCAGGCTAATAGCTCCGCCTGGTGTGAAATCGCAATCGCCAGGTGATGTAGTTCCTGAGGAAGAGGGACCGGCGTAAGAAACAGTGGGCTGGAAAAATAGTGCCTATAGGCCAATGGGTCCTATTTTTTTTCTACACTTCTGCTCATTGCTCATGCGCCAGGTTCAACCGTTCGATGCTTCGCGCCTTACCCGTCTCTCGATCAATGTCCAGGACAACGGCGCAGATCCTTGCCTGTGCGGTTGAGTGTTCTGCTCTTCTCGCGATCGCCGAGGTGAAGCGAGCGATTACGTCCTCTTTGTTCATCCCGATCACGCCGGAGTAACTTCCAGTCATGCCGATATCAGTCAGATAAGCAGTGCCATCAGGCAATAGCTTTTCGTCCGCAGTCTGCACGTGTGTGTGTGTGCCAACAACTGCTGAGACGCGTCCATCCAGATACCACCCCATGGCAACTTTTTCCGACGTCGCTTCCGCATGAATATCGACAAGGCGAACGCGCGTTTCAATGGGTAACGACTCAAGCAGACGATCCGCCGCGCGGAAGGGATCATCAGACGGGGGCATAAACACTCGACCCATTAAGTTGATGACAGCAACGGGAGTGTTTTGAATTACACCGGTCCACATTCCGTTTCCGGGTGTATTCGGTGGATAGTTTGCGGGTCTGATCAGTCGCGGCTGTTTCGCGATGTAGGGAATGGCCTCTTTTTTGTCAAAGATATGATTGCCTGAGGTCATCACATCGATGCCGGACGAGAATAGCTGTTCACATAAGGATGGAGTGACGGAGAAACCACCAGCGAGGTTCTCGGCATTCATGATCGCGAGATCGATGTCATGCTGTTCTCTTAGATCCTGAATCCGCTCCAGCACCGCCAGGCGCCCTGGTTTCGCAACAACGTCGCCGATCATCAAGACTTTCATAAGCAGGTAAATCTTACAGCAGAGTAAATAGTAACTGGTGAATGGTAAATAGAAGAACGGAGCGCAGCCCGTTTGGTTCAGCGGGAGCAAATAGAAAAAGCCGTAAACCGAAATGATCGATCGTGAATAGCTCGAACCACTATTTACGATTTACCATTCACTATTTACGGTCTTTACGATTGACCATTTACTATTTACGGTTTTGTTGGCAGGAGGGAGATCCGCGATGGTCGTTCCGAAGCCGTAATTGAACCTGCATTTACAGGTGGGTGACCTTTTAGAAGCCACAGCCTCTGGCAATTCTTAACGCTGAAGAATTGCACTGGCAAGCAGCATCGGTCTCCCATTTCAACGGCGTTGGCTCAATCATCGTACACTCGGTGACGAGCCCCACAGACTATTCCCCTCCGCCGCCGGGGATACTAGCACAAGACGAAGCGAAAAAGTAAATCAGCTAATTTAAGGGTTTGTGCCTATTAGACGGTGAGGTCGGAAGGACCGGCAGTCAGTAGCCCCGGCTCGTGAGGGCGGGGCGAATAAGGCGGTGAATACCCCAACGCCGAAGGTTCTAGACAGGTTTTGTGCCGGCCCATTTGGCCTCCGGGCAATCGCGAGGATGGAATCCGCGCGCTAACGGACGAGACCTACTGACTGCCGGTCCTTCCGACCTAAATCTAAAGCCAACTTGGACGTAACGGGAAGAAGCTTGTTGGGGAAAAGCCTAGGTAAAGGTTATCTGTTCCGGCTCGCCTTTTTCCTGCTCGATATTGCTTCTTACCTTGAGCAATTTGTCGAGCATCTCAGCGCACTCACCGCTGCGCGTGGCCAGCTGAGAATCTGCCTGCTCGTAGGTTTGTTTTATCCGGTGTAATTCGTCTGCAATGTGGAGCGCCGCCAGGATAGCAACCTTGAGGGAATCCACCGTCAACGTCCCCGACGAGATCTCACGCATGCGGGCGTCGACAAAATCGGCGAGTTCCATGAGGTACTCCGAGTCGCCGTCAGACCGAATATTGTAGGTTTGGTTGTAGATTTCAACTCTGATGGTGGGGGCAGATGTTGTTGTGGTTTCCATACTGCTTTTTCCAAGGAGTGGGGCGATTCCAGTGGTCATCGAAGCTCCTCCGCCATCTCTGGGTCGAGCGTGGCGATTGCGTCCAACATAGCCTCAACCTTCGCGCGGATAACATCCCGTTCAGCGAGAAGTGCCTCTACTTGTTTTTCAAGGCGTAGTTGTTCGTCGGAGATTGAACCTCGATTGCGCCGCATGAGCGAGAGTTCCTTTTCCAAACTCTCCTTCTCCGAACGCAGGTTCTTGGTAAGCTCGATTGTGCGATAGATCTTATCTTCTAAATGAGAAAACTTTTCCAGTCCTGATAATCCGACCATGGGCGTGTTTCTTTCCCCAACTTCATACTGTTTTCAATCTGCGTTCGGATTATGCGACTTCAGGCTTTCAAGCGCAAGACTGTTTGCGCTCTTGCATGCGATTTATTTTTCAGTGCAGCTCGGCATTGAATTTTTTCATCAGCGAATCGATCAATCCGCGATGCCGTTCCTCCACTTCTTCATCCCGCAACGTTCCTGCATCAGAGCGATACTCAATCCTAAACGTAATCGATCGCTTATCTTCGGGAATGTTTTTTCCCTCGTAGGTTCCCACCAACTCTGCCTCGGTGTAATCCGCCACACCTTCTGCATCAACCGCCTTGAGCAACTCCGCGAAGCTCAGGTCACGGCCTACCAGCAACGTCACATCGCGAACCACCGAAGGGTAGCGCGGCAGTGGTTTGTATTGAACTGTTCTTGGTGCTGAGTTGAGCAAGGCTGTTAGATCCAGCTCGGCGACAAAGGCAGGCTGGCGAAATTTATAAGCGGCGGCGATTGCCGCTGACAATCTGCCGATGGTTCCAATCGGTGTACTGTCCGCCAGAATAATCCGAGCTGCCTGTCCTTCCCGCAGATGCTTGAACTGAGCTTTTGCGAAGCCCAGGGGGCCAAGCTTCATCGCATCAACCGCAGCTTCAAGCGCACCCTTAAGCTCATAAAAATCTATCTCTTTCGAAGCTTCGGCACGGCCTTCTTCAGTGACACTGCCGGTCGCAATCAACGCGAGTGCGTCGCGCTCGACAGGTAGTTCACCAGGCTCGGACTTAGCAAAAATACGGCCTACTTCGAACAAACGAACGTCGCGCGTGCCATGATTCAGGTTGTTTCTAAGAGATTCAATTAAACCCGGCAAAAGCGTTGGGCGCATCCGGGTTACTTCTTCAAGAATCGGATTGGCCAACGTCACTAATCTCGCTTCGCCGGCGGCCGCGTTCAGGATCGGAACCGCTTCAAACTCGTCATCATGAGCCGTGTCGATAAAGCTGAAGTTGATCGCCTCATCAAATCCCAGTGCAGTTAAGATCCTCCGCAACGCACGGCGGTTCATCTCGGCCGGCTGGTATTCCCCTGAGATGTTCGTCGGCGGCAACTCAGACGCGATTTTGTCGTAGCCAGTGTGTCGCGCAATCTCCTCAACCAGGTCTGCCTCGATACCAACATCTATGCGCCAGCTTGGAACCCGAAAACTAAACGCTGCGTCTGTTGGCGGTTCTTCAGAGATGAACCCGAGCCCGGCAAGAATCCGAATCATTTCTGGCAGATCAACCCGCAGGGACGTGGCGCTCTCAACTCGCTCGGGGTGAAACTCAATCACCCGCGGCGGCAAGGGATTCGGGTACACATCAATTGCATCCTCGGTGGCTACACCGCCGGCGATTTCGCAGATGAGTTCAACGCATCTTGTCTGCGCCTGCAAAACGTTTTCGCAATCGGACCCGCGTTCAAATCGCCGCGAAGCTTCCGTGTCCATGCCCAGCTTGCGAGCTGTCCGTCTGACCGAATCAGTAAAATATCAATGCTTTGGCTCATTATATTTCCTCTGCACAATTTAATCTGCAACAATATATAATGAACCGTCATCCAAGTGTAAAAAAACA
>JANNJZ010000155.1:0-5946 GCA_031396065.1 Pyrinomonadaceae bacterium | reverse complement strand
GCGACGTCGACGTACGCCGTGTTGCTTACTTCGTCACCCTCGAACATGTCGGAGAATGCGGCATCTTTGATACTACCGTTTGCATAGAGCACCCCTTGGGCATTCTTTGCTATATCTGCTTGTGGTTCGGGCTCGCCCTTCTCCGTCAACGCCACTTCAGCCTTTGCTACTTCTTCTGTTTTAGGTTTCTGGCTCTTCTTGGTGCTCTGAATTAGCGGTGACCCAATTAGCGATGTTGTGCTAATACCCAACAGAGCCCAGAGCCTTTCGTCTAGTCCGATCGCGAGAGCATCCGGGACTCCACCCTTAATCCTTCCGAATGCTGCGACCAGGTATGCCGAGAGGATAATTAGCGTCCACAGTACGATCTGAAACCGCGCTAAGCTCACGAGGTTTCGCTCGTTAATCAGAATTCCGGCCGGCCGGCCGGTGATTCTCACACCCACCGCGATCATAAAACCAAGCATCAACAGTATCACAGCGATGAACTTCCAATCGTACCGCAAGTGCCACGCCACCGGAACCATTAATGCTGTGAGCAGGAGCAAGATGAAAGCGGTAAAAAAACCGCTGAGGGGTTTTCCGTTCGCCATTGAGTTGTGCCTCCTGAGGAAGAGTTGGGATTTGCGGTGCGGAGTCTATGACAACAGCCGACAAGGGTCAACCCTTTTTGAATCTTCTGATCTCTGACTTTCGAACTGCGACGTCTGACTTCCGACTCCCTACAAAACAGCGCGATCGGTAATCTCCAGTCCCTTGTCAATGATCGCAAAGGCCTCGCGCATCTCGGCTTCAGTGATACATAGCGGTGGATTCGTGAAGAACGTATTCCAACGCACAAACGTGTAAAGACCTTCCGCACGGAAGAACCTGCCCAACTCCTGCATCTCAGGCGAGGTGCCATTGAAAGGCGCCATCGGCTCGCGGGTCTCGCGATTGCGCACAACTTCCACTATGCCGAAGAGGCCGAGGTTGCGCGTCGCGCCCACCGAAGGGTGACGGGCTTGTAGATCTTCAAGCAGGCTTCGCATCAACTCACCCATCTTCCGCGCCTTCTCGATGAGGCCATCTTCTTCGTACACCGCAATAGTTGCCAGGGCCGTAGCGCAGGCCAGCGGGTGGCTGTTGTACGTTAGGCCGCCAAAGAAAACGTTCTTCTCGAAGTGATCGGCGATGTGACGCCGCATGCCCACTGCCCCCAGCTGCACGTAAGCACTCGTCAGTCCTTTGGCCATTGAAATCAGATCAGGCACCACTTTCCAATGGTCCACCGAAAACCATTCCCCCGTGCGGCCGAAGCCGGCCATCACTTCATCGGCGATCAGCAGGATGCCATACTTGTCACACAGCGCTCGCAGTCCCTGCATGTAGCCGTCGGGTGGAATCAGGATTCCGTTCGTTCCAACTACCGGCTCAACAATGATCGCCGCAACCGTCTTTGCTCCCTCCAATTCAAGTATCTCTTCAGTTAGACCCAGCACCTGCTCAGTCGTGTCCATGCCCTTCTGAACGCCGTGGTAGAAGTCCGGAATACGAAAGACGCCGGGGATGCCCGGCTCCGCAGCCCATCGGCGCGGATCGCCAGTTAGAGTCAGAGCGCCCGCCGTGCCGCCATGGTAGGACCGATAACGCGCGCCAATCTTGTGTCGGCCGCTAAACATCCGCGCGATTCGAATCGCGTTTTCGTTTGCCTCGGCGCCACCGTTAGTGAAGAAAAACGCATCTATGTCACCGGGCGTAATCTCTGCCAGCTTCGCACCCAGACGCGCGCGGACCTCGGTGGCCATAAACGGGTTGGCATAAGGGAGCACCGCCGCCTGTTCCTGGATTGCGCGAACCACGCGTTCGTCGCCGTGCCCGATGTTCACGCACATCAGTTGACTGTTGAAGTCGATGAAGCGTTTTCCTTCGGGTGTCCAGAAGTAGATCCCCTTCGCTCGGGCAACCGGAATGGGATCCACCGCAGCTTGGGCGGACCACTCGAAAATGGTGTGACGGCGGCAAAGATCAACAATCTCGTCGCCCTTCATGGGTTCGGCAGTGTCAGTCATGGGCGCGATGCTACCCAAATCGCGAGCGATTGACAATCAGAGGTCGGGAGTCGGAGGTAGTGAAGTGGGAGGATAGACGGATCGAAACGGGCCCGTACCTTTCTGGCCTCTGACCTCTGTTCTCCGACCTCCGACCTCCGACCTCTCGCCTTCCCCGGCACACTTGCGCTCGACGGCGATCCAAGTGAGACTAAGTTGAATTAACAATCTGGAGGGAAATATGAGCGACAAACCATTTTTAATCGGTAACCGACGTGCAGCGACGCGTGTCAGCACCCTATTAATCCTTTGTCTAAGTCTTTTGTTGGTAGCGTGCAATCGTCAAAATCCCCCGGTGCGCTTCGCCTCGACCTCTGATCCCGGCGTCAACAACGCTCCGATCAATAATCCTCCGCCTACGGGCGCGGCGGTACCGGGAGTGTCGTATGCGGACGTAGTCAGCCGCGTCTCGCCGGCCGTCATTACCGTTCACTCCGAAATGCGCGCGCGGGCGCCCCAGCAGCATCCGTTCATGGACGATCCCATGTTCCGCGAGTTTTTCGATCAGCGCGGCGGAGCGCCACAGCAGCAACCGCAGCGGCGTACCAGCGGTCTCGGTTCAGGCGTAATCATCAGCACCGACGGTTACATTTTGACGAACCATCACGTGATTGACGGCGCGGAACAGATCAAAGTGGACTTGAACGACAACCGCACACTTGATGCCAGGCTAGTGGGCTCCGATCCACCCAGCGACCTGGCTGTATTGAAGATCGATGCCATCAACCTTCCAGTGCTGGCCTTAGGAGATTCGGACAAGGTGCGGGTTGGGGATGTGGTGCTCGCCCTTGGAAATCCGCTGGGAATCGGACAGACGGTCACAATGGGCATCATCAGCGCTAAAGGCCGGCAGACACGCCTTCAGGGCAGTGGTAGCTTTGAAGACTTTCTGCAAACTGACGCACCAATCAATCAAGGCAATTCCGGTGGCGCGCTCGTCAGCACGAATAGCGAACTCATCGGCATAAATTCGCAAATCCTGTCGCCATCGGGCGGCAGCATCGGCATCGGCTTCGCTATTCCTTCGAACATGGCGCGCACCATCACCGATACGCTGGTTAAGACCGGGAAGGTCCGCCGTGGTCAACTCGGGGTGACGGTGGTACCAGCGGCTTCCGAACCGGCCAGGGAACTGGGTATCAAAGAGAACAAAGGGGTAGTCGTATACAACGTACAATCTGGCGGTGCTGCCGAGAAAGCAGGTTTGAAAAAGGGTGATGTCATCACCGCTTTCAATGGCACTGCAGTAAGTGATTCCAACGCTTTCCGCAACCTGATTGCCAGCACGCCGCCCGGTACGGCCGTAACGCTGACGGTTCTGCGCAACGGAGGAGAACAGCAAATCCGCGCCACTCTTGGTGAGTTAATTCCACCGAAGGAGCAGTGACGATGAGTACGATAAGGCCAACCCGCCCGAACGGATCCCCGGACTAGATGACTTGTCGGGTAAAACTTGATGTGAATGAGTCAAGTTTTTGGTGAGCAGTAAAACAGAGAGTTAGCCGAGGTGCGGTGATAGCCTTTGCGGCTCTGCCGCCTTCGGTGCGGAAAGGCTCGGCCTTTCCGATAGCCGTTTTCATTCTTCGAGGCTGCGCCTCTGAGGTCGCCCGGAGGCATAGCCTCAAAATGAATAGAGGTGCCGGTGAGGCGGAGCCTCACCGCACGGA
The DNA here is from genome assembly GCA_031396065.1 of Pyrinomonadaceae bacterium. Lineage (GTDB taxonomy): Bacteria > Acidobacteriota > Blastocatellia > Pyrinomonadales > Pyrinomonadaceae > PSRF01. The sequence continues at coordinate 2,189 of JANNJZ010000155.1, read as the reverse complement.
ACGCGGCCCAGCCGCAGAACCAAGCTTAGAGACAAGCTCAGAGTGTAAGAGCGAGCGAAACTCGCAGAAAGACGCAAAGACCGAGGCGGGATTTGCAAAAGGAGATGGAGTCGCGGATGGATGCGAACAAACGCGCCGAGTATACCCGGGAGAATCCGCGGCCAGAATACCAACACACGTCTGGTCGGTCTGAGGCAGAGCCTCGCTAGTTCCTTTCCGGTGGGCTACGCTACGCTCCGACCACCGGCTACTATCTGGCAGCCCTTCAGGCTGAAATCCGCTCTGGCTATTCCTAATTTAGAATCTGCTCAAACAACTCCCTGCCTTGGAGAAATGAGTGATGGAAAATCTTTCTGCATTTTGTAATACTGTTCACCCCCTACATCAGTGCATGGTGTTGAAGAATTCACGTAAAGCCCTCCCCAAAGTTAAACTGAACCAAACATGTCTGCTGAAATGACAAATTCAACCGACGGACAGCGCACGATTCTGGTCGTCGACGATTTTGATGACACCCGCCTTCTGTTAAGAACCTGGTTGCAGACAAAGGGTTATCGTGTAATTGAAGCTAAAAACGGCGAGCAGGCGGTAGCGGAAGCCGCCAATAATCAACCCGATTTGATCATCATGGATGTTGAGATGCCTGAGCTCGATGGACTCTCTGCTACCCGTAAGATACGCACTCTGGCAAGCTCTGAAGAACTTCCAATTGTTGTGGTCTCGGCATACGGCGCGGACCAGTTTCGAGATGACGCGCTGGCGGCGGGTTGCAACGAGTATGTCTCAACTCCATTCGAACCGGACCACCTGGAGAAACTCATAAAATCGCTAATTAAGTAGTGAAGTAGCGATACTCCGTGAGCCAGCAACCACGGAGATTTTCCATATCTCATTTTTCATTTCTCATTTTTCATTTAAGACCGTCGCAGGAAGGTGTGATTTCGGCCATCGTGTCTTAAACTCTCATTCGATGGCAAAAGAGAAATGAAAAATGACATATGGAAAATCTGCGTTGCCTTCCTCCTGGTCTCGTTGTGTGCCTCGACGGCGCTTACTCAAGATAAGCAATGTACTCTGACGCTCGCCCAACTGCCGGATGCTCCAGAGCTGTTTGGGTTTCGTTTGGGCATGACCAAAGACCAGGTGAAAGCCAGGGTTCCTCAAGTTGTCTTCGGTCGAACCAAAGCCTTCGGAGTGTTGAAGACCAGCATTAACCCTGACTTCGATCCGAAAATCGACAAATCTACTTTTGCTGGTGTGCGAACAATTTCGCTCGACTTTCTCGATGAACGGTTAACGTCACTTTGGCTGGGCTACGACAGCTCGTTCAAGTGGCATACACTGCCCGAGTTTGTAGAAGGCATCTCAAAATCTCTTCATCTGCCGGATGCATGGATCTCGTGGAAATCGCGGGGTCAACAACTGCGTTGTGCCGATTTTCAGATGACGGTTTCGATCGTGGCTGAGGGCGCAAGTTTTCGCATCCTCGACAAAAACGCGGAGGAAACTCTAACGGCCCGCCGAGAGGCCCAGGAGCAACAGACATCTGAGGAAGAGTCCTCCGAAGCAATTTTGGCAGACAGAAAAAGTAAGACCTACTACCCCAAAGACTGCTCGCCGCCGAATGAAATAAAAGAGGCGGACCGAGTTATTTTCACTAAAAGCGAAGATGCCGAAAAGACCGGGTACAAGCGCGCAAAGCAATGCCCATGAGTAATGAAGTTCCGAGAAATTGCCGACAGCGATTCAGTTTAGAAAGGCTTTACACAAGAACTGGTTCGGCGACGAAACCAAGCTAGCCCGCGGTAGCGGGCGATAGCATAAAGCCTGGGGTGGAACCCCAGGAACTGCAGACAGAAGGACCGCAGCCCGCGGACAGGCCGGGTGCAGTAGCCGTCTTGTTCTCCACCTGAAAATCCAGCGAGGTTTCGGGATAGACATTGGACCTGGTTTGCGCCCATACCTCCAGCAGGCTCTGGTTGCTGATTTTCTCCAGCACAAAACCCAGCAGCATGAAACCCAGGTCCGAGTAGACCGATTTGCCGGTCTTTCTGAATTCGGCTTTCTTCAGTTCTTCATACAGCCAGATGCGCTTGGTGCGCCATGACAGCGCCGGATCCACCGATAGATAAAACGGTTTCCACCATTCGATGCCCGAGCTGTGTGTGAGCAATTCGTGGATTTCGACG
>JANNJZ010000124.1:0-22231 GCA_031396065.1 Pyrinomonadaceae bacterium | reverse complement strand
ATGTGCTTAATAAGCTCTTTCATCCTCACAGGTTTGTAACCAAGTTTCCCATAGAACTGGATGACCTTCGTCTGATAATCATTTGCCTTAACGCTAAGACTATCAAGTAAGCCCTTGCGCTGCGACGCCTCAGCTTGTGCGAGTATCGGATGGTTCTGAAGGCCTTCCGTAGCTAAAGCTTCTATTTTCCGGATGTAAACTCGCCTTGAGTCTTCGAAGACATTCCACGCCGGAAAACCCTCTGGAGGTTTGGGTTCACCCTGTGGGTCGTCAAGGCCGTATAGCTGCGAAGCCCACTGTAAGTTGTCTCGAAAGACTTTATATTTGCTCCAAGAGCTTACCGTTTTTAGAGCCCGAAAGAGGAGCCAATCCGCGTCTAAATTCCAACGCTTGGACCAGTCGAATAGGCCTTTTAGAAAAGCCGTGAAAGGCTGGTCATAATCAAATAGCCCCTTGTCAAAACCGTCCCTAAGATGCGCGACTCTATGGGACTCGATAGTTCCATCGAGAGCATGGTGACGTTGTTCGGCAGTGGCACTTGAAAGATGAGGTGGGTCTGGATTCTTCTTGCTCTTAAGAAAAAGGTTCAAGACTTCATCTCGCAGTTCTTCTGAAAACAAGCGGGACTTCGTTTTGGATTTTCCACAAGAAATAGCCTCTGACGGAATTGACGACTTGTCCACCGTCGAATTCTCCCACTGCTAAATGTCGGTTTTTACGGCTTGAGGTCATACTAAGAGGACTTGGCACGTTTAGGTTTCTGCTTGTAATAATTTTGACCGATACCATCTAACGGTGCAATATACTTCGAAAATCAGAAACATCCTTTCGAGTCTACATTCAAACTAGAAGAATGTTTTAGGCCGATTCAGAGGCCAAGAACGAGCCTTATTATCAAATGTCTAAAATAGCGAAAGTCGGTGGCATTGCGCTAGCTGCCATTGCAGTTGGACTGTTCATATGGCCAACCCCCTATGTGTTTACTCGTTATGGCGGAGAGGTGGTCCGCGTAAACCGCTGGACTGGTGTAGAGGAGCATTCAACAGCTAATGGTTGGGTAAATAAAGCTAAATTGGCTGAGGCCGCAGCACAACGCTCAGCGGAGGAAAGAGCTCGAACGGAGGAAGGGGCAGCTCAGCGAGCGAAGAAGGTTCTTGAAGAACTCCAGGCGGGAGTCAGAATTATTGATGGCGCTTATATGGGTGACATTAGGGTTTACAATTCAACGGACTGGTCTGTGCGAACCGAGGAAATTATCGTTGAGTACTACGTAGTCGAGGGCGGCAGAAAGACATTCTTATGTGAACATAAGCCTAACGACTTTGAAGGTCTTAAGCCCAAGGCCGTCAAGAAGTTTGATTTGTTTTATAGTTGGGGACCCTGTAACGGGGTCGAAGAAATTCCGGCCGACATGACAGGTGAGCAGAGAATCACACTTAAGTTCGGGCAGGCCAGAACTGAGACGGACAGCGTTCCCGATGTTCACTTTGTATTGAAGCACACGCGTAAATGGTAGTTTGCCCCGGACACAAGGCCGACCCCTTCATGGGCCAAGTTTATCATTCAGCTGTAAAGGAGCTAAGCGCCTGGCTGAAAACCAGCGTCTTAAGTTGTATTGCTAGTTCGAAGGTCATTAGAATTAAGTTATGGGGGCTGAGCCTGTTCGAGTGGAAGTTGATGAGGAGGGAATCACGGCCATTTGGCCGCTAATGTAAATGTGCATGGATGATAATGGCTCACTACTCGCTTCAATAGGCAATTTAGAACCCTGCCTGGTTCACCACCAGGCTCTCAGGCTAAAGGGAAGCCTCGTGGCCTAATGGAGACGCAGCTTTTTGCCTCTCCTTCACTTTCTTAGTAAGAGCACTTTTATAAACGAATGAATTGACTCAGGAATGAGGAGCGAATGGATTTTATGCCTGCTGTGAACTCGTGCTAAGTCCATTGTTTATTGTATAGCTCATTAGTGTTCCCTCCAGTGTCTCAGTTAAAAGTATTAGAAGCCTTCTTGCGAATTCTTCCAGCTCTGCCTCGACGCCGTACTCAAGGTCGGCGAACATTGAATCAAAGTTTTCACCAGACTCAAGCCGTGACCTTAAGTCAGAAACCAAGTCGCCACAATCCACAGTTATCAAAGAATTAGACTCACCTGAGAGTTCACAGCAGGTACAGGTGACCTTAATTCCAAGGGTAACCTGGACTTGGCAAGGCAAAGAATACCACCCACTTTTGACAGGCTCAACTCAAAGAAGTGCTTTCAATCACCTAAGAGCATTGGGCTTATCTAAACCTTAGCAAGCGTATTAAAATGGTGAACTGAGTTATCCACAGGAGAAGCTATGAAGTTAAGTCCAGAAGCCATGGCGCGGGTCGAAGCCGTGAGAGATAGAGAAAACTACCAACAGGCTTTATGGGGAGAGCAAGAGCGCCGACGTGTGAAGGCTTTGGCAACGCCTACCAATCCCCGTTTCAATGAACTTGTTGACTACCACCTTGAAAGAACAAGGCGCACCTACAAGATGATTTTGAATGCCTATATGGAAGGGTATCGGATGGATGGCATCCTGATTGATGATGAAGATAGGCAAAAGATAATTAAGGAAATACAAGCAATGGTCCAACGTCGCTGGCACGATATTACGACAAGAATGGGAGACCCGGATTTCAGACACCCGGTTACCAACGCGAAGATTCCAAACATGGACGAATACTTGAAGGGACAGATGGACCGGTTGGTTGGAGAGGCGTTACTCGAACTAGATGTCCTCCGAACCGACTTGGTTATTGAACAGAAGAAGCCTCCTCAACCCTCCGCTTACTACACTCAATTTAATGGTCCTATTCATGGTGGAATCCAGGTCGGACCCAACAACACGCAAAATATCAATGGCGGGATTGAGCATCGAAACGGAAAACTCTCGATTCGTTGGAGCCAACTTTCCGCCGAAGTGGAAACACAGCGCGTGTCCGGTGTGGGCGATGTAGAGGTCACTGAAGAAGATATTCAGCGGGCTAAAGAAATTGGCGGAGACCCGTGGGTCGAGTTACATGACGCTACTACGCTTGGCTCACCAGTTCGGAAATACGTTCTTGGACTGTTTACTCCTTGATGCCTAAACTCTTGTGTCCTCCTCCCAGTATAGGGACGTGGAAACACAAAACACAATAGAAGGAAGCGTGGTGTTTTGGTGTGGGCCAAGATAATATTTAAGTATGGACGTGAGACATCAAAAGAAACTCCGAGAGGATTTCCTTGTTACTCTCTTGGAAATGCACCATGGCAATTTTAGCAGTGATAAAAACACAGAAGAACTGTGCAAGAAGCTCGGTCTCGATTACAACACTAATTGTTCTGCTATCGCTTTGCCACTTCAGCAAGATGGACTTGTTTCTTGGGGAGCCGGCTTTGCTTGGATTTCGCTGACTCCAAAAGGAAGACAGGAGGCCGAACGAATCGTGGAATCGAGATATGCGGTCAAAGCACAACGTGTCTTGCAAAAGATTTACGATATGAGCAAGGGCATACCTGGGGAAATAGTCGTTTTCGACTCTCTGGTTAAAGAACTGGGAATGTCGGATGACGAAGTCACTGGTATTTGCATTGGATTAGAAGAGGAAGGTTTTATCAAATGGCCCGGTGGGGACGTGCTTGAGATAAAGGCTCGCGGATGTCGTGCAATTGACGATAGCGGAAGAAAACAAGGTTCGGGAGGGGACATCTATCACACGACTATTGGCAAAGTTGAAGGCGGCGCTCACATAGGTCCAGGCGGCACTCAAAATATCCAAATCAACTATCAACCGGTTAGCGAAATCATTCCGCAATTAGCCGCGTTAATTGAGTCCGTTAAAGGTGAACAGTTTGACGACCGAGATGAAGTAGTTCGGGATTTAGAAATAGCGCATCAAGTGGCCTTAGCTAATCCTGATGCAACAGCCAAAGATGGGGCGTGGACTCGTATTCAAACCAAGCTAACGGCTGCTAAAACTACGATGGAACTGGCTGGGTTTGTTATTAAGACTTATCCTTACTGGCCCTTAGTGTGGGACTTCTTTCACCAGCATGTCCGTTAAAAACCCCAGCTCCCAACAGAGCTTAAAGACGGAAAGTTTGTAGTGGTTCTATTACCTATGTAGGTGTCTGGCCCGGACCATCTCGCAACCGCCTTATGGGTAAGTTGGCCTTGCGACATTCGAAGAGCAGTTCTTTCAATGAAATAGCGCGTTCGGAGTACTAACGTTCGGACTTCCCTTGTATAACTTCCGAAACCTGCCAAGATTTTCGGTCGCGCTTAGACCAGAAGCCCCTCTAATCCGAGACCCCTACCCCAGTGTAAAATAGGCTCACAAGGCGTTCCCAGTCCATAGCCATGCTTTGTGTGCGGTTTGTGCGCCAACCCATCTAAACAGACGAACACACAGCAGCACGGACGAGTTGATAGATGTTGAAATCTTCTACTCGAACAGCACGGGCAACTACTCATCAAAACTGATTAAAAGAGGAGACGGGAGACTGCCAGTCATGCGCTCTCCCAGCTGAGCTACGGCCCCAAAAAGAGAATGCAAGAGTAGCCCGCAGGGAAAAGAGCGTCAAGCACGGGCCCGCGTTTTCTCAGGAATTCATTTCCTTCCAGTGACTTTTGGGGTTTCCCTGCTCTTTGCCTTTCCCGGGATCTTAAACTGCAAAATCGTCAACGAATGCGCAAGGCTCAGCAAAGGAGGAGAATTCGGAGCAGCGTACTCAACCGACAGGTGGCGAACATTGCGACTTGTCCCGACGTATTGCTCTCAACTGGAGACAAACGCATATGTATTGTTCAACTTGTGGCGGGGGCGTCGCGCCCGGCCTAAGCTACTGTAACCACTGTGGAGCCCGCTTGAATCCACCAGGCGACGGTGAACATAAGCCGGTGGAATTATTCCCGGACTCACTCATCTGGGCAATCGTCTCCGTCTTCGTTGTCGGTCTCGGAGGCACTATCGGTCTGATGGCAGTGATGAAAGACGCCCGTGTCTTCGATCCGGGCCAGATCATCGGACTTTCTTTTCTGAGCTTCGTAACGATGCTCGCAGTCGAAGCGGTCCTGATTTATATGCTACTGAGTCGAAGCCGAGGGAGAGAAGCGCGAGAGACATCCAAACTACACGCGAATAATGTCCGAGACCTCGCCGCCGGTAACGAACGCGCCCTTCCCGAATCTGCACCGAGCGTCACGGAACAGACCACACGTACACTGGAACCGGTTTACCGCGATCGACAATAGAGGTCTCGCGAGCGGCTCCAGCCTTTGTCTACTTCTTGCGAGTCGCCGCAAAGAAGGCGACAGCGGCTCCGGTTATCAGCAGCACCATCCCCCCAACAACCCGAGTGTAGTTTGGCAGTTCGCGAATTGCAGTGTTCGTGATTACAACTGCGGTGCTTGGATCCAGAAACAGGGCCCGATACGCAATCACTCCGCCCAGGGCAGCGATGATTATCCCGAAGATGATCGCGACTATTCTCAACATAACGCAAAATTGCAGAACGACAGCCGGACTCCTTTCCGGCCTTCATCTCAATCGGTAATTCGTACCGTTGTTTTTGCCAGAGGCTCGTCGGCTGACGTGCTCGTCAGTCCTCCTTCTATCGTCCCTTAAACTCAGGCTTCCGCTTCTCAAGAAACGCGCTGACACCTTCGTTCTTATCTTCCGTCGAGAAGCAAAGAGCGAATAGATCTACTTCGCGACGGAGCCCTTCGTCGATTGTCGAACGAGAAGCAAGTTTCACTGCTTCCTTTGCCAGGCTCAGAGCAATCGGACTCTTCTCCGCGATCCGGTTCGCCATCTCAATTGTTTTCGCCTGCAGCTGATCAGCCGGAACGACGTGGTTCACCAGACCAATCGCGTAAGCTGACTTCGCGTCAATGATTTCGCCCGTGAGAATCATCTCCATCGCCTTACCTTCACCGACTAGCCGAGTCAATCGCTGGGTCCCGCCTCCCCCTGGAATGATTCCCAGATTGATCTCAGGTTGTCCGAACGACGCCGTTTCGCTCGCAATGCGTATGTCGCAAGCTAACGCCAGTTCACAACCTCCGCCCAGGCAATAACCATTAATCATCGCAATGATGGGCTTCGGGAAAGTATCGAGGGCTGTGAACAGCGAACGCCCAGTCATTACGTCGCGTTGCATCATTGCGGTTCGCCCGGCAAATTCGGCAATATCTGCCCCGGCGATAAATGCTTTGTCACCCGCGCCGGTGATAACGACCACTCCTATCGAGTTATCGTTGCGCAGCTCGTCCAGCAGCGCAGCGCCTTCTTCTCGCGTCTTAATATTCAGCGCATTTCTCTTGTCGGGTCGATTGATCGTGATAATACCCACCCGATCACGCCTCTCAAACAAAAGGGTCTCGTACGTTTTGGACATTGCTTCCGACATTGCTAATGGCTCCTTGGCAAAAGTTTGCTATTTTCGATTCAGCTTACCCCGAGGGAGCCTACAACGACAATTGAGGTACGCCCGTGAAGACAGTTTGGAGACGTCAGAAAACGTTCGTACCCCTCTGCCAAAAAAAGCAAAATGCCGCGACAACGTGTCGCGGCATTGAACTGCAAAGGTTACGCTCTATCTTAACGTTGGCCGACGATACCGCCCAAAACTCCTCCGCTATCGCCAGCGCTGGTTGCCATAACCGGCATATTGCCGATACCCCTGGTTATAACCCTGCACAAAGCCCTGAAGAAAGGCCTGCGATGAAGCGTTCCTGTAGTAACGAGAACGTTGCGGACTATAACTCTGTCCTCGCTGAGCATCACTCGCGCCCGTGTTCAATCCTTGTTGGTACCCGCGATTCACCTCATACTGACTTGAATTGTTGTATCCGCCGTAGTTGCCATAGCTGCCGTTGCCATAGACTCGGTTGCGGTGATATGAATCGTTGTTGCGATAACTTCGATTACGGCTCAATTCCCTATCGCGTCTCCATCGCCACGCCTGATTTTCCTGGCGGTACTCGCGATTTCGATTTCGCCACTCGCGGTTGCGGTTGCGGCTATCACTGTTGTATCGATCGCTGTCACGACGTTGATACTGACCATTTCGGTACTGCGCCTGAGCGGTATCGCTGGTCGCTGCAGATATGCCAAAAACAAAAGCGAGGGTCAAAAGAGCCCCGCCAAATCCTTTGCCAAATCTATTCATATCACTCTCCTTTTGAAGTTCGCCACAGCAACCTCGATGCCATAAATCGAGAGCTGGATTCACGGTCAATCGTTAAAGGTCGCTGGTTTACCCACTCCCATATCGTGCAGGGACGTCCGCAGATGGCATACGCTCCAACTTTCACTCCCCATTTCGGGTAATACATCTGCGGCTGGCAACCGATGATTGGAGCTGTCCTACTCAGTACTCGGTCGCGCCTTTGCTACAATGATTCAACTTGAAGCCCAGTCATTTCAGGAGCACAAAATGAAGCGCACTCTTGCCCTAATCCCTGTCCTCTTATTCTTACTAAGCACGTCCGCATTGCCATTCTCCGGTTTCGCCGAACAAGCTGCGCCGGCAACGCCGCTGAGTCTTCCAGTGCAGCAAACGCCGGCCGAGTCTCCGCTGCTGACCGTCGACTCGATCTTTACCTATCGATCAAGATCGCTCGGACCGATCCAATGGCAGCAGGACGGTAGCGGTTACCTGGCGCTCGAGCCTTCCGCCAACAAGAAAGAGTTTCTCGATATCGTGCGCTACGACGCAGTTAGCGGTGAAAGAACGATCAAAGTTCCGGTGGAGAAACTCACGCCCACGGGCGCGTCATCCCCAATATTGGTTGAAGAGTTTACTCTCAGCTCGGACGAGCAAAAGCTGCTGGTTTTCACTAACTCGGAGCGCGTTTGGCGCAGCAACACGCGCGGCGATTACTGGGTGGTCGATCTGAAAAGCGGCTCGCTGCAAAAACTCGGCGGTCCGGGTGCAAAGCCTTCGTCGCTGATGTTTGCCAAATTCTCTCCGGAGGCCACTCGAGTCGGTTACGTGCGAGAAAATAATATCTATGTCGAAACCCTGGGTCCGGCCAGCACGAGTGCTGCCGGAGTCTCCATCGCGCAGATAACCACGGATGGCACGCGCTATATCGTCAACGGTACTTTCGACTGGGTCTACGAGGAAGAGTTGTTTTGTCGCGACGGCTGGCGCTGGAGTCCCGATGGGAAGCAGATCGCTTTCTGGCAACTCAATACCGAGGGCGTTAAAGAGTTTCAACTCATAAACAACACTGCCGGACTCTACCCAGTCATCACTTCGTTTCCCTATCCCAAAGCAGGCGAGATGAATTCAGCTGCGAAAGTTGGTGTGGTTGCTGCGGACGGTGGCAAGGCGCGTTGGTTTGATATCAGCGGCGATCCGCGCAATAACTATCTGCCGCGTATGGAATGGGCTGCGAGTTCAAACGAAGTCGTGATCCAGCAGATCAACCGCCTGCAAAATACCAACATCGTAATGCTGGGCGACACCCGCACCGGCAAAGTTCAGCCAATCCTTACCGAGAAGGACGAAACGTGGGTGGACATCTCCTGGGGTGACCTCGATTGGAGTAAGACTGGATTGGCGCGCGGCGACTTAGAGTGGCTGGAAGGCGGTAAACGTTTCTTATGGGCCAGCGAGCGCGATGGTTGGCGTCACATCTACTCAGTCTCCCGCGATGGCCGCGATGTTAAGGACATTACCCCAGGTAACTTTGACGTGATTAATGTAGAGAAGGTGGTTAACGGCTGGATCTATTTCGAGGCATCGCCAGACAATGCCACCCAGCGCTATTTGTACCGAGCCCCGTTGACGGGTGCAGCCAACATCACCCGGCTGACCCCCTCGACCGCGCCCGGCAGTCATTCCTACAACATATCTCCGCGGGGAGATCTGGCGATTCACTTCTCCTCGGCCTTCATGAAAGTTCCCGCGACCGAGATCGTGCGGCTGCCCGCACACACTGCGGCCCGCACTCTGATCGACAACCATCAACTTCAGGAACGGATTGGAAAGTTGCGGCAAACTCCTTACGAGTTTTTCAAAGTCGACATCGGTGAAGGCGTTGTTCTGGATGGCTGGATGATAAAGCCCCCGGATTTCGATCCGCAAAAGCGTTATCCCGTTTTCTTCTTTGCTTACACCGAGCCATGGTCTCAGACCGTAGTAGATAGCTGGGGCGGTCGCAATCTGCTTTGGCACATGATGCTGGCGCAGCAGGGCTACCTGGTCATGTGTGTGGACAATCGCGGCACGCCGGCGCCGCGTGGCCGCGCCTGGCGAAAGATTTTCCACCGCCGCGCGGGCATCATAAATTCACAGGATCAAGCAAACGCTGCCAGGGCTATCGCCAAGTGGCCCTACGTCGACTCGACCCGCATCGGTATCTGGGGTTGGAGCGGCGGCGGCTCAGCAACACTGAACGCGATGTTTCGTTATCCGGATGTTTATCAGGTAGGCATGGCTGTCGCGCCCGTGGCCGATCTTCGTTACTACGACACGATCTACCAGGAGCGTTACTGCGGTCTGCCGCAGGATCATCCCGAGGAATACAAACAGAGTTCACCAATAACCTTTGCCGGTCAGTTGAAAGGAAAGCTCTTGATCGTGCATGGCACTGGCGACGATAACGTTCACTATCAGGCTACCGAGCTACTGGTTGATGCCCTCGTGGCGGCAAACAAGCCATTCACAATCATGCCCTATCCAAATCGTTCACATGGCATCTACGAAGGTTCAGGCACGCAACGCCATCTCTTCGGATTACTGACGCGCTATCTAAACGAGAACCTACCGGCTGGGCCGAGGTAGACTTCGGATTGCGGACTAGAGTCGCGGTCGATGGCAAAAATCCGCAACTTCGAAATCCGCAATCAGAAACGTACAGAACTGGAGTCTTATCATGACGCAATGCTGCTTTTCCCGGCACCGTTAAGGCCGGCAATCACATGAATGCTCATCTCTGATCACTTTTTTCTGCGAGCACCCTTCACTGCAGTGCGTCGAAGCTGGACTGGAGTAGCATTGAATGCGGCTTTCATTCCCTTGCGCGACTTTTCGGTCTGCATGCCCGCCAGCATTTCGTCAAACTCGTTGCCAAGAGCATCAAGCGTACGAGAGCGTGTGCTCACCAGCGACTCGAATTCGGCCACCGAGAGCAGTATCGCTTTGGTCGTATCGTGACGGGTGATCGCGATGGCGCCGGTGTGAGTTGCCTGTTCGAGAATTTGACCAAACTCGTTCTTTACTCGCGTGGCCGCCACGGTGGGAATGTCAATCAACTCGCCGCGACTATTTTTAAACGTCAGGGTAGCCATAGCACCTCCTCTAAAAAGTTGATGGCCATTATCGCCAAGTTAGCTAATATGGACCAGTCGGAGGCTTGGTAGTCCGACCCAACCTTCTTACCCTCCAGCGAGTTGAAACGGTATTCATCACTGGAGAAAGCTTAGTGGCGTCTAGCTTAATGCCTGCGCCTTTTACCGTCTCAACCCCATCACAAAGTTCTCCCACTTAACTTTGAACGCGTCTATGTCCCGTTCCCCTAACACCCTCTGCAAACTCTGAAACCCACTCGGATCTTCCTTCTGTCGTGCCAGAAACTCCTGGAAAAACTCTCGCAACACGCCCTTCTCCTGCATGTAGTAGCAAAGGTAGCGTGCCTGCGCATAGTTCGTTCCTTTGTCGTCGTTGTAGAAAGCTTTCGCGTCCATCTCCATCAGACTTTTGAAGGAAGGCACCCGCTTCACCTCAATCGCCCGCTGGAGCCCCGGCAGCCGCCAATTCGTAAAACCGTGAATGTGCCCTTCTACATCGCCACATTGTTCGTAGAGCGATCCCAAACCTTCGTTTAGCCATGGCGGGCACGCCGGGAAGTTTGCTTCCATGAACGGATGGACAATTTCATGAACCAGCGTTCCGCCACCGGTCGCGATGTTCATGATGAGCGCCTTGTGACTGGGCGAGTAGTAACCGTAGGGCGTGGTCGGCGTATCGGCAAACAGAAGGCGGGCGTGCTTTTCGTAGGATGCTTCATCCTTGAAAAGCCAGATGTCGAGGATCTGGTCGGGGTCTTTGCTGAAGAAGTCCTGCTTCAAACGGTCGACTGCCCACTTCACTGTATCAGCCGCCCTTTGCTGTACAACTTTTTGAGGTTCGTCACCAATTACTACAAACGGTTTTTGGATAACTATTGAAAACCCGTGTGATGAAGGCGGGGCGAGCTTTTTCCTGATTTGAAGATCCAACTCATTAACGTGACGAGTGAAGTCGGCGTCGGTGAATCCGGCCGAAGTGGACGCCGCAGTCAAATGCGCAAGATTGTTACGATCGCCGCGAAATTCACCCCGAAGATCATCGCGACCGGCGTTCCCAACTGGTCGTTGCGACTGAGGGCTTGCCTTTGCCTCAGTACTAACCGGCTGACTCCTTTGATAGAAGAGACCAGCGAACAGAGCGAGAGGAACTACCAAAGCAAGTAGTCCCATCCTGTTCAAGTCGTTAGACATATGTTTGAGGTCGTTATGATGTTCTATCAACACCCCCGGGTGGCCCGTCGGCTGGCGAAGAACGATCAGCGCGAGACCTGCCGATTTCCATTCGCTGCCGGCTGCGTGTACTCACCGCTCCGTGATCACTGTTCACTGCTTATTGTTTGCCGTTGCAAGGCTACCCTTCGACCGTCCGGAAACAATCAAGAAGCTTGGCGCCAAACTCTTCACCCGCATCCACGACGAAAATCAGCGCCGGCTCATCCGCGACTTTCTCGCGCAATCAGAGTAAGGACTAACCGAAACCTTTTTGCCCAACCCTTTCTGGCCCACACGCCTATCTGTTCCTGGTCAATCTGCGTAATCGGCGGATAGTCCACTCGAAAAAACACTGCCACCTTCACACTGCCAAAGCTTTTGCTAAAACCTGATCGTGCCTTCCTCCGCGCAGCCTTTGCAGTTTTTGAATTCCTTTCCACATACTGCACGCTCGTTCAACTCCAGAAAGTGGGGTTGTCCGCACCGAACTCATTCGCACCCTAGCCGCTTAACGCTAACCAACACGGAGGCTACCTCAAATGAGTGAAGTCAAACTCAATATCATCGACGCTCAAACTACGCTCACCGGCACCATTCATGGTTCAGTCGCAGATTCCTGCGTGGCGGCGCTTTCGGCCGAACCGGAAACCATTGCGGAAATGGAAGCATCACTGGGCCGCTACATCAAACCGCATGAAAGCGAGCGATGCTTAGTCTGCTTGCGATCCAGTAGTGAGATCGATTCAGAGCCCTGGGACGCAGGGTTGGTAATCATCGATCTCGCCGCGCGAATTGTCGCCACCGAGTCTACCTATTCACAGCCTCAACCGGACGGCGAAGTTTCCTACCACGACGGTACGCAGGCGACCGACGTGTTGGTGCCATATCAACTTCCCGCTGATTGGCTGTTTGTTAACTCAGTCGACGCCTACCGCTGGTCGGCTGACCGCCGTCGCCGCCAACGGGAGAAGAACTTACCGTTGGACGCGCGCGCAATACTTTATGGCCCAGCCTTACTCGACTTCATTGCTACGTCGGGGCTGGAGCGGCATGCCCCAACGTCCGAGTTAGACAAGGATGACGAAGAAAAACAGCAGGCGTTGGCAGAAGAGATTTCCAATATTCACGCAGCCTGGTTGATGAACCCTCGCGAAGATCTAAACGGACAATCGCCACGAGAGGTCTTGCTGGCAAAGCGACGGTTTATCGACCGTGATCTCGATACTCGCTGCTGGCAATGGACCATGCAGGGCGAGGGCCCACCATGTCTGGCGACTGATTCATTTGCCTATCGCTTTGCCGGCTTTGGTACGCACGAATGGGTGGTTTATTACGATCTGGTCCGTCACCTGCTTTGGTCTGCACCAGACCTTTGGAGCGCTCCAGACGTTGCTCAGGAAACGTTCGTCGGACGTCTTGAAGAACTAAAGTTTAGTTGGCTCGAGCAGCCTCAAAGCGACTACGAAGGTAAGGTCCCGGCCATCATCATCGAAAACGAACGCAAGCGACTGCCGCAGGCGATGAGCCCTGCGGAGTTGATCATCGATGAAGATTGCGAGTGTTGCCGGATGATGGCAATGGATGCTGAGATGGGGCTTGGCCCGGGTTTCTGGCATTTGGATGGCTCTCACATGGACGAAGGCTTCGCCTTTTCGTCCTGTCTCACGCTCCAGGAATGGGAAACTGAAAACCGCGAGCGCGAGGAGTTTGACCGCGAGTTTGATCGAAAAATGGAGGAACGCCGGGAACGCATCGCACTTGGCGAGTTGGTCGAGGAACCGTCCTTCTCCGACCCTTCGTTCTGAGATCTCAAACTCATATGTAGCCGATCGTTTGATGTAAAGCAGATCGCCAGCTTGTTGCTTTTTGTAAACGTTACCTCGTCACGGCTACGCCATCTGATGTGCGGCGGCGGCTGTGCCCCGCCGCTAGCTGGCCTCTTGAATTCGGGGCTATGCCCCCGGGGGACGATTCGGCGATGGTGTCCTAGTCGTCCTATGTCGTAACTGGATAAGAAAGCCCTCTGGGGAACCGAATAGAAAAGTCCTCTAGGATGTCTGACCCGAAAGGGTGGACAAATGGAAGGACAATTGGTGATGAGCAGGCAGGAGCGAGAGCGACTGAAGATCTTTGAACGAGTGAAGCGCGGTGAGCTGCAACAAAAGGAAGCAGCCGCTCTTTGCCATTTGGAGTATCGGTATCTGCGGCGGTTGTACAAACGATATTGCGCGCAGGGCGATCGGGGGTTAGTACATCAAGGGCGGGGTCGGCCATCAAACCGGGCCAAGACGGCCGAGTTCAAAGCGACAGTGATAGCCCGCTACCAGGAAAGATATCCGGATTTTGGACCCACCCTAGCGGCCGAGAAGCTGGCGCTCGATGGTCATGCGATTGACCATGAGACCTTACGCGGGTGGTTAATCAAAGCTGGCCTGTGGCAGAAGCGTCGGAAGCGGGCCAAGCATCGCAGCTGGCGGGAGCGGCGCGCGCACTTTGGCGAGTTAGTACAACTGGATGGGTCCCATCACCACTGGTTTGAAAAGCGCGCTCCTAAGTGTTGTTTGATGAACATGGTGGATGATGCGCAAGGCACCAGCCAGTCATTGTTGGATGAAGAGGAAACAATCTTTGCGGCGATGGGGTTGTTGTGGCGGTGGATCGAGCTCTATGGGATCCCGCAAAGCCTGTACACTGATAAGAAGAATGTCTACGTAGTTGATGAAAAGACCAGGGAAAAAGCGGCTGATAGTGGGGAAGAAGTATTCACCCAGTTTGGGCGCGCGTGCCAGCAGCTCGGCATCAAGATCATCACGGCCCATTCCCCGGAAGCGAAGGGCCGAGTCGAACGCAATCACGGCACTTATCAAGATCGGTTAGTGAAAGAGTTGCGGCTGGCGGAGATTAGCACTATCGCTGCCGGAAATGAGTTTTTGCACAATGGTTATTGTGCGCAACTCAACCAGAAGTTTGAGGTGGTCCCACGCTCCGCGGTGGACTTGCACCGTTCAGCCAAAGGGTATGACCTGGCGAGCATTTTCTGTATTGAGGAAGAACGTTCAGTGAGCGCTGATTGGATTGTCAGGTTCGAGAATCAGTTCTTTCAGCTGCAGCCTTCCCGCAAAACCCAAGTAGCCAAGGGCAAGGTACTCGTGCGACGCTATCTTAATGGCCAACTGCACTTCTGTTACGACCAGAAAGATCTCGCTTACACTCTGCTACCGGAACGACCAAAAGCAAAAACGGTAGTTAAGGTGAAAAACAAAAACCGTGGCCGCGGACAGACCATCATGGAGCAATACGTCCCTCCCACCAATCATGCCTGGCGCAGTTTCAATTTCGGCAAAGGACCGCCTTGGGCTCGCTGAGCCCAAGGCTACTCGCATGCAACATTCAAACTCAGAGGGCTTTTCTAAATAGTTAAGCCAGAGGGCCTTTCTAAATAGTTCTGACAGTGTCCTAGTCGTCCTATTGACACTAACCATATTCACATATAGTCTCTCCGCGTTCTCACGGTTCCTATACCAATACATCAGTTTCAGCAGACACCACGAAGCGTACGCGCTCTCAGATAGGCGTGCCGTGTAGACCTGGGCGGTTCTGACGGAACTGAATTCTCATAACGCTCTCGACAATTGAAAGGCTCGGCCGGACGTCACCGCTCACAGTCTCACGCTGCATTTAAGCGGCAGAAGCAGCGCGTCGTGCGATGAACCTACATCACTACGGCGAGTACTTCTGAGCCTACGTTGTTACTTGACCTGAACACATCTGACGATTTTCGCCTCACCCGACCCCCTTGTGGGTGTGAAGTGAAGGCATCGTTAAGGAGATATCATTGCGAAAAACATCCCTCAAACATATGGCACTCTCGATGACGCTCGTTGGGTTAATGAGCGGAACAATAGTCGCACCAGCGAATGCTAACCCCCTAGCCCAAGAGGGTAGATCTGCTCAACGCTCTGCTCAACGCTCTTCTCAGACAAAACAGGCACAGTGGGCCGAGATTTTACGAGAACGCACGGCGGCGGCGGCCCATGCGAAAGAAAAGTTGAACCAGATTAAGGCGACAGCCAGGGAAATAACCGCTGCAACTCATAAGCAGAAATCACAGAAGACAAAGGTTTCTTTCTTCTTTTCTTCGACCGGTACGGAAGACGGCATCGTTGGCGGCGTCTCCGATAAAGCAACTGGCGCTGTCATTCTTTTTGAATCCAAACGCGAAGGGGAAAATCTCACATCTCGCATCAAGGACCTGACTGGCAAGACGTTGATCGAGTATGTCGAGGTGGAGCGCGCGCTCGTCATCGACCCGCTGACACGGGAACTGTTATCCGAGCCGGCGCCGGTGTTGCGCATCAATGACGTTCAATTTCTGGAGATGCAGGGGCCTATCGTGGATTACATGCGCAACTTCGCAACTTCACCAGAGGGCGCACTGCTCCGCCTGCTAGCACTCTACCTGGAGGAATACGTCCCGGGAGAAGATTTGGAGATGGAGCGGCGCGGGCTTGAAGTGCCGTATCAGGCGATGCAAAGTCTTTATGAGAAACTCGCCATAAACGAATACGGTGGCGGCGAATTGAGGGCGGCCAGGAACTTCGGAGCGAAACGAAGCGAAGCATTCAAGAATAAGGAGTTTCAAAAGCAACGTGAGCCGTTGGCGCCTCAACCCGTCGATTGCCAGCAGTTTCAGTGTTTGTATGTGGATAACCACGACTACCTGCTCAGCGCACAGGGAGGTTACGTCGTCAAAAGCTTGTCGCCACGCCTGGCCCTCTCGCACAACTTCGCACCTCCCGAGATACGCGTAGGAGATGAGCATCATGACCATTTAAAAGCGGAATCAATTAAAGAGGCAAAGCTCAGCAGGCGCGGCTTCAAAGCTGAGTCATCCAAAAGCGTGAAGAGTGCCCATAGTGTCAAAGCCGCACCAATCAACTGTCTAGACGATGACTCGCAGGTGGGCGATTGCTTCGGGCGCTGCGGGCCTGGATGCGGTAACTGGACGCACGCGTGGATCGGTGAGATTACTCCCTATATCGACTACACTTACTGCGAACCTCCCGATCCTAACAACTTCATGCCGGATTGCAGCAGTATGTGCTGCAGTAATGAAAGACGCGTAACCTCCTATTCGGGCATGGCACTCCATACTGCTCATGGCAAGGTGACATTGGGTTCCCAGGCACACGATTCCTGTGTTAGGGATTTAGGAGGGCCGGCGTGGTTGCTTTCCCTTCCGGGGATGCCTTGCTTTGGGGCAGCTTTGCTCGCCATCGACTGTGCCATTCCCGGTGTTGGTGAGGAACACACGTGGAGTTACATCGGACCTCATGCCGAAGGATACGATTACTACACAGGAAACTGCTGCGTCGCTATCGGCCCAGTGAACTGACGACTATTCGCACGTTGCAGTTAGTTGCGTCACTATCTCGCAACGCCGTCGTTGTTTCTCTTCAAGGTGATTGTCCGCATGCTTGCTGGTATGCGGACATTTCATTGAGCAGTAAGGTATTGTCAACTTAACTTCATTCAAGAACCAAAATCATCAACTCAGCAAAAAAAGAAATACCCTTGTCGTTTTGGTGATTAGCGATCGCTCTAGTTAACTGGTTATATAGGAGATCGCCCAAGCAGTTTCATTTTATGACCTACAAATTTCATTTAATGACCGAACCCACAGGAATGGAAAGGACCGGGACCGGGCTACGCATCGCGGGTGGTGATTGAGATCGCTGGTAAGCAACAAATAGCCACTCTAACTAATCGCTCGATCGTCGGTCTTGATGCTCTGACGGGTCAGGAGCTCTGGTCCGCGCCATTCCCCGACGAATGGCACGAGAACATTGTGACGCCCATCTGGACCGACTCGCATCTGGTCGTCTCCGGGACACGTCAGGGCACGCACGCATTCGCTCTGAGTCAGACCGCGGGTAAGTGGTCCGCAACTGAGGTTTGGAAAAACGCGGACGTGGCGATGTACATGAGTTCGCCCGTTTACGGCGACGGATTGATCTACGGGTTTTCGGCCCGCAAGAAGGGCCAATTCGTTGCGCTTGACGCAAAGACTGGTGCTTTGCGTTGGGCGACTGAAGGCCGTGAAGGCGATCACGCCTCGGTGCTTTTGACCCCGCGTCATCTGATTTATCTAACCAACGGCGCGGATTTGATCATCGCGCCTCGTGGCGCCGCCGCGTTTACAGTCGAAAGGCGTTACGACGTTGCCGACAGCCAGACTTGGGCCATCCCGGTGCTCCTCGGTTCCGATCTCCTGGTGCGCGACTCGACCGGCCTGATGCGTCTGACTGCGGCGCAGTAGGTATGGCTTTCGGTGGTCAGCTTTCGGCAGCCTGCCTTCGTTTGCGGCTTTGCCGCGTTCCTTGCGGTAAGGCTATGCATTACCGCTGTCCTTTCCTTATAAAAGGCTGGGCCTCCGACGACAAACGGAGGCAGAGCCTCGAAATCGAGATACCCAGCTACGGTAAGGCAATAGCCTTACCGCAAGGAAGGCGGCAAAGCCGCAGGCCTGCTTCCTGCCTCGTGCCTTCTGCCTTCTGCCTCCTGCCTCCTGCTACCTGCCTTCCGCCTCCTGCCTCCTGCTTTCTGTTCTTTGCTATTCTATGACCATTGGATCACGAGCCCACACATAGCGAATTCTTTCTCCGCCAACTTCTCGACGCCAGCGTGGAAGGCATACTCGCGTTTGATCGCGATTGCTGCTACACCGCCTGGAACGCGGCGATGGAACGTATCTCCGGCCTGCCCAGCGAAGACGTGCTCGGAAAATCCGCTTTCGACGTCTTTCCTTTTCTGAAAGAAACCGGCGAGGACAAATATTTCCAGGCGGCCCTCGCCGGCGAAAGCTCAACCTCCGACACCACTCCTTATTCAGTGCCTGAAACTGGCCGGCACGGTTTCTTCAAGGGTTTCTACTCACCGCTGCGCAACGAGCGCGACGAAATCGTGGGTGGCCTCGCCGTTATTCATGACACAACGGAAAGTAAACAGGCGCAGGAGGCGGCGCAGGAAGCCCACCAACGTTTGAATTTTCACGTTGAGAATTCGCCGCTCGCTGTGGTCGAGTGGGACAGCGATGCCCGCGTGTCCCGCTGGTCTGAATCTGCAGAACGGCTGTTCGGCTGGCCAGCCGAAGAAGTTTTAGGCAAACACGTCAGTGATTGGCACTTCGTATTTGACGACGATGTTGATGCGGTGGCGCAGGTTACCTACCGCCAACGCGTGGGCGCCGAGTTGCTTGGGGTACAGCGGAATCGAAACTACACGCGCGACGGTTCGGTACTCTATTGTGAATGGTACAACTCCGTGCTGCTCGACGAGGCCGGCAAAATGGTGTCTGTGCTGTCACTCGTTCTCGACGTCAGCGTGCGCACCCTTGCCGAAGAAGAGCGGGCCGCGATGCTCGGGCGGGAGCGCGAACTGCGCAGGCGGGCTGAGGAAGCAGATCGACTGAAGGACGAATTCCTGGCCACACTCTCGCACGAACTGCGCACGCCACTAACTTCCATTCTGGGTTGGGCCACCCTAATCCGGACCGGAGATATTGAGGAGAGTAATGTCCGAAGCGCGATTCAGATTATTGAACGCAACGCGCGATCGCAGGCGCGTCTCATCGACGATCTCCTGGACGTCTCGCGCTTCATCACCGGCAAGCTGCAACTTGATGTGCATCCCGTAAACATGGCGCCGCTGGTGGAAGCCGCGAATGAATCGCTGCGTCCGGCTGCGGACGCGAAGGGAATCCAGGTTGAAACCGAAGTGGCAGGTGGCGGCTGTTTCGTCAGCGGCGATCCAAACAGGCTCCGCCAGGTGATCTGGAATCTGGTAATGAACGCGATCAAGTTTACGCCCCGCGGCGGCAAGGTTAACGTCCAACTTGAGTGGTTGGACAATGCAGAGGGAGAGGGAGACCGGGAGGGGGAACAGGGGAACAGGGGAATGGGCAAAGGGAAAGACCGAGCCGTACCCGATCTCTTCTCTGTTCCCCCTTCCCCCTTACCCTTTTCCCCTGTTCCCACTTCCTCTTCTTGCGTTCGACTAACCGTTCGCGATACCGGAGAGGGTATCAAGCCCGAGTTTCTGCCTTACGTGTTCCACCGGTTCCGGCAAGAGGAAAGTTCCATCTCCCGAAAAGCGGGTGGCCTCGGGTTAGGCCTGGCGGTGGTGCGCCACCTGGTCGAGCTACACGGCGGGAAGGTCAGTGCAGACAGCCCTGGACCAGGACTGGGATCAACCTTCATCGTGGAGCTTCCACTCGCCTATGACCAGCGCGATCCGATTGCCGCAAAGGATGCTTCAGCAGGGGATGAAATGAGACCCACGGGGGGAGCAAAGGATTTGACGAATCGGGGAGGGCTGGATGGCATTCGAGTGCTGCTGGTGGAAGACGACGAAGACTCGAGAGCATTGCTCAGAGTGCTGCTCGAGCGCCGCGGCGCCAAGGTTATCGCTTCCCATTCTTCCGCCGAGGCCCTGAAGTGGTTTACTCAACAACTCGACGATTCTGAACTGTCAGAACCACCTGCGTTAGCGGGTGGGCCTGCCGATCTTCAGGGCAGTAGCCCGACTGTTAAGGAGGGCCCAACGTCCAATGCTCAGGGCCAATCTGCAATCAGCAATCCCCCATCCGAGATCGGCCCGCCCCACATCATCATCAGCGATCTCGGCCTGCCGGAAGAGGACGGTTACGAATTAATGCGCAAGATTCGTTTGTTGTCGCCATACTCAGGACTCAGGACTCAGAACTCAGGACAGGCTACCAACCCCTCATCCTTCATCCTTCATCCCTCTCTAATCCCTGCGATCGCACTAACCGGCTACGCCACCATCAAAGATCGCGACCGCGCCTTGGCAGTCGGCTATCAGTTACACCTCGCCAAACCGGTCGAACCCGAAGAACTTGTCGCCGCCATCCTAAACCTGCTCGCTCGATCATCGGATTAAACTTTCCCCGTCCCACTACGTCCAATTACCGGTCGCAACGTTAAGACATTGTAGGGGCGTCACTCCGTGGGCGCCCCTTCTTCGGCAGTCCCAACTTTCGAAGGTATCGCTACGCCACGAGGGGCGTCACTCCATGAGCGCCCCTACTCCAGCAGTTTCAACGTTCCTAAGTATCGCTAACGCCACGAGGGGTGGCCACGGAGTGCCACCCCTACAATCATTCCCACATGGCCACCTGCATCCTTTCGTTGCGAACGCATCACTCATCACTCATCACTCATCACTTCGTCATCCATTCGCTTCCATTCACAGCCCAGCGGCTTCCCGAAAACCCTTGTGATGGGCGGGAAACTGGATATACACTCGGTCTCCCGACACGCTTTCAGTCTCCGTCCTTCAACTTTTCATCACCGGGAGGCACCAATGACTAAACGATTCTTGATTCTGTTGCTTTCGATCACTGCTCTGGGACTAGTCGCCAAGGAGTATGCCCAGAACAAGCAGCCCTCAAACCAGCAACCTTCCGCCAAGCAGCCGTCACCACAAATTCTCGTCGACCAAATCGCCTTCGCTGGTCACGGGATGTTGTTTGATCAGAAGCTAAAACAATTCAAACTTGATCCGGCCACAATCCTCAAGATGCAGGATTCCATCCGGCAACTGGTGCTGAAAGAAAAGAAGCCAAACGATCTCCTGGTTCAAGACAAGAGCATTCTTCAGCTGGAGGCGATGTTGAAAACGATCAAGCTCACTGATCAGGAGAGGATCCTGGCGAATTCAGAAGTGCTGGAAAAGTTGCTTGCAGCTGCTCCGCGGCCCCTTCAGGCCCGGTATGCCTGGCGCAACAAAGTGCTGGTCAACCATTATCTGCAATTGCGTCCAGACTGGAGGACCACCCTGAACCCTGAGGTCATCAGAATTTTACGCGAGTCGGGATTCTTCACCCCAATTAAGCGCACCACCGATTACATGGAACAGTGCCGCGCCAACGACGTACCCGTCCCCCCGAATTGGGCCGAGACAGGGACAGCCTGGGTAAGACAAGGCACGCTCAGCACCAACTTGCTTGCTCCGGGGGGGACGGCCAACGTTTGGACCTACAGTGATCCTGCCCGGCGAGGGGCCTGTATAGCGTTACCAAGAGGGACTGGTGCCGCAGGCGACGTTTCGGGAATTATCTGCCAGAGCGCCTCAACCGGTAACGTTTGTTTTTGGGACAACAAACTGCGGAGCGTTGAACCTGAGCAGTTCCTCGGATGGCGAGGGCTGACACTTGTGATTGCAGACCTCAAGGATGGATCGAATTTGGATTCTCCCTGCACTACTTGTCACCATGGCAACAACGTCTATCTCATGTCGCCCGATGATCCAACCTGGGGCAAGGTTCTAAGAGGGCCTCTGGACGGGACGAGAACCATGACCTTTACGACTCGGGTTGAATCATCGTCGGATAATCAGGGGGGACGTCCTCGTTACATACCGCTCACGGGTGACCGCCCGGGTTGGGAAAACACTTATTCATCGGAGGGTGGATTCTGCGCCGGCTGCCATGAGTTTCCGGCGCTATCGGTGCTAGGAGCGGGCGCTCTGCGAATGCCGCCTCGTTGTGCGACGGGAACCAGCGATCCATCCGGTTGCTACGGCACTCCATAACAGAGGACGTCAACCGTTGATGGGCGGTAGCGCGACCATCGAGCTCAAAGAGAGTGTGTGAAAAGATTGTAGGGGTGGCACTCCGTGGCCA
>JANNJZ010000114.1:0-35102 GCA_031396065.1 Pyrinomonadaceae bacterium | reverse complement strand
CTTTAAAGGCCGGGCTAAAGTCATACCGACGCTACGCGCCGAAGACATTTGAATCAGGTTTGTCGACAGTCCACGCTTGAGTGATCTGGAAGACACGACAAACTAAAGTATGTCGGACATAATGTTACCTTACTTTCAATTGCAATCGAGGTAGTGGACGCGCGCCGAAAAGAAACGGCCCACCAGACTGCTAATGACTTCAGGCCACGCTTCGCTGAAACCCCTGCTCGTCCTCGCGTTGCTCTTCACGCTGCTAAATGCATTTAAACCGCTGTGCATCGATGATGCCCTCTACTATTACCACGCGAAACAGATTTCCGAGCACCCCTTGAATCCGTACGGTTTCATGGTGTTCTGGAATGACCGACCCGAACCTGCAATCCAAAACCTGGCCCCGGTGTTGATGCAATACTGGTGGGCCATAGCGATAAGGCTTTGTGGCGACCATCCTTTCATTTGGAAAGTCTGGTTGCTTCCTTACGCGCTGCTACTGGTTTTTTCCGTCCACTGGCTGCTGCGACGATTTGCGGCAGGCGGCGAGATGATTCTTACCTGGATGGTCGTTATCTCGCCGGTGTTTCTACCCAGCTTCAACCTGATGCTCGATGTTCCAGTTCTGGCACTAAGCCTGTTTGCAATTGTCGTCTTCCTGCGGGCATCGGACCGTGATTCCTACTTGTTTGCAGCAGTCGCGGGAATGGTTGCCGGGATTGCCGCGCAGACCAAGTACAACGGGTTGGTTGCGCCTGCGGTAATTCTGTTGCACGCTTTGATATTCAAAAAACTACGCCTTGGAGTTCTCGCCGCTGCAATCGCGGGAGTGTTCTTTGTCTCATGGGAAGGCTTTATTTTTCTCAGTGCCGGCCGTTCCCATTTTCTTGCTCAGTCGGAAACATACGGCTCAGTCAACCCCCTGGCAAAATACATTTATCTTTCCTGGCCGTTGATAACCATTATGGGCGCGGTCGCGCCCTTCTTCACGCTCATCGCACTGATTGGGTTGGGAGTAAGAAGAAAGACTATATCGCTGATGGCACTTTTCGTGGCCTTGGGTTTTCTAGCCCTGGCCTTTGTTCCAGCGCGGCTGCAAACACTCACCCGAGATTTCAAGACTAACGATGCAACTCTGACTCTGGCTCATCTGATTTTTAGTATTTGCGGAACGGCATTTTTTGTAAGTATGCTGCTGGTCATTAGAAAGCTGGCCGGACGGTCGGAAGGCGCCCTCCGGAACATCTGGCGGGAACATAAGACGGAATTGTTCCTCGCCGGTTGGTGGGTGTTGGAGATCATCGCGTATTTCGGACTTTCGCCGATTCCGGCAGTGCGTCGGGTGCTGGCTCTCCTGGTGGTGAGCACTCTGTTAATCGGGCGACTGCTATCCCAGTCCGTTGGTACTGGAAGTGTGCTGGTTCGGCGAGTTGCCTTTGGCAGCATGTTACTTGGCTTGCTGTTTTATGCAGTTGATTTTCGCGATGCCTATGTCGAGAAGGCAGCGGTTGAGCAAAGTAGTCAACAGATAGCTGCGATCGGGCCGGCCGCAAGCACCTGGTACGTCGCCCGCTGGGGCTTTCAGCATTATGCGGAGCGGGCCGGGATGAAACCCGTGCTACCCGATCAGTCTGACTTTCAACCAGGCGATTGGTTAGTAATCTCTGACAGTATCTACTTCCCGAAGCCGGTCGCGGCCCACATCAACCGTTACAAAATTGAGCCTGTGACTCAAGTGATACTCGCAGATCGTTTACCGCTTCAGACGATGCTTGGCTACTACAGCAGCGGCCTCCCGCTGCAACATCATGAGGGTCCTCGCCGAACCATCAGGATCTATCGCATCGCGGGACCGGCGACTATTGATTCGCCACGATGAACCAGTGATTGAAACTTTTCGGTCTTCATAACGGCGTCATGCACAGCTTGGGCCATGATTCCGTAGCCTGCGGCGTTAGTATGAAAGCCATCGGCCTGCAGGTAGAGTTGGCCAAACGATTCTATCGGGCGATAGCTCGGGCTCGTTGATGATGATGGCACCACAAAGTTACGAATCTTCGGTAGATCCAGATTCTCCCATTTTCCTTCAGTCCCACTGTTTGTGTACACGTAGAAGATTTTTCGGCCCGGTGAAAACTTAGCAGTGTAGGACCAGACATTATCCCCCGCCTTTTGATCACCGTGGGTGCCATCGTCAAACATAGCAACTTTGTTCGGTACGTTGTCACCCAGCTCGGGATAAGGCCCGACAATGAACATTGCACGGGAAACGGAGGCGCGATCCATGAGTACGCGAAAGACGACGTCAACGCTTCCTTCGGTCGACTTCGCTGCGGAAGCAGGCGGCGCCGCCAACCCGAACTTCTGCTCCAGCCCGGCTTCGATCCGCTGCCGTTCTTTGCCAATTAGCTCGCAGTTGTCGACCAGCTGTACATTCTCATCTCGCGAAATCCGTTGCAGCGCGGATTGATAAGGACTACCTGGCCGTAACTCATTGTGAAGCAGAATAGGCACCGCTCCCTTTTCTCTGACCAACCGAATCATCTCGCGAATATTTTGTTCATAATCAGCCGGGGGCACCCGGACTTTTGATTCCAGTCGTTCGTAATCTTTGGCTTCGAGCGCGTCCGCGCTGACCCATGATTCATAAAGAAAGTTATCGTTGGGATCGCTGACGGCTTTGATCGTATCGCCCATGGTTACTGACTGGAACTTGCCGAGTTGGTTGAGATAGGCCGCCAGCTTATAGATCTCCGAGTTTTCAGTAACGAAGCGTCGGAGGGTAAACCGCTTCGACTTTGGCACAAACACGTCCTTGTCGTGCCATCCCGGTATGGAAGCATCGTTCATCGAATAGCCGATGAGCACGATGTCAGGTTGTAAGGCCAGCGCCTTGCGCTGAAGCAGCTTCAAGCCTTCGTGAGAGGTGTAGGCCAGCATGGCGAGGTTGAGCACTTCAATTTTCTTATCAGGGAAGTCAGATCGAAGCAAAGCCTCCAGGCGCTTGGGATAGCCCTGGTCTACTTCTACATTGTGGCCGAAGGTCCAGGAGTCGCCCAGGGCAACTATGCGAATGGCGTCAGGCGACTTCGTGGCCGGAAACTCATCGTCTCTAAAGCCGGCCGAGTTAAATGAAACGGTCCAGCGCGGATTATTCTTTAGTTCCTCCGGCACCGAGGGACTAAAACGGCTCAGCAGTGCTTTGCGTTCATCTTCCGAAGGCATTGGGCAGAAGAGGTCGAGATACGTTTGCCGGGCGTGTGGGCGTCCCTGCCAGATTAATTCATCATCCGCGTCCAGGATTCGTAACCCATCGGCCCACGGTGGCACGGCGCCAAAATTTCGCACCATGTAAGGAAGCAACACGTATTCGACGCGCGAATTTCTGATTCGATAAACAATGCGAATGCCGACCTCCACAATGAGCAGGCAGATGAGGGTGCCAATGGCGATCTTCACGGCATCACCCAGAACAGAACGCCATTTTCGCCTGGGTAAAGGCGCTAAACCGGAGTTTGCATCATCAGGTCCTTTGCTGGAACGGTTCATCATGAACACGACTCTATTGATCTCAATCTCTTGAGATCTGCTAATGCGCCTCGGCGCCTGGGACCAATTTGCCTCGTGACCCATAAGTGTACCGGTGACCCATGGCAACGAGAGGCCTTTCGAAATAAAGCCAGGACAACGTTGCCAGCGCCAGAGTAAACAGCAAGGAACAGCAGGTTACTAACAGAGTATTGACATCGGTTATCACCGGCAACGTTCCACGCGTCACCGCGTAACCCAGACCCAGGATCGGCTCGTGAAAAAGGTAGACTCCGTAGGCAATGCCTCCCATCCACATTAGCGCCTGATTGCGCAAGGCCCTGGCCAGAAGACTCTCACGCTGGGTGATTGCGATGAGCAGGACGCACAAATAAAACAAAGCGATCCAGGTGTAGTTAAGCGAGGAGAGTGCAGTCCTGGCATACAGCCAGAGTGTTTGCGACTGGCTAATTACCGCGGCTGGGACAACTGAGATTCCCGGACGCGCTGCCTCGGCAACTTGCGAGTCAGGCAAAGCGCCGGGCTTAAGAGACATCCAGAGCATTCCGCAAGCAAGAATTGCGAGTGCAAGGTAAAGCGGTTTTTTTCGAGATCTCAACGCCTGAGATGCATTTCCAGTGCGGAGGAAAAAAGCGGCCAGGACTCCGAGCATCAAGGCGTCGGCGCGACTCGGCATAAGAACAAAAGTTGCAACTTCCCCGTGGGTGATAAAGAGTCGAAGGAGCGTACGAAAAACTGGGGCCAACAGAATAACTGTGCCGAGTATGTAGGGCAGCCGACGCGGTTTGACGTACCGGATTATGAAAGGGAGCGTTAAGTAAAACTGTTCCTCAACTGCCAACGACCACGTTGCTCCCAACCAGGCCGGGCCCAGGTTACCGTAATAAGTCATTGAAATATTCTGGGTAAGTGTCGCATAAAAATACCAGGGGAATGGTCGCGAGAAGAGCCATTGCCATGACACATTGTCGCTGTATTCGACGGGCAAAGCCCTAACCAGCCAAAACGCTGCGAGGGTGGCCGCATAGATTGGCAGGATGCGACAGGCCCGACGAATATAGAACGCCTTGAAATAATTTGGCGATTCACGTGCTTTCAGGAGGATCCCTCCAATCAGGAATCCCGACAACACAAAGAAAAGATCGACGCCGCTCCAGGTCAAACGCCCCGCGATCGAAAGGAAACGTGGGAGCAGTGGAGAGGATTCAACATAGTGGTAGAAGAGCACGAGGATGATGGCCAGACCCCGAAGACCGTCTAGCTCAGGAATGCGTTGGCTGAAGTCGAGCGATTCTCGATGCATGCTGAAGATTTTGGAAGCTTAGCGTGTCCTGTACTAATCTAAGTTTTTCTTTGTGCGTCCTCTGTGCTCTTCGTGTCTCTGTGGTCGGAAAACGTCGGGAGACACTCACCACTGAGGCACGGCGAACACAGAGGAAGCACAAGAGTCGGAAATTGGGAAACTAGCGAGGCTCTGCCTCAGACCGACAAGACTGCGTTTGTATCAGCCGCGGAATCACGCGGATAAATACGGATCGGAAATAGAACAACAGGAACCTTTGTCTCTAAGCTTGGCTCTGCGGCTTTGCCGCCTTCCGTGCGGTGAGGCTCCGCCTCACCGGCACCGCTATTTATTTTGAGGCTATGCCTCAGCGCGACATCGGAGGCGCAGCCTCAAGGAATGCAACCGCTATCGGAAAGGCCGAGCCTTTCCGCACAGAAGGCGGCAGAGCCGCAAAGGCTATCACCGCACCTCGGCTAACTCTCTGTTTACTGCTGACCCAAAAACTTGACTCATTAACATCAAGTTTTACCCGACAAGTAATCTAAAGACTTTTGGCTCTTATGTCGTTTCAATCAACGCGTCCAGGATCCGTTCAGCCGTGTGGCCGTCCCAGAGCGGAATGATGACTGGCGCAGCAGTCGTTTGATTGAGCGCGGCGAACGCTGCAGCGATGATCTTAGTTGAGTCCGTCCCCACAACTGTGTTCGTTCCCATCTGCACCGTGATCGGACGTTCGGTGTTCTCACGCAGCGTCAAACAAGGAATTCCCAAAAAGCTAGTCTCTTCCTGTAGGCCGCCCGAGTCAGTCAGCACCAGGCGGGCACCACTATATAAACTCAGGAAATCCAGATATCCCAACGGATTGGAAAACAGCATTCCGTTTGCGGAATTCAAAAGTCGTTCAGCTGATGGTAAGTCGGCGATCATCTTTTCTGTGCGGGGATGTACTGGAAAAACTACTGGGATCCGGCTAGCGATCGTCTCGATTGCTTCCAGGATCCCCAGTAGGGTTGCCGGCTCATCTACATTCGAGGGGCGATGAAGCGTGAGCACGGCGTATTCGTTCAGTTGCAAGTCTTGTTTGATCGTTGATTGCTTCGCGCGGGGCCAATGCTTGAGCAGCGAATCAATCATTACGTTGCCGACAAAACGTATTCGCTCAGCCGGAATGCCTTCGTCGCGCAAATTCTGATCGGCATCCTGGGAAGGTGTAAAAAGCAGATCCGCTAACTGATCGGTTAAGAGGCGGTTGATCTCTTCGGGCATAGTGCGATCGCGACTGCGCAGTCCCGCCTCGACGTGGGCTACTTTGACCCCAAGCTTGGCGCAATCCAGGGCGCAGGCCAGCGTTGAGTTAACATCGCCAACCACTATCACCCAGTCAGGCTTTTCTTTAATGAGGACTGGTTCGAAGCGTTCCATAACCGCGGCGGTCTGCGCTGCGTGTGAAGCTGAACCGACTCCGAGGCAAACATCCGGTTGCGGCAACTCGAGATCGCGGAAAAAAGAATCAGACATGGCCGCGTCGTAGTGCTGGCCCGTATGAACCAGAAGCGGCGTAAACTCCTGTTGGCGCCGCTTCATTGCTTCCACGATGGGCGCGACCTTCATGAAGTTAGGTCGCGCGCCGACTACGTTGATTACTTTGAGCACTACTCGTAAGCCTTGCTGCGATGTCGGGCTGCCACAATTTCCACTTGTC
Organism: Pyrinomonadaceae bacterium; assembly: GCA_031396065.1. Taxonomy (GTDB): domain Bacteria; phylum Acidobacteriota; class Blastocatellia; order Pyrinomonadales; family Pyrinomonadaceae; genus PSRF01. The sequence goes on along the minus strand of JANNJZ010000114.1, from coordinate 28,575 downwards.
GATCCTCGTCCTCAATTGAGTAGATGACTCGGTAGTCGCCAATTCGAATTCGCCAGCGGTTCACCGCACCTACAAGCTTGCGACAACCGGCAGGTCGCGGCTCCGCAGCAAGTAAGCGGATTGATTGAAGAACACGAAGTCGTATGTTTCCATCAAGATCACGGATCTCTTTTTGCGCGGCGCGGTTTACACTAACGGTGTAGGCCGCCTCGCTCATTCAATGAGTCCTTCGGCTTGTAGTTCGGCTTCAAATTCCTCAAGAGGCATTGTTGGTTCACCTTTGCGAGCATCCGCGACGATGTTGTCGTAAATGTCCTCCCAAAGCTCCCCCCACTCTTTTAGGTCCAACTGCACGGCAACCCTTTTGCCTTGATCGTCAGTAACAAATTGAATTCCGCTTATTGCCATGACACAGACTCCTAGCACCAATACTCGTTCGGTCGTAAAAACGATTCTACCTCTACAACCTGATTATCCGGGCACTAATTCCACGTCTCACATCGCCATTGAGCGCGTCGTCCGGGCAGATCAGGTAAGCCGATCGTAGACGTCGTGCGGTCCGATCCAGAACCAAAAAAGACCCTCGGGGCGGTCCCTGGCAAGCGCCCGATAATGCAGACCCACGCGCGTTGACCAGAACCTCCCAACCTTTTTGAGGCATAAGGAAGGGTGCCGTGGATCAGATTAAGAAGTTCAAAGTTCTTATCGGCAAGCTTCTGGATTTCGTCAGGAAGTTGCCGGTAATGAAACCAGAATTCGGGAGAGGCAAAATGTTTCAAAGGGAAGTGCAACTGCCGGCCTCGAAGTCATCGTCGGCGCGCTGGCCAGCTCGTTCGAGTTTCCCGGCCATGATATCGGATTCGATCTGACGGTCCCACTGCTGAGCCCGAAACTCGTCGAACCACTGCGAGAACAAAGCGAATTCATCGGCCGCAAGACGTGAAACCACAAGTTCAAGTTCTTGAACACTCATGTTTGGATTCTAAGGTTGTGCTAATTCGTAGTCAATCCAGGCATCGGTTTTCTACCCCCCGGCTGCCGAGTTACGTCTTCGAGATCGTCGAGCGGAACTACAACCTGATTATCCGCGCGCTACTCCCGCGTCTCAAATCGACATTGAGCGCATTCCGCGTATCCACGATCAACGAACTAAGCCGGCAAACCCGTTCATAATCAGTCTCGCTGTGGTTGGTGACAATCACAACGCAGTCGGCTGACTCCAGCTCATTATCAGTCAGAGGTACCGAATCAATTGGGTCGCCTCCGCCCTCGGTGTGGGCGTCATCAAAGCGCACCTGCTTCACAAACGGATCGTGGTAACGCACGTCAGCGCCTTTCGCGCGTAGCCGATCGATGATTGACAGCGCCGGACTCTCGCGCACGTCGTCGATGTCTTGTTTATAGGCCACGCCGAGTAACAAGATTCGCGAACCCCTCATCGCCTTGCTTTCGTCGTTCAGCCCATCAGCCACCAGTTGTACGACATGGTCCGGCATGCGTGAATTCACTTCTTCAGCGAGACTGATGAACCGAGAATCAAACCCATGTTGACGCGCTTTCCACGAAAGATAGTGTGGGTCGAGCGGGATGCAATGGCCGCCAATTCCCGGCCCCGGATAAAACGCCATGAACCCAAATGGTTTGGTGGCGGCGGCGCGAATCACCTCCCACGTATCTATGTTGAGCGCATAACAAAGCCGGGCCATCTCGTTGGCCATGCCAATGTTGACTGCCCGAAACGTGTTCTCCAGCAGTTTGGCAGTTTCGGCCACCCGAGCTGAACTCACGGCATGCACATCGTTAACAATCTGGGAATAGAGGTGAGCGGCCGTTTGTGTTGAGTCGGGCGTGACGCCCCCCACCACTTTGGGAATGTTGTGCGTCTGAAACTCAGGATTGCCGGGATCAACTCGCTCAGGCGAGAAGGCCAGCAGAAAATCCTCATCAAGCTTCAGACCGGTTTCCTCAAACATCGGCAGCAAGACTTCGTCGGTAGTACCGGGATAAGTGGTTGACTCGAGCACGATCACTTGCCCTCGATGCAGGCGCTGCTTGATCTCTTCGGCAGCGGCGAGGATGTAGGAGACGTCGGGCTCTTTCGTCTTTCTGAGCGGCGTGGGAACACAGATTATGACTGCGTCGCATTCCTGGAGATGGTCGAAGTTTGTAGTAGCGCGCAAGAGCTTCTTCTCTACCAACTCTTTCACCGTTGCGGAGGCGATATCGCCAATGTAAGACTCACCGGAGTTGATCGTGGCCGCTTTGTTTTCGTCAACTTCGAATCCGGTCGCGCGAAAACCACTGCGCGCAAACTCGGCCAGCAGAGGTAGCCCCACGTAACCTAAACCGACAACGCCAACGTGGGCCTGCTTCGCCGTAATCAAATTATTTATTTGTTCCTTGACCATGTAATCCGTTTTTCCCTTAATTAGACTAATAGAAGTGAGAACCTCTGGCGGAATTCAAACAGGCAAGACTATTGGGCGAGGCGCGAGGTGTCAAGCAGAGGGTTTTTCCGGGTGGCGTCGATTAGGACACTACCGTTTTCCTCGTGGTGGGATAGAAACTAATTGAAATTGAATCTTTCGGGCCCCGCCGTCTGATGTGCGGAAGGTCTATGACCTTCCGAGTTGGTTTCTTTTCTTTTGGGGCTATGCCCCGGGGCGTAGCCCCAAAACCTATAGCTGATTCCCTCGGTGGGGCGTAGCCGCCACCGCACATCGGCGGGCAGAGCCCGAGGAAGAGGATTAATCGCGGTTCCGTTAATTCGGACGTGCGAGCCAGGTTTATCATCATTCCGGTCTGCTTAGCGCGTAAACTTTTCTTGACACTGCCGCATCATTCCAACTATACCCTCCCCCAAATCATGAGCGAATCTACCGACAACTCTGCCCCAAACCTCGTTCGCGGTCTGGGTCTGATGGACGCCAGCATGATCGTGGTCGGGTCGATGATCGGCTCGGGGATTTTTATCACCTCGGCGGAGTCGGTGCGACTAGTGGGAGCGCCGGGCTGGCTGTTGGTTGCGTGGGCGCTGGCCGGAGTGCTCACCATTACCGGCGCGCTTTGTTGCGCTGAGCTGGCGGCGATGATGCCCCGCGCCGGAGGGCAGTATGTTTTTCTGCGCGAGGCTTATGGTCCAGCGGCCGGGTTCCTCTTCGGCTGGTCGCTCTTGCTGGTTATCCAGACCGGCACCATTGCCGCAGTGGCAGTTGCGTTCGCGCGGTTTATGGGTGTACTCGCGCCGCAGATCTCAGAATCCAATTACATTATCGCGCCCACTCATCTCTTCTTTGGCTATGCGGTAAGCCTTTCGACCGCCCAACTAGTAGCCATTGTCCTGATCCTCGTGCTGACCATCAGCAATACCAGTGGCCTGAAGACCGGCAAACTTATCCAGAATACGTTTACGTTCACGAAGACCGCCACCCTTGTTGGTCTGATTCTGGTTGGTCTCTTTCTGGGTTGGAGTAATCAAAGCGCAGCCTACACATCCGATTGGTGGAATCCATTGGCGAATGGTTGGAATCCTGCCGTCGCGCAACCAGGGCTTGGTGCCACTGGCACGCCCGCACTTCTGATGCTGCTGGGTCTGGCGATGGTCGGACCACTGTTTGCGCAGTCGGCCTGGAACAACGTGACGTTTACCGGTAGCGAAGTCCGCGAGCCAGGCCGAAACTTGCCCCGGGCTTTGCTCATCGGGTGTGGCATAGTGGTGACTCTCTACCTTCTGGCCAATGTCGCTTACATCGTGACGTTGCCGCTCGGCACCATTCAAAAACCGATGAACAGTGTGGCCACAGCCACGATGCAAACCGTTTTCGGTCGGCCCGGCACAATCATCATGGCTGTGGCGATCATGATTTCCACGTTTGGCTGTAACAATGGACTGATTCTGGCGGGTGCCCGTGTCTACTACGCAATGGCGCGGGATAATCTGTTCTTTCGGCGAGCGGGAATGTTAAATAACCGCCACGTTCCGGCCGTTGCTCTGGTGATTCAGGGGATCTGGGCCGCTTTGTTGACGCTACCGCGGACAGTCTTAACTACCACCGATGCGCAGACGGGCGTTGCTACCGTCAGTTACGGCAATGTCTACACCCAACTGCTCGAATACATTATTTCCGCTGATCTGGTCTTCTATGCGCTGATGGTGGGAGCGGTGATGGTCATGCGCCGCAAGGACCCGCAGCACGAACGGCCCTATCGGACGTTCGGATATCCGGTTGTGCCTCTAATCTACATCGTGCTCGCGCTGCTGCTGGTGATTGATCTGGCTTTTCTAAAACCGACCACGTCCGGGATTGGCTATTTATTGGTTCTCACAGGCATTCCAGTTTTTCTTATTTGGCGGAAGAGTGCGGCGGCGAACCAAAATTGAACCGCCAAGACGCTAAGGCACAAAGAACACCAAGAGCACCAAGCTAGCGTTTTGCGGCTCTGCCGCCTTCCGCGCGGAAAGGCTCGGCCTTTTCCGGGGGATCGGTTTTTTCTTCGAGGCTGCGCCTCTAAAGCCGCGGAGGCATAGCCTCAAATAATACAGAAGGGCCGGTGAGGCGGAGCCTCACCGCACGGAAGGCGGCAAAGCCGCAAAAGCTAGCTTGGCACTCTTGGCGCCTCGGCGTAATCAAATTTTTCGGACGCAGCTTGGCTTAAATCTTAAACCCCATGGTTGCCAGTTTCTGACCTCTGACCTCTGACCTCTGACCTCTGGTCTTTTGGCGTCTTGGCGGTTGGGCACCTGTTACTTGACCCATTCATCCGCGATTTCAGTCTCGACCTTTACCGGCACCGTCTTCACGTATTCCTCGCCGGCCGCGCACATCGCCCGCTCGACTTTCACGGCAACCTCATTAGCTTCCGCAGCGTCAGCTTCGACGACGATCTCATCGTGAATGATATTGACGATCTGGGCGTTGGTATTTCGCAACTCGTCCTTAAGCAGGCGCAGGGCGCGCTTCAGAATGTCTGCGCTCGTTCCCTGGATGGGCGTGTTCTTGCCGTTGCGCTTGGTCATGGAGATCTGCTGGCGGTCCTGGTCGTCATAACGAAAGCGCACCAACCGTCCCGAACCGGTTCTCGCCTGTCGATCTCTCACGGCCCGGTCGGCAGCTTCATGCAAATAAGTATCGAGTCCGCGATAGGTGGCGAAGTATTTCCGCAGGATATTTTCTGCCTCAGTCACCGTTGACCCGGTCATGATTGAAAAGCGCTGCGCGCCGATGCCGTAGACCACGCCAAAGTTCAAACGCTTGGCGAAGTCTCGCTGTTCTCGGCTGACCTGATCGACTGCCACGTTGAATACCTCGGCCGCAGTTACGCGATGGAGATCGGCCCCGGAGTTGAACGCGTTGATGAATCCGCGATCGCCCGAAAACTCTGCCAGGATCCGCAGCTCAATCTGCGAGTAGTCGGCGATGATCAGCCTTCGACCTTCCGGATATCCCGAGAAGCAGCGGCGGTATTCAACCGCGTGCGGCACCTGCTGAATGTTTGGGTTGGTGCATGAGAACCTGCCGGTAGGCGCCCCAATCTGGCGAAAGTCGGCATGCAACCGGTGGGTCGTGGGATTAACGAGGTCGATCATGTTTTGCCCGTAACTGGTCAGGGCTTTTTGTACAGTGCGGTATTCAAGCAACGTTGCGATCACTGGATATTCGGCGGCGAGGGGCTGGAGTTTCCAGTTGCGGGTAGAATCAGGCATGGTAATACCCAGACGTTCCAGCGCTTTGGTCAACTGCTGATGCGAATCGAGGTTGATCTCATCTCGTTGTGGCCCGCCGAAAAGAGTTCCCTGGTTCGACTCCTCAGCGAGCACGTCCTGTAGCTCACTGGCCAGCTGAATTCGCTTCTTCTCAACTATCGACAATTGTTCGAGCCAGCGGTCCTTATGCATGTAGAAGCCGGTCAGCTCCATATCAGCCACCGTCATCACGCATTCAAACTCCAGTTGCGCACACTGGATCAGGGAGTCGCTTCTCAATCGTTCGATCAGCTTCTCGCGTAACGGAACCAGTACCGCCGCGTCTCGCGCCGCATATTGGAGTTGGGCTTCAGAAAGTTCGAAGTTCCAATTGCTGAGGCGTTCGGTTTTATCAACCGACTCGTTCAAGTAGCGGGAGGCGACCGTGTCTAATCCGTGTCGCTCTTCAATGTCGCCGGCGCCGATCAACTGACTGGCCAGCAGCGTATCGAAAAGTCCGCCGAGATCAGCACCGAGGGTGTGCTTGATGAACTTCGCGTCAAACTTCGCGTTGTGAGCAATCTTAACGGGCCGGTGCGCGGCGAGCAGTTCGCGCAGTGGGGCAAGAGCACTGGTCTCTCGAAGGTTGCCATTGTTGCGGTCGCCAAAAGCATCGAGATCTACTATGTAAACGCCACTTGGGGTGGCGAGTTGGATCAAACGCAAGCGGCCGACATAAGGATCCAGCTCGGTAGTTTCAGTATCGAGTCCGATTGCCTGGTGGGCCGAGAGCGCTTCAACTGCCTTGCGAAGCGCTTCCTCAGTTTTGATCAACTGGTAATTCGTATTCATTTAGTTACTTTTTGGAGTGCGGTGACCTGTCACCGCTTTGGTCGGTCGCGACCTGTCGCGACCACGATGCACTTGAGACTACTTTGGACTACGGCGCCAAGCAAACAGCTTTCATTCTTTAGACCCCTTGCAGCCGCTTGAGCATTAAAATCTGTCCTTTGTGCTGCGCCTCGTGATCGATGAGGTGATGCAGTATCCAGCGTAGGCTTTGCTCCTGTGTCTCTCCGCGGCGTTGTCTGGAATAGATGCGTCCCAGATCGGAATCCGTGAATGCCGCCAACGTTCCACGCGTTTGTTCCCGCAGTTTTTGAATTTCGTTGAGACAAAACTCGGCGGAATAACCTTTGTACGAAGAACCTGGTGGCTCCGTTAGCACATCCCAATAAGGCGAGCACCGGATTTCTTCCGTTACCTTCTGTCCGGAGATTACACATTGCATCCAATACCACTCGGCTTCGCCGATGTGCAGAACGAGTGCGCCGATGGCGTGGGCACCGGGAATTGCCGGACGTCCGATGTGTTCGTCAGACATGCCCTCGACAGCTTCGACGAGTTGGATCCGAACCTCCTCCATTCCGCTTAGGTAGAAACCGATCTCAGTTGAGAAGCCCGGAACTGAATCAAGTGTTTGACGCGTCATCTCAATCCTTTCGAAGTTAGCTCCGGAATCCACCCAAAAACCAATCTACCCCTGACCGCCACTCTGTTTAGAAAGAGCACTTGTGCACCCGGGCAGACAAGTCTGCTTTCTAAACGAATGGTTGACCAGCGTGCCCCCGAATGCGCCCGGGCAGACAAGTCTGCTTTCTAAACGAATGGTTGAGCGCTGTACTCTCCAGTGCGCAGGGGCCGGCAAGTCGTCTTCTAAACGATCGGTTGAACCTCTCCATCGCCCCGACTGTGTCCGCGGGTCGTGACAAACATCAGTAACAACAAGGCCGCGGTCCCGCCGAGCGTCGCGCTTACCAGGAAAGCGGTCTTCGGGCCGCGCCAATCCCACAAAGCCCCCATCAAAAGGGACGCCGGCAGCACCGTTATGCCGAAAGCAAGATTATACAGCCCATACGCAGTACCGCGTTGTTCGGGCCGCACCAGGTCGGCGACCAGGGCCTTCTCGGCGCCTTCGGCTAAACCAAAATAGATTCCATAAATCAGGAAGAGTATCCATACCGAGACCGGATTTGAAACGAAGGCAAAACCCGCATAAACCGCCGCGTAAAGGATCCAACCCGAAACTATCAGGCGCTTCCGGCCCAAACGATCCGAAAGGTCGCCGCCAAAGATCGAACTCAGCACTTTACTACCGTGGAGCGCCGCCCACAGAAGGGTCGTGTTTAGGACCGAGACGCCGGCGTCCTGCGCCCGCAGCAGCAGAAAGAAATCGGATGAATTTGAAAGAGTGAAGAGAGCCAGGATCAACAGAAAGCCCTTGAAGTTGCCGTCAAAGCCGCGCAGTGAAAGACGTATTGGAGGAGCCTTAGTATTTGTAGTTATATCCGGATCGGGACCGGGCGAGGGCTTCGGCTTATTCGATTCGCGGACAAAGAACAGGACCACCAACACAGCTGCGAGTGCCGGAATTGAAGCCATGAGAAAGAGTCTGGTGAAGTCGCTCCGGGTGAGGGCGTTGCGATCGGCGGCAAACAACGACACCAGCAAATAACCAACCAGGGGGCCGATCACTGCTCCGGTGTGGTCCATCGCCCGATGGAATCCGAAGGCTAATCCACGCTCCTGGACCGTAACAGTATCCGCGATCATCGCATCGCGCGGCGCAGTTCGTATTCCTTTGCCAACGCGATCAGTCAGGCGAATCGCCATCACCTGATGCCAGCTGGTGGTAAACGCCAGCAGCGGGCGGGCGAGACTGGACAGCGCATATCCGGAAACGACAAACACCTTTCGTTTGCCGAACCGATCGCTAAAGTGGCCGGCAAACAGTTTGAGTAAGCTGGAAATGGATTCGGCAGTCCCTTCGATACTTCCCAGCACCCGTGGGGAAACGCCCAGTGTGTTGTTAAGAAAGAAGGGCAGCAGCGGATAGATGATTTCGCTGGAGGTGTCGTTTAGCAGGCTGACGAGACTGATCGCGAAAACATTCCGGGGCAAGCGCCGGTAGCGGGTCCATAATCCGAGAGTTCCACCGGGCAAGGAAGGAGGCTTCTCGGGATCGAGTATGTCGGCGGCGTCATCACTAGCGCTTTTCGCCATGGTCTTTGCGGCTCAGCGGCCCGGTGTTGGTTTGGCAGGAGCTGATCGCGGGCGATTCGGGACCGGCTTCGGCGCCAGATAATTGCTCCACCACCAGAAGCCGCCGCCACCCAGCAAGGCGACCAAAATAATCCCAATGATCGCTAGCCTAATTGCCCAACGAATCGCTAGTTTCGCGATGAGGAAAAAGATGACCAGTAGTACAACGCCGGCGATTATGAAGATGGTGGTGAAACGCATTTTTTAATCAAAGGGCCGTGCGCAGTGAGCAGTGAGACCGGGCAGAGCACGGCGGGCAATGTTTCAGTTGGTCCAATTGATATATGACATCGGTTAGATATTAGTTTATTGCTCACTGCTTTCGATAGCTGGCTCGCACTACCGTTTTGATGTTTCCGCGAACGTGGAAATCTCCTTCGAGTTCGACACTCAAGGGGTCACAGGCGCTGACAAAGTCATCGAGAATCACGTTAATGACGTGCTCGTGGAAAATCTTCACATTCCTAAAAGAATTGATGTAGAGCTTAAGGCTCTTCAGTTCCACACAACGCTGGTTAGGGACATATTCGAGCCTGATGGTGGCGAAATCCGGAAAGTCGGAAAAGGGGCAGATCGCCGTGAACTCCGTGATCTGAAAGTCGATTTTTATTTCGCGACCCGGAAATTCATACGCGAAGCTATCGAGCGGAAATAGCTCCATCTCTTCGCGCGGTGTAGAACGAATGTCGAGACCCTGCTGATTGACTGACGCACACGAACTCTCAGCGATTGCCATAGATTTCTCCTTCAAAACTGGAAGTAGAAATCTTAACTGAGGCGGCAATCTGCTGCAATTCAAGAGGAAGAAGGAACTATAGTTCCAATAGTTCCTATCAGGCCTATAAAGCTTGGAATGAATTATCTTGTCGCCCTATCGCAAACAGCTTAACCAGAGCGAGGCCGGCGACGAAGCCACCAATGTGGGCAGCGTAAGCCACTCCCCCCTGCGATCCGCCACCTAAGATTCCCAGCCCACTAATCAACTGGAACGCGAACCAGATTCCGATAGCCACGTAGGCAGGCACGTCGGTGAGGAAACGAAACATGATTACGGTTACCCGTCGGTGCGGGTAAAGAACGATGTAACCACCGAGAACTCCTGAGATTGCTCCCGAGGCTCCCAGACTGGGTATCAGCAGACTGGCCGATTCGGTGGCAAACATGACCGTCGTTACTACATGGGCCAATGATGCGATCACACCGGTTACGAGGTAGAAGATCAGATATCTGAGATGTCCCAGCCGATGCTCAACATTGTCTCCAAAGATCCAAAGGAAAAGCAGGTTGCCCGCGATGTGCGCGATCCCGCCATGCATAAACATGGAGACAATTAGCGTCAGATAAACTGAAAGTGGCGTTGCCTGAAGACCGGGAATCAAAAGCCGCTGCCCGGTACTCGGATGCTCCACGATTCTATCCGGAGTCTGAATATCGCGACCGCTGACAATCTCCTGCGGCACAGTCGAGAACGCATAGGTAAATCTCTCGTTTGTTCCAAGTTGCTGGAGGAAGACAAACACGAGGATATTGATGGCAATCAAAACGTAGTTAACTATCGGCAGAGTTGTCCGATCAGTGTTGTCGTCGTAAAGAGGAAATACCATCGCGTCGTGTCCTTATCGGATTAAGTCAACCGCCAAGACGCTGAGAACGCCAAGGAGAATAAAACCGGATAGGCAACAGGAATTCGAAAACTAGTAGGCCAGCTAACGACATGTACTTGTCTGCTGCTCACTCGCTTGGCGTCCTTTGCGTCCTGGCGTCTTGGGCGGTTAAAGCTGTAGCTCAATCTGCAGTTCTCACCCCTGCATGAACAATCGCCGGCTCATGGGGTTTCAATAGCTCATATCCTTCCGATCGGGCAACAAACGTTGCCGCGGTGATGTCGCCCACCACATTCAGTGTCGTCCGACACATATCAAGGATTCGATCCACACCCAGAATGATCGCTATCAACGCGGGATTTACGCCGATAGTAACCAGCACCCCGATGATGAAGGGGATTGAACCCGAAGGCACGCCGGCCGTTCCGATGCCTCCAAGAATGGCCAGGTAGACCACCATCAATTGCTGACCCAGAGAAAGGTCAATACCTGCAAGCTGTGCCAGAAACAACACGGTTACTCCTTCATACAGTGCCGTGCCGTTTTGATTTGCCGTGGCGCCCACCGTCAACACGAAACTATTAATCTCCTGCGGCACGCCGAGGTTCTCTTCTGTAACCCTCAAGGCCGTTGGCAAAGTCGCGTTCGATGACGAAGTTGAGAAAGCGGTCAGTATCACGGTCTTGATGCGCCGGAAAAAGTCGAGCGGGGAAAGGCGCGACAGGAAATACACAGACAGCGAGTAAACACCAAACATGTGTAGCGACAGGCCGAGAAGTACTGTTACTACAAACCAACCTAGTGCTTGCAGGAGGTCGAGTCCAAAGCGCGCAGTGTTATTGAATAACAAACAGGCCACGGCATAAGGAGCAAACTTCATGATCATCTCAATGATCTTGGCTGTGATTTCGTAGAGGGCTTCGAGCCCGCGGAGGAGAGGCGCAGTGACGCGAACCGGAATCAAAGTTATGGCGATGCCGATCACCAGGGCGAAAAACATCAGGTGAAGCATGTTTGGATTTTCGCCCGCCACCGCGAACACCGGATTCTTTGGAACGATTGTTTCGACGACGGCCATCAACGGCTTTGGTGTTGAGCTGCTTGCCTTTTTTGCATCCTCGACGGTCTTGGTCGCGTCAGTCGCATAGCGCAGTTTGAGAGCCTCGGCAGTCGCCTGATCGATTCGCTTGCCCGGCTTGATCGTGTTTGCCAGGGTCAATCCGATCACTACGGAGATTGCCGAGATAATCAAACAGTAAGCAAAAGACTTCAGACCGACGCGCCCGAGCTTGCGAATGTCACCTATGCCGGCTACGCCAACCACCAGCGAGGAAAAAACGAGGGGCACGACGATCATCAAAAGCAGACGAAGGAATAACTGGCCGATCGGCTGCGTAATGTTGTCGATAACCCACGCGACGCGTGGATGGTCGCCGCCGAAGGCATAGTTGACGGTGACGCCGGAGATCACTCCCACAGCCAGGCCAATCAGAATGCGCGTATGAAGCGCCATGCCTTTTGGTTTGTCGGGTGTCTTCTCATCAAGGTCTGTGCCTACTTCGCGCTCGAAGGCATCCGCTGCAATCTTCGGGCTGGCGAGGTCGTCGTCGTGTTCTTTGGGCATATGGTTCTTAGCTAAACTCCAGGAGTCCGAAAGTGAAATTTGTCTTATCTTCCCCAGCGCAGCTTGTCTCGCAACACGTCAAAATAGTTTCTATTGGTGGGCTGCACGATATTGAACGTCGTTTGGCTCTTGCGAATCACTACCCTGTCGTTGACCTGCAGCGGAAAGCCAACCTGGCCATCCAGGGTTAGGGCAACCTCTTCCTTATCGGTTTTCAAGCACAGTTCAATAAATGCATTATCAGGTACGACGATAGGCCGGTTGGAAAGTGTGAAAGGACAAATGGGCGTGATCACGATCGCATTCATCGAGGGGAAGATCACGGGACCGCCGGCCGACAGGTTGTAAGCGGTTGAGCCGGTGGGAGTCGAGACAATCAGTCCGTCAGCCCGAAATGAATTCACAAACTGCTGGTTTAGATAAGCCTCGATCTCAATGATGCGGGCAAGGGCGGATTTATTGATTACGACGTCATTGAGCACGCGAGTTTTCGTCACATGTTCGTGGCCCCGGAGGAGTTCAACCGCCAGCATCACGCGCTTGTCCAGGCGATAGTTGCCGGCCAGAATCGATTCGAGTGCGGTGTACAACTCTTCAATCCGAAACTCAGCCAAATAGCCCAACCCACCGAAGTTAACACCCAATACAGGCACTTCCTTGTCACCCATAAGGCGCGCCGTGGCGATCATTGTGCCGTCGCCACCCAGCACTAGAACCAGGTCCACACTGGCCGCCAGTGTCTCGGTTGACACTTCCTCAACTGCGCAGCCCGTTTGTTGGGCGATTCGCTCGTGCTCGATTTCTGGTCCCCCAAGCAGCGTTATGCCACGCTCCGCCAGCCATACGGTCAGCTCGCAGATCATCTTAAGTGCGTCCGGCTGATTCGGCTTGAGAACTATGCCGATACGTTTTATGGACGAGATACTCATCGGACTGCGTGGAGGAAGAACCGATAAACGTTTTTGGAATTGAAGAAAGCGCTGGCATGGTACCTGTAAGAATGACTGAGGAGCAATATGCAAAGCAGCGACTTCTCCGTTTAGAGAGCGCACTTGTGCGCCGGCTTCTCCGTTTAGAGAGCACACTTGTGTGCCCGACGGGGGCACAAGTACCCTTTCTAAACAGCCGTTGGTATCTGGCTAAACCTTCTCGTAGAGGGCGAGGAATTCAAGGTTGCCATCAGCACCGTGAATGGGGGATTCAATGAGACCGCGCGGTTCGAATCCCAAAAGCTTAGCTGCTGAGTGAACCTCATCGACAACGCGTGCATGTTTCTGGGGATCACGCACGATGCCACCCTTTCCCACCTCACCTCGTCCAACTTCAAATTGGGGTTTAATGAGTGTTATGAGCCGTCCCTTATCGGTGAGGAGGGGAACAATCGCAGGCATGACCTTGGTTGCGGAAATGAATGAGACATCCATGACCACGATGTCAAAGGTTGTTTCGAAGTCCTCGGGTGTCAGATACCGGGCGTTCACACCCTCTCTAACGTCCACGCGCTCGTCGGTTCGGAGTCGCCAGTCGATCTGGTTGTGACCGACATCGATCGAAATGACTCTTTGCGCTCCATGTTGTAGCAGGCAATCGGTGAAGCCGCCGGTGGAAGCGCCTACGTCGAGGCAGGTCAACCCTTCGACATTGATGTTGAACTCCCGCAGCGCGGCTTCCAGTTTTAAGCCTCCGCGGCCAACATAGCGGGCCGCGGGATCATCGCCACCCTTGATGCGAATCTCGATGTCAGGGGCAACCAGGTCGGAAGGTTTATTTATGCGTTGTTCGTTACCGAGGACGATGCCGGCCATCACCATGGCCTGAGCTTTCGTGCGCGACTCCGCGAGTCCTCGTGCGACCAGCAGTTTATCAACTCGTTCGTGCTTCATCGGGTTTTACTTTACCGCAAAACCCAACCAGGTGACCTGCTGAACTCGAGGATCCTGACTCAGGTGTCTCAGGCTTGTCGCCGCGCACTCTGTGCTATTGAACGTGGCATGTCGTTGAGATCAAGGGCAGCCGCGCAATCAAGACAGAGCCAAACTAATATGTGCGATGCATCCGACCAAAAGAAGGAGCTAACTTTTTCAGACATCTTCATCGCCTGATCTACTGGCAAAAGCTGAAGGGCTTGCACGTATAGGGCGCCGTTGTAGAGTTCACCTTCGGCGCCTTCGTCTCTGTGAATACACTCCCGTTCACGAAACATCTGTTTCTTCATACAAATACCCTATTCCTCGCGTGGTAACGCGATTTATGAAACGTCATGAAAAAGTCGGGATCTAAGGTGTGAGAGAGAGACTACCGGAGCAAAGACCTGCCAATCGATAAAGTTTTATCTCGCTGGCGAAAGATGATGCCACCCGTTCCAGAAACAGTCAACAACCTTTTCAATGATAAACGGAGTATTGGCCGCCATGGCCGCTCTGAAGTTTGAGAGCAATGAAAATGTAACAATCACTACGTGGATCTCACTTATCGCTCCGTCTAGTCTTGAGTCGTTACGGCCTGGTTGGACCCTCGAAAATTTCACGAATTCGACGCAGATCGTCGCCGCGTTTACCGCGGCGTCTCTGACGATTTGCGCGTTGCTCCTCTTTTGCTGCTCTTCGGGCCGCACGCCGTTCGTCGCGATCCTCCGCCTCATCGTAAGCGGGAGCTTGGTCACCTGCTACCGCACGATCGGGCGGTCGATTCGCAGCGGGATTGGCAGAACGGTTCGGACTAGTCGTCGACGAAGGTGACGTCCGCGCGGTTGTCGTCATTCTCGGCGGTTGTAAATCTGGCTGTGCTACTTTCCCTGAATCCAGCGCGTTATGGTCAGCGGTGTCCGACTCGAGTCCCTCGACACCGGAGGATAATGTGTCCACGGCTGGAACGGGCTGCGATTGGGTCACGGCAGGTCGCGAGTAATATAGTGCAGTTGCCGACATCGCAACCAAGAGGACCCCGGCCAGCCCAAACCCCAAAAGCCACACCCGAGAGACACCCGCCTTCACGGAAACTTGATCAATTGGGACTACCGGTCGAGCCGAAAGCAGAGTTGCTTCCTGGTCGAAATGCGGCTCGGCAAGAGGTGAATCTGAGATCCAGGTCGATTGGTCAGTAATATTTGATTCCATAGTCCTTGAGAAATTGCTGTGAACCCGGCGCCCCCAGTTTTGCTAGCTTTCTTGCTTTCATTGAAATGGTTTGCAAGACCGGGGCCACCGCAGCGGTTTGCATTTAAGCGGCGCTAAGGCCCCGGGAAACTTTGTGGAAACGAACTTGCGCGAGGAGATGGGGGAAGTGAAGCCACCATATAGTGCATAAAAACAACGCGCCCGTCTGTCAAAGCAGTACGGGCGCGTCATTCTTTTGCAATTGAGGATTGAGCTATCGGCCGACTTTTTGCGGCTTTGTGCGACGGTGATCCATTACGTCCACACTCTCTTTGACTCGGTTGTAAATACCATCCGAATCAAGGCCATATTTGGCCAGCAAGAGCTTGGGGTCGCCATGCGTCACGAGGCGATCCGGTATTCCCATCCTGACGACGCGCACCTGGTCCTGCAAGCCGTTTTCCTCCAGCAACTCCAAAACTGCCGAGCCAAAGCCGCCAGCGAGATAGGCCTCTTCAACCGTGACGATGAGGCGTTTGGTTTTTGCCAAAGCAAGCAGGAGCGGAGCATCGAGCGGCTTCACAAAACGGGCGTTCACGACTGTAACTTCGATATTTTCCTTTGCCAGATTCGCCGCCGCCTGCAATGACGGATGTACCATTGAGCCGTAGGCGACAATCGCTATTTCGCCGCCGTCACGAAGGATCTCACCTTTGCCGATTTCCAGGAGTTGCGGGGCCCGGGCAATGTCGGCGCCGACACCGTTGCCTCGGGGATAACGCATCGCCACGGGTCCTTCATGTTCAACCATAGTCAGCAGCATGTCGCGCATCTCGCCCTCATCCTTCGGCGCCATCACGACTAGATGAGGAACAGCACGTAAATACGCAATATCGAGTAGACCGTGGTGGGTTGGGCCATCACCGCCGGCGAGGCCGCCTCGATCCAGACAGAACTTCACATTGAGGTTTTGAATACAAACGTCATGAACCAACTGATCAAATCCACGTTGAAGAAACGTGGAATAGATGGCGCAGACAGGCTTCAGTCCTTCACAAGACAAGCCGGCCGCGAAGGTCACGCAATGTTGTTCAGCAATGCCGACATCAAACGACCGCTCCGGAAACCTCTCGAGTGGAGTGCAAATGCCGGTGCCGTCAGGCATCGCTGCGGTCAACGCGATAATCTTCTCGTCCTTCTCCATTAACTCAGCCAAGGTATTGCCGAAGACAGCCGTGTAGGTAGGCGCACTTGCTTTTGACTTAATAGCCTGACCGCTCTGGAGGTCGAAGGGCCCTGTCGCATGCCACTTGTAGTAATCCTTCTCAGCTTGAGGATAACCCTTGCCCTTGGTCGTCAGCGCGTGAACAATTACCGGTCCATCCTTAACCTGTTGAGCTTCGCGGAAGGCAGCAACCAGAGCCCGAGGGTTATGCCCATCCACGTACCCGATATACTTAAACCCCAGCTCATTAACGAGCGCGCCGGGTAGCACCGCGGCGGCGATCGCGTCTTTCACGGTCTTGGCGGCGTGATGCAGGCGCTCGCCGAGCGAGGGAATCGCTAGCAGCGTTTCCTCGACCTCGTCCTTGACGCGATGATAACCGTGAGCGCCGCGAATGCGATTTAGATAGCCCGTCAAGGCACCGACGGCCGGCGCGATCGACATCTCGTTATCGTTGAGAACTACGATCAGACGGCTCTTGAGATGGCCCGCTTGATTGATGGCTTCCATCGCCATCCCGCCGGCCAGTGAAGCATCGCCAATCAAGGCAACCACATGATGGTCCTCGCCCTTCTTGTCGCGCGCTATCGCCATACCCAGAGCGGCCGAGAGAGATGTCGAAGCATGACCGGCGCCAAACATGTCATACTCAGATTCGTCCCGACGCAGGAAGCCGCTAATGCCGCCATATTGTTTGATAGTCGGCAGCAGGTCACGCCGGCCGGTCAGAATTTTGTGGGCGTAGGCCTGATGACCAACGTCCCAGACCAGCCGGTCTTTTGGCGTCTCAAAAGCGTAATGGAGCGCCACGGCCAGCTCGATTGCTCCAAGCGAGGCGCCGGTGTGGCCTCCGATACGCGACATGGTTTCGAGTATGTATTGCCGAATCTCGTCGGCTACCTGCTGCAATCTGTCTAAGGGAAGTTGCCGCAGGTCTGCGGGGATGTTTATGTTATCGAGAAGATCCATTTTGCGCCGGGTATTGTACGTGGCAGTTCAGATTTTTACTACTCACTACGATCTTGGGTAGTAGGTCATTTTGAGTTGACTGATGCAGCGTTGCTTTACAGAACGGAGCGCGGTAGCGCCGGATGCTAATCTCAACTTCAGAAATACTCAGTGATCTCTTATCATCCAACTTGACCCAAGGACCCGGCGCTACCGCGCTCGGTACTGATAGTTCCGCGATACTAGACTTGGCCAGAAGCATTGCCCAGCAGCTCTTCAGTCGGCCCTTTGCGTTGTAAAGTACTCTGCTCGGGTGGAGAAGTCAATACCCTGATCTTTCTAAACTAAGTCGATGGATGAGGCGTCTAAATGCCCGGAACGCCAATTAGCTCCCCGAAAAATTTGTGTTCACACAAGGAAAATAGCTAAAAGGAGTTGGAGAAGAGATGTTTTTAAGAAAAAAGTTAATCGGAATCTCAGGAATTATTTTGGCACTTGGTATGGTTGCCTTTGCCCAGGAAACGCAAACAACTACCACGACACAGGACGGCGCGCTTAAACGTGAGCGGTTGGAGCGAAGAGAGAAACTTCGTGGGCGACTTGAAGGAATGCGCCGACATGGCCGCCGAGAAGGCCTGGTCAAACGTGGACCCGGCTTGCGTGACGCCATACGCGGAGTTGATCTTTCCGAAGCCCAGCGGGCACAGATTCGGGCAATTACTCAGCGCCGGCTGGAAGCGACGAAGGGTCAGCGCGAAGAATTGTTTAAGCTGCGCGAAAAGAGAATCGCCGGGACATTCAGTGCCGAAGATGAAGTGCGATCAAAGACTCTGCGTCAGGAGATTCGCACGGCGATGGAGGGCGTACGCGCTGAGACAGCAGGAGTTCTAACGGCCGAGCAAAAAGCCCGTATCGAGGAAAAGCAGAAAGAGCGCAAAGCCAGACACGAAGATCGGATGAAGGCACGTGAGCAACGGATGAAGCAGCGCCAGGAGCTACTGAATAAACCGCAGTAACTGCTCGGGACCACTAAACCTGAAGGCCCGGCTCTCGATGAGGGTCGGGCCTTTCTGCTGATGCTAATCGATCCGCTCGACCTCATCCTCGATGAATCTTTTCAATCGGTCTTGTAATTCGTTGCGGGCCTGCCGGAAGGCGCCGAGTTTGGCCTCGTCATCCCCTGAGACCGCCGCCGGATCTTCAATGCTCCAATGTATGCGACGACTTGCGCCCGCAAACATCGGGCAGTGCTGATTGGCGTTATCGCAAACCGTAATTACATAGTCAAAAGGCTGCGTCATAAACTCATCGATCGACTTCGAACGTTGGTTCGAGATGTCGATGCCGATTTCTTTCATTGCCAGGATGGCCTCAGGCCGCAGCTGAGTTGGCGCCACGCCGGCGCTGGTCGCTCCAATCCTGGCTGCGGCCAGGTGACGAAGAAGTCCTTCAGCCATTTGGCTGCGGGCTGAGTTACCAGTGCATAGAATCAAGACCCTTAATCGGTCGCTCATGATTTATTACTCCTGGTACATCAGCCCGCGATCCATGCGGTGACCTCTCTTCACCGTGCAATTCCGACAACCGCCGGAGCGCAGCATGATGCTGACGCCACTTCCATAGGTGATTTGCCAACTGCTTCGTTAACCTTGTCCCCGCATTCGCAGGGTGCGGTTTCCGGAAGATTGTCCTTGAGCACAACGAACACTTCCCAGTCATTGCCATCAGGGTCACGCACCCAGGTCTTATCCTGAGTAGCATAGCAACAGTTAGTCTGCATCTCATCGCGGGTGACAAGTCCGGAGTCCGCCCATTTCTGACGCATTGTCAGCACGTCCTCGGTCGCGGCGACTTGAATCCCGAGATGCGAAAGCGCGCCTCTCTCGTTAAACGCAACCTCGTTGAGCGTTAGATTCAAGGGCGGACTTTGCACGTCAAATTTGGCATACCCGTGACGGACCTTGCTCGGCTCAATTCCCAACATCTTGGTGTAAAACTCGGTGCTGTTCACCACGTTCCGCACGTTGAGGGCCAAGTGGGCCTTCAATACGTTCACCGGATTCTGTACCTTGCTTTCCATATCAACCTCCTCTAATATTCATATGCGCCTACGCAAATGTATCGGTACAATAATCCCGAACCGTCATATCTGTCAAGCCGTATGTGAGGCCCCTCCCCGCGCACCCTCGTGGGTATTGATTGAGGAGCTAAAAATATGGTTTTTGAACGCAAGAACCAGATAGAAATATTTGTGATTTTAGACTTAGATCCGGCATGAAAAGAGGAACTGCGCATTCCTCAAAATCGTAATAAAGAATGCAGAACTAGCGGTCAACTCTCGAAAATGAGCAACAAGCAATACAGCATCGAGTTCCTCTTTAAAGCCCTCGCGGACCGCACGCGTTTGCGGCTGATTAATCTGATGGGCGACACGGAAGTCTGCGTTTGTTTCTTCGTCGAAGTGTTGAAGACAAACCAGCCAAAGATATCGCGTCATCTTGCTTACCTGAGACGGGCTGGAGTAGTTTCCGCGCGTCGGGACGGCAAGTGGATTCATTACCGCATTGTTGAACCGCCTGACTTGCATGCAGCCAACATCTTTCGCGAGGTCCGTGCGGGCCTCGAAAGCGACCCGATCATGCAAACCGATCGCGCGCGGCTACAGAAGATTTGTTGCGCGCCTCAGCTTCCGGTTCAACTCCAGCGCGCGCCGCTACCTGCGAGTTTGGTTGCCTAGCGAGACCAATATCCAACCGGGGAAGGAACCGATAAATGGTTACAGCAATTGAACCGTTACTCCGCGAACAGCTAATTGAGCGACGTCAAAGATTGGAGGATGCCGCCAATGGTTTTCAACGACCCGCGGAACTCACGCGACTTTTGGTTGAGGTGGACACAGCCTTGAATCGGATGGACCTCGGGACCTACGGCCTCTGCGAAGTCTGTCATGACCCGGTGGAGTCGGAGCGATTGATCGCCGACCCGCTGACTCGCGTTTGTTTAGACCACCTGTCGCCCCGCCAGCAGCGCGCACTCGAAGACGATTTGGAGTTGGCGTCACAAATTCAGAATGGCTTGCTGCCAAAGGCGACTCAAAAGATCGACGGTTGGGAAGTGGCCTATCATTACGAACCTGCCGGCCCGGTGAGCGGTGACTACTGCGACCTGATCAGCGGCGAAGATCAGTCACTTCATTTTGTGCTTGGCGATGTGTCAGGCAAGGGGGTGGCAGCCTCGATGTTGATGGCCCACCTTCACGCAATGTTTCGCACGCTCTGTTCGATTAATCTGCCTCTCGATCAAATGGTCGAACGCGCCAGCCGTGTGTTTTGCGAGAGCACCTTGCCAACTCAGTACGCGACTCTCGCTTGCGGCCGAGCCAGCACTAGTGGCGAGGTGGAGATTTGTAATGCCGGACATCTGCCGCCGCTGTTGATCCAGGATGGCTCAGTCACCAGCATCGCCGCGACCGGTCTTCCCGTAGGCGTGTTTTGCAGCGAGAGCTTTACGGTCAATAAGGTTCGCATGAGCAAGGGCGACACCCTGTTTCTTTATACTGATGGCCTATCGGAAAGTTTAGATGCAACCGGTAGCGAATATGGCGCGGAAAGGCTGGCGCAACTCCTGAATCAAAATAACCATCTGCCTCCCGACGCGATCGTTTCGCTGTGCAGGCAGGAGTTGCGCACATTCGCAGGCGGGCTCCCGCCTCGAGACGACTTAACCCTAATGGCAATCAGGCGGACGAAGTAGCTCCGGGTGTCGCGCTCGATTTGGCGCGCGCTTGATTCCGCAACGTTTGGGCGTTGCGTTGAAGTCCGGAGAGTTTTGCTCGTTTCATCGCACTGCCACGGAAGCGTTGAGCGTAGGTTTCTGGAGTCAGATCGAGAGCGTCCACAAGGCTGAGATTCACGTTTCCCTCACGCGGCTGAAAGCGATGTTCACCTGTCACTTGCTCAAAGCGATTCCAGGGACAAACATCCTGGCAGATGTCGCACCCGTAGAGCCAACCTTCAAGGTTCTCGGCAATCAGTGGTGGCAGTTTCTCATCGCGTAGCTCAATCGTCGCGTAAGAGATGCACTTGTTTGCATCCACTACGTAAGGCTCGCTGATCGCCTGGGTCGGACAGGCATCAATACAAAGAGTGCAGGTGCCGCAGTGGTCGTCAATTTTCTGGGCGTCATATTCGAGATCGACGTTCAGCAGGAGCTCGCCCAGAAAGACCCACGAGCCAAACTCGGTCGTAATAAGATTAGTATGTTTGCCTATCCATCCAAGGCCCGCTCGCTCCGCCCAGGCTTTGTCCATCATGGGTTGGATGTCAACGCATACCTTTCCCTCGGCGGCGGGAATCTCCGATCTGATCCACGTCAACAACGACTTTAGGCCGGCACCGACCACGTCATGGTAGTCATCTCCCCAGGCGTATCGGGATACTTTGCCGGTGGCAGAATTGTCAGTATGTTCCGAGGGCGTGTAATAGTTCTTAGCGACGACGATCACCGAGCGCGCTGGAGGGAAAAGTTTGCGTGGATTGGTGCGCATCTCAGGATCGCGTTCCATCCATCGCATGGCCCCGTGGTAGCCGCGAGCGAGCCATTCCTCCAGGTGCTCGCTCACCCCGGGAAGGGGTTCTGCGGGTACGATTCCTACCATCTCAAAGCCTTCAGCATGGGCTCTTTGTTTAATGAGGCGTGATAGTTCGCGCGCGCCTGTTGTCGGCGATGGGTACTGTGGCCGAGACGATGTAACGCTGGTTGTCATCCGTCGGTAGGATACGGGTGCGATTATTGGCTAGTCTAGCGGTCAGCAGAGAGGACGGAAGAACTTGGCACTTTTCGTCGCGGTCAATACTTCTTAATTGCTCAGTTGCCTGGATGGGCCCGCGCTACCGCGCTGGGTTAGTAATCAGGTGCAGCAAATCAGGAAGTGCGCCCGCGGGCGGCAGCGCCCTAAGGCCGAAACTCGCTTGGAGCCAAGACTGGCGGACTGCCAGGACGGATTACTGAATCTTCTGTAACGTAATCGTGATCAACGGCGAGGCGCCGCTGGTGCGATTGTAGGAAAGCCAGTAGCCAGCCTTCGTGTAACGCACCATCTTATACACCGAGCCATCAGCCTTGGCTTCGACGTCAGCGCCAAAGACTTGCTTCGCCGTGATGGCCTTACTTGCATTCGTGAAATCAGCTGAGATAGTTATCACCTTATGGGTCTTGTCGTAGACAACCTGGGCCATTTCTTCTTCAAACACCCAAAAGTCTTGTTCTTCACCTTTGTCTTTGGGAGCGCCAAGCTTTTTACGGACATCATCGGAAACCATTCCCAGTTGCACTCCGCGATACTCGTTGAACGCGGGCGAAGCGTCTTCCGGCGTCGCCGGTGCCGCGGGCGAGGCTTTCCGCCCCTGCGCGTTTACACTGCCGGCACTGCAGCATACAAGAAGCAAACAGGCCAACGAAAAAAGGAAGGCCGGGATAGGGGAACCCACTCGGGGATTTAGAAGTAAACGCGTCATTTGGATTTCTCCTTCGAAGATACTGCGGTCGAGCGACGCCGGCGGAGATTCGCTGGATTAGAGAGGCCGGGGCTCCGGCGCCGTCTACCCGCCGGGTTCGTTCTGCTGGTGCGGACAATATCGCCAACAATTCGTGATGTCAATGTTCTTTCGGCCGCTCTGTAAAAAAGGGCGAATCTTACTATTGACTCCCGACCCGTTTTGTCATAGAAGCAGCACGGCGCTGGCGCAGCAATTACTTTGCTATTGTTTGTCCAGGCACCGATCATTTTGGCCAGTCGTTTCTTCGAACAGCAGGCACATCGCTCTACCAATAACCCCAGGAGCTAGACCATGAAAAAGATTCTTGTTCTCGTATCGATGTTAATCGTCGCCGCTGCGTGCGCCGCGCCGCCGACAAATCAACCGGCGCTGGATACTAATCGAAATACAAATCTCGCGGCAGATACCTCATCGCCGGCGATGACTGAAGCCGACGCGATCGCTAAAGAAAAAATGAGCTGGGAACTAATCCAGCAGAAAAACTACGCGGCTTTTGCGGATATGCTGGCAGACGACCATGTGGAAGTGTTGTCTGACGGAGTACATGATAAGGCTGGGTCAATCGCCGGTGTGAAGGAATTCGAACCCTCGGAGGTTAACCTCAGCGATTGGAAATTCCTACCCATAGATAAGGACGGGTTTGTTGTGGCTTACAACTGCGCTTCGAAAGGAAAATTTCGGGGTACACCCTTTCCGCTAACATCTATGCGCTGCAGTTCGGCCTGGGTGCGTCGCAACAACAAGTGGTTAGCCATCTTTCATCAGGAGTGCCCGGTAAAGAAAATGGCCCCGCAGCCGGCAGCCAAGGACACGGCAAAGGCAGCCGCATCGCCGGCCGCATCACCGGTAACAGCCACGCCGGGGCCAGACCCAATCGCAAATGAAAAGCTGGTCTGGGATTTGTTTAAGAGCAAAAACTATGACGCGTTTGCGGCGCTACTGGCTCCCGAATTCCTCGAAGTTGAACCGGATGACTACCACGACAAAGCCGGAAGCATTAAGGGCGTGAGCATGTTCGATGCTTCAAAAGCCCAGTTGAGTGATTTCAAAGCTAAGAACTTGAGTGAGAACGTATCGCTCGTAACCTACATGATAAAGGATCCGGTTTTTAGCCCTAAAGGGGAACGCGCCTCGACCATCTGGGTGAATCGTGGCGGCAAGTGGATGGCCCTATTTCATCACGGCGGCACCGAAGTTGACCAAGCCGCGGCTGCTAGTTCGCCGAAACCCGCAGCTTCGCCTGCGAAGTAGTCCCCCAACCTGAAGAAGCCAAAGCCCGAAGACCGGAACAGGCCCTCGTTACTAGACTTAGCGGGTGCCTTTCCGGTCCTTCAGTTTTGGATGATCGGTCAGCTCCAGATTCCGGGAATGTTCGTCGCGCAGGTCGGGCAGGTTCCTCCTGGCGTTACCTTCATCTGTCGAATCACATAACCATAACGTTCGATTAGGAGCTCGGCGCAGGCGGGGCAGTAAGTGTTTTCCCAATGGCCCACCCTTCCCGGAAGATTGCCAGCGTAGATGTAGCGTAGTCCCTCCTGGCGGCCGATCTCGCAGGCGCGTACCAGTTGTTCAGCAGTGGTGTTGGCGTTCTCCGTCATGTGATAGTCCTGATGAAACGCAGTAACGTGCCAGGGAATATCCGGTGACACGGAAGCGATGAAGCTTGCCGCGCGTCTGAGTTCGTCCTCCGAATCGTTGAACCCGGGAATTACGAGCGTGACGATTTCCTCCCAGAAGCCTCGGTCGTGGACCATCTTCACCGTGTCGAGAATATTGTCGACCACACCACCCAGCTGCCGGTAGTTCTTATCGCTCATCGATTTCAAATCGATTTTGTAACAGTCGGTCCAGGGTCGCAGGAAATCGAGCACCTGGGGTGTGGCGTTTCCGTTTGAGATGAAGGCGGTTCTGAATCCTGCGGGCCTGGCTTTCTTGAAAACATCGACGGCCCACTCTGCGGTTATCAATGGCTCGTTGTAACTGCTGCCGATCATCGAGGCCCCATAGGCTTTGGCCATCGCCACCAGACGCTCGGGCGTTACCGTTTGCGGCTGGGTCCCGGCGGAATCGTCGCGCAACGCTTGCGACGTTAACCAGTTTTGGCAATAGGCGCAGTGGAGATCGCAGCCCAACATTCCGAAGGTCAACGTGTCGGAGCCAGGCAGTGCATGAAAAAAAGGCTTTTTCTCAGTCGGGTCGCAGGCGAGCGCGGCGACATAATTCACTGGCACGCGGAGGTGTCCGCCTTGATTGAACCTGACCTTGCAAATACCCCGTTTGCCTTCGTTAATGAGACAGCGATGCCCGCAGGCATAACACTTCAATGCCCCGCCGGCCAGATGCTCTGTCAATTCCGCTGCGCCCTCGGCGGTTAAAGCGTCGAGGACGGTGGCCAGCGGATTCGGTGTCTTGCTAAGCGGCATGACGAATCAAACTCTCGGTATTCTTCGCGAGAATTATACTCCTTACGATGCCCGAACTGATCTCAGGCCGATACCGACTGATTATCCCCTTCGTGGTAGAATCACAGAGAGGAAAACAAATGAGCCTGGTTATTGAAGAAGAAGCGATCGAGCGCTTGCCAATCAACGTTGATCCAGAAATTATGAGTGGAACTCCCGTATTTGACGGGACCCGCGTTCCGGTTGATGCACTGATGAATAACCTTGCCGCCGGCGTTTCGCTCGACGAGTTCCTTGAAAATTTCCCCACGGTAAGCCGCGAACAGGCACAGGCGGTCCTCAAGTTCTCCAGCGAAACTTTAAGAAAGCTGGGATCAGTCGTTGAGAATCCTACTGGATGAAGGTATTCCAAAAATTATTCAGAGGCGCCTAAGTCAGCTTTCGATTTCGAACGTTGAAGAAATGGGTTGGCGAGGCATTAAGAACGGCGCGTTGCTTGATCAAATGGGTGGGGATTTCCAAATTCTAATAACCACCGACAAGAACCTTCCCTCTCAACAAGATCTCAAGAAGCGTCAAATCTCACTAATCATTCTTCCAACCAACGATATTCCATCCGTCATCGGGCTGTTGCCTCAGATCGAACGAGCTATCGCCCAAATTCCACTGGGAGAGTGCCAGCGATTACCCTAGTTAGGATTGCAGCATGATCATCGAAGAAATCACAGTTACCGCTTTTCAACAACACACGCGCGTCCTTGGCTGCGAAAAGACCAGGCGGGCAATCTGCGTCGATCCGGGCGATGACTCTGCTGAGATCGTTCGCGCGATCGACAAACACGGGTTGGAGTTGCAGGCCATTGCGGTGACGCATGCCCATCTGGACCACATCGGCGGCGTGGCGGCCCTCAAGACACTAAAACCTGCCGCCGCGATATTGATTCACAAGGATGACGAGTTTATCTACGACGCGCTTCCCGAACAGGCAGCCTGGATTGGTATTCCCCGCCAGCAATGGGCTGCCCTCGGATTAGATTTTGAGACGCCGCCAAAGGTTGATGGCTACTGGGAAGATGGACAGAACTACCAGGTGGGTGAACTCGAATTCACAGTAATCCATTGTCCTGGCCACACGCCCGGTCACGTCGTCCTGTTTGAAGCGAAGGAAAAAAAGATTTTTGTGGGCGATGTTTTGTTTGCCGGCTCAGTCGGCAGGACTGATCTGCCAGGTGGATCGACCGAACAACTGCTGGATTCGATTATCAATAAGCTCCTGCCACTGGGTGACGACGTGGAAGTTTATTCCGGCCATGGACCAGTAACCACGATCGGCCGGGAACGGACGACCAATCCATTTCTGACCGGCGTTTACAAAATGGGATCTGGCAGATTGTGAGGAGATTCGAGGAAAAAACGTTATCCGCAGATTACACAGATTTCGCGGATTCCGAAGATCACCGCATCGAAGTTCCACCTTTGGGGGAAATTTATCCTCAAAGTTTATCGGTGTGATCGGCGTAATCTGCGGATGTCTTCTTCGCTATTTCTGGCCACGCAACCGACTTGCCTTCAGCTCTTCCCATAACTCCTTCTGTTTACCATCAAGTTGGCTGGGCAGCGTTTCAACCGGAATATTGTTCTGCGAGCAGAAGTGTCGCCACAAGACAAAGCGCAGATCGAATGCTCCGGTCTCATCAGAGATTACGTTATCGACTGGTGGTAGTTCTTTCTTATCCCTGCTCATATCTTCTCTTCATATCTGATTCTCTTGAGGCGGGGAGAGTTTAGCAGCTTTTCGAGAATTAGTTGACTGCGATGGCGAACAACGAAGTAGTTCTGCTCGGCCCGGAGTGACTGCTGCGCTAACGAGCTTCTGCGAAATTGGCGATCAGAACAGCCTCAGTTGATTCGTTGCCGAGTGAGACGGCGACTTTTTGGAAATCTTTTGAAATAGCAACGCCCGTTGGGAGCAATCTCCAGGGCAGCGTGAAACAGCTCCGTCAATCTTTCGTATTGTTGCGGCGTCATAGAGTTTCTGGCCTGAGGCGCGATGCCAAAGCGACGAGTAACGGCGCTTCAGAGTTACTTCAACTTTTCGTATTCCTTCTTCGCTTCGATCAGCACTGGCAACTCGGCATCAGCATCTTTCCAGAGTGAAAAGAAATCCTCATAAGCCTTGCGCGCTTTCATCGCATCGCCGTTCATCGCGGCCGACTGCGCCACACCGAGATAAGCGAGAGGATGAAGCAGAGAGAACGGAGCGATGCGTCTATGGTCCAGGATGTACTGAAACTCGGCTGCTGCTTCCGCTGCGGAGTGTTGTCCCAGGAAAGCTTGCCCGCGTACGTAGTGTGCAAAAAAAGTCGAGTCTGCTCGCTCGTAGCGCCGGGCCGTTTGCAGCAAATCGACGGCTTGAGCGTAATTCCCGCGGTGATTGGCAATCGCCGCGCGGATGACCGGCAGGTCTATCGCATTGGCCAGAGTATCGTTTGGCACGAGCCTGGCATATTCATCGGCAAGAGACTGCGCCTGGCCCAGTTCGCCGCAGAGCGCCAGCGATAAGGCCACAGTTCGTAACGACGAGGACGAGCGCGCGATGCCCAGGCCGACGCCGGCTTCCTGCCGGACGAGCTTGCAGTGGCCGTAAAGCGCATCCCTCTGGGCCTCGGCTGCTACCTCTGCCGCCGCGGCCTCGTTCTGGTTGCCGCGCTTAAAGAGTTCGACCAACTGCGTCCTCAATTCCCGAGCCTTGCGTTGTTGGCCCGCCACCTCGGCAATCGCCCTCTGTAATCTGAAGGATGCCGACTCATCAGGCCTGGCGCGAAACCACTCCATCTGCCGTTGCATTTCTCCCGTATCACCTTGCAGGAAGGCAATCTGGTAGAGGCGGAAATGTATCGGAGGCGTGTCGATCTTCTGCGCCAAGGTCTGCTCCAGAACGCCCCTGGCCTCCGCGAAGCGCCCCAGATTCATGAGCTGTGCGGCGAGGCCGCCATACGGAAGAGGCCAATTGGGATCCAGGCGGACGGCTTCCTGAAACTGTTCCGCGGCTTTTTCGGTTTGTCCGGCCCTTTCATACGAAACACCCAGGATGTTGCGTCCGGCGGGATAGCGGGGATAGATCTGCTTCAGTAACTCCGCCGCCTCGATTGCTTTTTCGAATTCTCCTGAGACGCCTAGGTAGTATTGCGCTCAGGCCACCGACCGCGCCCACCGCATTGGCCAGACCCGCACCGTGACCAGCTATAAATTGATCTGCGTCGGCACCGTGGAGGAAAAGGTCCTCGCCCTGCAGGACGAAAAACGCGCGCTGCTCGCGGACGTCTTCGAGGCC
>JANNJZ010000097.1:0-10424 GCA_031396065.1 Pyrinomonadaceae bacterium | reverse complement strand
CGGAGGCATAGCCTCGTGGAGTAAAGCCTCTTCGGTAAGCCATAGGCTTACCGCACCGAAGGCGGCAAAGCCGCAACTCACTCACCGCACCAGATTGTTAGTAAAGACTATCTCGCCGAACTTTCCCGGGAGATGAAAGTCATCCTTGAAAGTTGGCGACCACGCCAGTAAGGTCGGTTTCGGCCGCTGCTCCACTCGGTATAAATTCAGCCTCCATCGATCCCCGGCTCGAGGCGGAAGATTTTTCGCAGTCACTACATCCTCCAGTGGAACGGCTATCTCGCAGGTCCACTCCCGATCGCCATCCTTCCCGTCCACTGTTCCGAAGACCTGTACGCCCCACTTGAGCCTTTGACTGTTCCAGCTTTCGTAGTGCAGCGGCTTGCGTATATCGAGCAGGTAAATATCAAGCATCGTCCCCAGAGGATTTACTTCCAACTCGATGTAGGTAGTTTGATTCGGATCGGCTTGCAGGAATACCTCCACTACCTCTTCGTCCCAGAGATGCTGGTCACGGGTCTTGAGTGTGGCCCAAATATTGTCGTCGCGAGAGCGAAACGAGAAGTAAAGAAACGTATCGTCATACAGCGCTCGGGCCTCGGTTTTATACGGGCTGGGAGCGCCATCCAGATTCAGCCGAAAGTCGCGGAAGCTCTGAGCTTTGGACCAAACCGCGTCGTCCAGTTTTCCGTCTACCTTAATCGGGGTTGCCGTACGTGACACCTCATACACGGGTGTTTCCATGGTTTGCGCACAGGTAGTGACGACCCCAGTAGTCATCAATCCCAGAGCCATGAAAAATACTGAGATTCTTTTCTTCATCCAGCTGCTCGAGCGTTGTGAAATTGACGTCGCATTTCTTTGCGGTCCTTTGCGACTTCTTCGCGCTCTTTGCGTTTAAAGAAGCCGGAAACCGCAAAGTACGCAAAGCACTCGCAAAGAATCGCAAAGGGACAGCAAGCTCCCTTTATCGCCTAACAAACATTTCAGGAGCTACAGTTTGAACACCAGCGTCTGAATCGAATGTGGCAAGCTACTGACCTCGGCCGCCTGCCCATCCAGCCAAAGAAAATAGGAAATCTTCTGATCGGTCTTGTTCATCACCACCACCGACACTTTTCCGTCCGGGCTGATAAAGGCAGCGGAAAGCAACGGGCTTCGGCTGGGTGAACTGGCGATTCTCTTTGCGCCGGGGCGGACAAACTTTGAAAAATGTCCGATGTAATAGTATGAGTTTGTGTAGATCAACTCGCCCGTCTTGGTATCAGCGTGCACGGGAGCGAAGCAGAAATTCTTGACGTGATTTGGTCCACCTGTTTCATCCAGCAGAATGTTCCAATCCGTCCACCCCACAGTGCCGCCGTTGAAGTCATTAATCATTGAACGTCCGTACAGCTCGCCTAATTTCCAATCGGTAAGCTTTTGCGGATTGAAGGAATCAGCGCAGCCTTCAGTGAAGATCAGATGTTTGTCCGGATAGGTCTCATTTACGAGCTTGACGTTGTCGAACATCGGCTCGCCGCCGCTCCATGGCTCATACCAGTGATAACCAATGCCCCAGACATACTGAGCGGCTTTGGGGTCACTCAGGATTGTACTGACCCTCTGATAAATGAGGTCACGGTTGTGATCCCAAACGATTATCTTCTTCTCAGCGAGTCCCGCCTTCTTAATCGTGGGGCCGAGAAAGTTTTTCAGAAAGTCGCGCTCTTCCTCGGCGGAATAAATACACGACTCCCATCTTTGCGTAGCCATGGGTTCGTTTTGAATAGTAAGGCCCCAGATAGGCAACCCTTCGCCCTCATAGGCCTTGATAAACTTCGTGAAGTAGTTGGCCCAGGATTGATAAAACTCTGGCTTCAATTTTCCACCACGAAGCATGTTGTTGTTGTCCTTCATGAACGCCGGTGGACTCCAGGGGCTGGCATAAAGAGTCAGTGTTCCCCCAGCCGCCGCCAGCGCTTGTTTCAAAAAGGGAAGCCGAAATTGCTGGTCGTGGTTAACGCTGAACGATTTCAACTCCTTGTCGCCTTCGTCTACATAGGTGTAGCTGCCACTCGAGAAATCGCAACTGTGGATGTTGGTTCTTGCCAGCGTGTAACCGATACCGGTGTCAACATTAAAATGAGCAGTCAAGAATTCCTGCTGTTTCGCTTTCGGAAGTTTTGCAAAGGTCTCGGCCGAAGCGTCGGTGAGTGCGGCGCCCATGCCTAGTATCGTTTGAAATGTTTTCGCAGGATCGACGAAGACACATATCTGCGTTTCCAGCGGCTGGGCCAAAGGTTTGAATGTCAGGGTATCGGTAGTGGAGAGCCGGTAATTTGTTTTGTCGGCGGTGGTATAGACCGCCACCTGTCGCCCTTCGATTCTGCCCCCAAATCTTCCATCGCTTTCAAGCGGTTCTGAGTTTTCAGAGGGTTGAGCGGGTGCAGCCGACGTTAATTGGCTTTTGGCTAAAACCAATGCCGAAGCCGAAGCTCCGAGGAAACCACGACGATTAATTTTCATGATGGAGGAATTTAGCAGCTGTTTGCATGGTAGGCAATTTTTTGGTGCTCACCCGTTCAAGTCTTTCGGAAAAATACTAACTGGTTTCTCTGGGCCACCTCAGTGTACTTTGTGCCTCTGTGGTGCGTTTTGAGTCCGCCACGGAGACGCCGCAGCGAGACGCGACCAGACGAAGACTATCGCTAGTCGAACGTGACGCGGCGTTCTCATAAAGCTGTGTGAAGACTTCGGGTCGGAGCGCCAAAGGCGCGAAATGTGACAGCCTGGGCCACCGGCCCAGGTAGAATCTGCCTAAAGATTCCTAGCGCTGAAGGCGCGAAATGAGAGTTGGCCTAAGGAATCCCCCAGTATTTTCAGTCGAGACTTGTTATTTCGCGCCTTCAGCGCTTCCGGATTGTTATGACCTTACCCAGGGCGTTGCCCTGGGCTATCACATCTCGCGCCCTTGGCGCTGAGACCCCACGGCCTCTGAAGCCGCGGTGTTAATGTGATCGCTCCGCTTGGTCCCTCATTGTCTTTAGGTATTGTCTTCGAGGTTAATTTCGAGTAAATGTTCCCCTGCAATTCAGTTAAAAACTAAATTTGATGATGGAATGGGCCACCAGGTCTAAACTCAAACTCAAATGCCGAAGAGTCCAACAGGTTCTGCAACTCAACGATTGGTGGCGCTCGACGTCTTTCGCGGAATTACCATCGCCGGTATGGTGCTGGTAAACAATCCTGGCAGTTGGGAACATATTTACTGGCCACTTGAGCATGCCAGCTGGCACGGTTGGACGCCGACAGATTTAGTTTTCCCCTTCTTTCTTTTCATCGTCGGTGTGGCCATTACTCTGGCCTTTGGGAGCCGCGTTGAAAAAGGCAGCGGCCAGCGTGACCTCTACCTGAAAGTCATAAAGCGAAGCTTAATCATTTTCGCGATCGGGCTATTCCTGAATGGCTTTCCTTATTTCGAGCTTTCCGGGTTACGGATCCCCGGGGTCCTGCAACGAATCGCCGTCTGTTATCTCCTGGCTTCGATCATATTTTTGAACACGAAGATAAGCGCGCAGGTAGCAATCACAATTGCCCTGCTACTTATTTACTGGGTGCTGCTGAAACTCATCGCAGCGCCGGGTTTCGCCGCCGGCGACCTTAGTAAAGAAGGAAGTCTTCCCTCGTTTGTCGACCGCGTGGTCCTCGGCAATCACGTGTGGGCCCAGGCGAAAGTTTACGATCCCGAAGGCCTCTTAAGTACTATTCCAGCGCTGGCTACAACTCTAATTGGAGTACTAACGGGACATTGGCTGCGCACCAAAAAGTCACCTCATGAAAAAGTGGCGGGCTTGTTTGTGGCCGGCGCGATCTGTGTCGCCCTGGGCTGGATGTGGAATCCTTTTTTCCCAATAAACAAAGCCCTCTGGACTAGTTCCTATGTTCTGTTCAGCGGCGGTCTGGCTCTGCAACTGTTGGCACTGTGTTATTGGGTAATCGACATCAAGGGTTATCGCCGATGGGCAAAGCCGTTTGAGATTTTTGGCGTCAATGCAATTGCGCTGTACGTGGGTGCGGGGCTAATGGCCGACTTGCTGGGGCTGATCAAGGTGACCGGAGCAGATGGGACGAAAATTCCTTTAGGGTCGTGGATCTACGACAATCTCTTAGCCACCTGGGCTTCACCTGTAAACGCATCACTGGCTTTTGCGGTCGTCTTCGTCCTGATTTGGCTGGGACTCATGTGGATCCTTTATCGACGTAAGATATTTATTAAGGTTTGACCTCTCGTATTCTCCGGCTCGCGCAGTTCAAAAAATTAATAACACGATTGTTTAGAGAGCACACTTGTGTGCCTGTTACAGAACCGAGCGCGGTAGCGCCGGATGCTAAGATCAACCCCAAAATTCGAAGTGAAAAACTAGTGTGGTGTCCCTAAAGTCGGTATGACAATTAAAGTGGGAATATTCGCAGAGTTAGGTCCGAAGGACCGGCATTCAATAGCCACGTCCGTGAGGGCGTGGCTCAAGAATCTCGAGGACGATGAGCGCCGAAGGTGCGGAATAAATGATTTCCCTCAACCTCCAACAGTGCCGGCCCTTCGGGCCTCAGGCATTGTGGATCTTGCTTCCCACGCCCTAACGGACGTGGCTATTAACTACCGGTCCTTCGGACCTGCGGCCGTCTCACTTCGGCCCTCAGAGTTTTTGATCGAACTTTAGGGACACCACACCAAAACATCGAACTCAAGTAAAGGATCCGGCGCTACCGCGCTCGGTTCTGTAGTGGCCTTTGCCTTTCCTTTGTCAAACTGCCGCACTACTCTTCGAAGACACTGGATGAGAGGTGCCTAAAGTTGGATGATTCCGCGACGTACCGCGATCGCGACTGCCTGCGTCCGATCGCTGGCGCCAAGCTTGTCCATGATGTGCTTGATATGGACCTTCACAGTTTCTTCTGAGATGAACAGTTGTTCAGCGATGTCTCGATTCCGGTTTCCTCCACCCAGGCGCTGAAGGACGTCTATCTCACGCGGAGTTAGGGATTCCTCGCCCATATGTTCCGCCAGGTGCGCAGCAACGTCCGCTGGAATGCGCTTTTTTCCAGCATGCGCCAGGCGGATCACGTCTACCAGGTCTTTCGCCGGCGTACCCTTGAGCATATAGCTGCGGGCTC
The DNA here is from genome assembly GCA_031396065.1 of Pyrinomonadaceae bacterium. Taxonomy (GTDB): domain Bacteria; phylum Acidobacteriota; class Blastocatellia; order Pyrinomonadales; family Pyrinomonadaceae; genus PSRF01. The sequence goes on along the minus strand of JANNJZ010000097.1, from coordinate 5,267 downwards.
CCGCCTCCAACGCACGTTGGATTTCAACGTCGCCTTCGAATGTGGTCAGCATAACAACGCAAGCCTCAGGAAATTCACTTCGGATGGCAATTAACGCGTCAATCCCGCTCATGTCCGGAAGCCTTAGATCCATAAGGGTCACATCAGGCTGGTGCTCGCGAAACTGTTGGATCGCCTCGGCGCCGGTAGCCGCTTGGGCCACCAGTATCATATCCGGCTGACTATTAATGATGGCCGCAATTCCTTCTCGCAGCAGCGGATGGTCATCAACACTGAAAATACGGATGGGGACTTGCTGACTCATTTTTTTGCTCCGTCACCGTTATGCACGGACCGGGTAACAGGGTTTCGCCGAGAAAGTTTCTGAAACCAGCCCAGCGCACCCACAGAAGGTTGGACCTGGAAAGCTACATGACCGGGCACAGACAGTTGCACTTCGCTCCCTAACCCGCCGCGGCTCCAGAGCTTGAGCCGCGCACCAATTCTTTCGGCCCGCTCGCGCATGCCGGACAGCCCAAAGTGTCCCTCGCGTCCCCACTCCAATACGTCAGGGTCAATTCCGCAGCCATCGTCGCGCACCAGAATGCGCAGCTGGTGGGCCAGATAGGTCACTTCAACTTCGATGTGCTTCGCTCGCGAGTGGCGAAAGGCGTTTACCACCGCCTCCCGGCCAATCCGATAGACTTCATCGCGAACGACCGGGTGCATGGACCGGGACGGACCTTCCACGATCACGCGAAAGCCAATCTCCTGGCCAGTACCGAGTTCTCCCTGAATCCGAGAAAACGCCTGTTCGAGATCGATCAAGTCACTATTACTAGACGAACGCAGGCCGCGAAGCGCGTTACGTCCTTCATCGATAACCTGTCTCATTAGTTCGAGAACCCTGCCCAACCGCTGTCTGACTGGCGAATCTGCGGGCAACTGATCTACTGCTACATCCAGCTGCATGGAGGCGCTAAGAAAACCCTGTAGGAGCGTATCGTGCAGCTCTTGGGCAATTAGCGTCCGCTCCGCCAGTCGCTCCTCAAATCGCACGTTAAGTTGTCTGGTCAACTGATGGAGCCGGAGCCGATACAAGGCTACAACGGTCAAGGCGAAGGTCAGCAAAACCAGGATCCGGAACCACCAGGTTTGCCAGAATGCGGGCGCGATTTGGAATCGAATCGTACCCTCCGCACTATTCCAGACGCCGTCGCTGTTGCTCGCCATCACCCGGAAGCGATAGGCTCCTGGGCTAAGATTTGAATAAATAGCCTCGCCGGCTGTAACGGGTTCGCTCCAGTTGTGATCGACACTGTCGAGCATGTATCGAAACTTCACGCGCTCTGGTATTGCCAGACTAAGTCCCGCAAAGCTGAATGAGATTCGTTGCCGCGCAGGAATGCGTATTGAACTGCGCAAATCTACCGGGCTGCCATCTGCAGTCATTGTATTTATATGAACTATGGCCGGGACCGAACTTCGTTTCAGTCTGCTGGGGTCTACAACCGAGAGACCGTTGTTTAGAGAAATCCAGATCCTTCCCATGGAATCGGCCCCAACCGTTCGGTGCCGCTTTATTCCTTCGCCGCCATGTAAACCGTCAGCCAGACCATACTCATTTATGTCCGCATCGTTGAGTTCGCTATTGAGAAGATTAGCGCGCGTCACCCGCAACACATGATTAGCGGTGGCTATCCAAAGCGATCCAAGCTCATCTTCTACTACGCCTAATATTTGTTCGTGAAGTGAGGCCGGGACTTTTGCGGGAACCTGGAACCGGCCGTTACTAAAGAAGGCGAGTCCCGCGTCGGTTCCCAGCCAGAGCACCCCAGTCGAGTCTTCGTAAAGACAATTCACTTTCTCGGAAGGCAAACCGTCCTTGACCGCAAACGATGCCCAGCGGTCTTTTGCTAACGCACTTAGACCCTTTGGCGTAGCAAACCACATCGTGCCATCGGAGCTTTCCAAAATGGCATCGATCGTGTTCGACGCCAGCCCGTTACTGGTCGTGTAGGTCGTAAATTTGCCACCATTGAATCGGCTGACGCCGCCGCTGAGAGTTCCCGCCCAAACAGTTCCGTCGCGACTCCCGTGGACTGCATAGACGCTGTTCTGAACCAGGCCATCGGTGTGCGTGTAAGTCTTTTCTGTGACCAGGCCATTTGTGAGGCTCAGGCGGGTGAGCCCACCCTTTTGTCTGCCTACCCACAATTCATCTCTATCTCCCGTGATTGAATAGACCACGTCGCTGCTGAGTCCGGCTATGGTCACACGTTCAACTTGCCCACCCTTAAGCCAGTAAAGGCCGCCGGTCTCCGGTGCAAACCAGGCTCGATTTTCCCCGTCGACGTAAATCGGTCCATTGTTCTCTGATGGCATGCCTTCGGCGGGGGAGTAGGTAACGAAAACGCTGTCGCGAAGACGCTCGATACCTCGCGAGCTTCCGGCCCAAACATTGCCCTCGCGATCTTCAAACAGCGCCGTGACTGCGGCGCCGGAGCGCCGGTCGCGTTGATCAACCGCCGTAGTGCCTTGCGCGTTGACACGTAATAATCCGCTGTCCGTACCCATCCAAACGTTCGAGTCGCGATCTCTGATCATAGTCAGAGCCTGGACGTGGCTCAGGGATGACGACAGCCCCGCGCTGGTAATCCTGGTACCGTTCCAACGCACCACTCCGTTGTCGGTACCAATCCAAAGTTCATCATTGGCAATGGACAAAAGGCAGTTGATTTTTCTATCAGGCAGACCCTCACTGGCATTGGAAATCCGCCCTTGGCTAAGAGAAAAGACGCCCAGGTCGCGAGTGCCCATCCACACTTTGCCGTCCGGCGATTCGGCCAGCGAAATCACCAGGAAGTTTGGTAGATCGACCGGAGGCGCGACCGTAATAAACCTGCCCCGGCTGTACCGTTGAATGCCGTTGACGAGCGCCGAAAGTAGAACGTCGCCATTCTGTCCGCCCGCCATGGCTGTAATCGCGGGTTCCGGCAGCGCCAGACCTCCTGAAACATCCTCAAACTTTCCGTCGCTATAACGCAGGATGCTTGGGCTCCGCTGGCGTATCCACAATTTTCCTTCCTCATCCACTGCCAGCCCGAGCACCGGGCCCTCGGGAAGTGATGGTGTGTTTGCGTGCTGCAGGAGTTGGAATTTCAATCCGTCGAAGCGGACCAGGCCTTTCTCCGTCGCGATCCAGAGGTAGCCGTCGGCTGTTTGGGTGATGGCGTAGACGGGCCCACCCGGAAACCCTTTCTCAGTCCCCCACTGGTCCCGGATGTATTGAGACATCGCCCGATTGGGATCTATTGCGTGCGCTGTGTGAGTCACGCACACGAGGGCCAACCCCGCCAGAAACCATCTCAGTGGCTGGCGCTGCCCGGCCCGTTCATGGGAGGTATTCGAATTTCTCAACGACAACCTCAGCCTCAGTTTGCAACGGGTTCCTGGCGTTGCCGAAAATGTACAGGTTCAGATGGATGAATTCGCCACCCGTAGTGGGAACTCCCGAATCGAAGACATGCTCGGCCACTACCTTCGCTCCGCTACTGGTGAGGGAACCACGAACGGTCTTGAACGTCGCCCTACCGGGTTCCCACCGAAATGAATGCGTGAGGGCTCCAGATGGCGCCATGAAACGTACAACATTTGCGGGAACATAATAAGGCTGGACCACATACTGAGCATTCTTGTTTGCAGTATCACCCCAGCGCGTAAGTTCAATGTTCATTTCTCGATGATTCTCGCCGGCGCTAAGGTCGTCCCAGGTAAACATGCTGAACACGGCCGCCGGTTCGAGTTGAGAAGTCTCGCGGACAACAAAGGCGTATGATCCGTATCCCAGGTTGCGGGTGAGCCTGACCTCAGCACACGTCCACTGGCCGGACTTTTGAGTGATACGGAGATGCAGATGGCCATTCGCGTCCGTCCATGCATTTGCTGGATCATAGATATTCGACCTTCCTCCCCGACCACTCACAACTTCCCGAGCCTCCCACTCGTAGCCGCTGAATTGGATTATCTTTTTCGGTTTTATTGGCTCGGATTTGTCTCCCGCTACCGTCTTCACTGCCACTATCGCGCCACCTTCACTGGGCAAGGCGTCAATCCTTGCCGGCGGCCGATACCCAGGCTCTACCAGGAGGGCGGCGTACTCGGTGCCGAGGTGCGTCGAATTCGTCCAGTTCGAATCTGATTGAATAGTGGTGAACGGCTGGGTTTCCAGTGGCTGTACCCACCACGCCCCGCTTCTGGCGAATAAAACAATCTGCTGTCCGGGACGGGCGCCGACGACACGCCCGGCGATGATCACAAGCTTCTCAGGACCACCCTCCTGGGCCGGGGGTACCGTGGTGAATTCGATTGATGGTCCACTTGTAGCTGGCCGCGAACCGCAGGCGCTCAGCGCAATGGAGATCAATGTTAGTAGGAATAGTTGCCCAACGAATTCGCGGCGTGCATTAGGGGATGGCATGTAATCTGAGACTCGCTTATGAGCAGGGTTGCGGCCTGTTCGTCCGCCAGGAAGGCTTCAACCTCAGGGAGCCTTTCCGGGGAACCAAACGGCTGCCACTCTCCTGCCCAATGACCTTTGAAAGACTTTACGATCGCTGCAACAGGGCAATCCTACAATGGGTGGCTTGGCATTCACCAGTTGCTTTGTCCGTAGTAACCTCGAGCTTATTAGGACCGTTGTGAGAATTTGCGTTAAATGCCTTTACGATCGAGGTTAACGAAGACCGTAGTCAACTCGTGGTCAGGAAGGTGGGCTTGCCCCCGCTCTTTGTGGCGACCGATATGGGGTCGGGGTTAACAGGTGTATTCGGAGTGACGGCGATGTTGGGAGCAGCTGGGCCGCACAACTCAAGTGCGCCGCCAGATGCGCCGGCTATGGTTGTGCAATCGCTCTCACCGCGCAGCGTGAAATGGCTCGACACGAGAAGGGCGAATTGAAAATCAAGAGTTCAAATGGGTTGGTATTCAAGGCAATGGGTAGGTATTCAAGACAAAAAAAGCGCAATAATATACTTGACTCATCAAGACTCATCCGCGGGGCTATGAAGTCAGTACCACCGCGCGGTAGAGCCTGTGTGAAAACGCGTTCGCGGCTATGCCGCCCGATGTGCGGAAGGGCTGTGCCCTTCCGGAAAGACCTGATTGAATCTGGGGGCTGCGCCCCAAGGTTAGGGGCGCAGCCCCGAAATGGTTGGGATTGCAGCTCCGGTGGGGCGAAGCCACCACCGCACATCGGGCGGCACAGCCGCGAACGGGAGTTTCCACAC
>JANNJZ010000042.1:0-4924 GCA_031396065.1 Pyrinomonadaceae bacterium | reverse complement strand
GCCCACCGGCACGGCGTGGATGAGACCATTCAACCAGGAGAAGCACAGGTTGATTATGTATCCGAATCGTTTCGTCCACGGCGCACCGGTGGGCGGTGCCCACCTCTAAACGAACGTGCATCAGTACCAAATGACCCTGGACGCTAAGTTTACTGAGCGTGCGATTGCGCCACACCTGGCCCTGATGGCGGTACAACTCATGTTCTGCTCCTGGGCCATCTTTGGCAAGATCGTGTTGCAGTCGGTATCAAGTGTCAGCCTCGTCGGAATTCGCATTTGCGGCGCAGCGATCATTTTCACTCTGTTGCAAAGAAGGGTCACCGAGCTCTGGAAACTGCCGAAACGAGTGATTGCCTGGCTGGTACTCTCCAGTCTGCTGGGCATCGTGATAAATCAACTAGTGTTTGTTAAGGGTCTGTCGCTCACCACGGCCATCAATTCCACCCTGTTAAGTACGACGATCCCGGTATTCGCTTTAGCAATAAGTATCGCCATGGGCCATGAGCGCGGGTCCCTGCGTCACCTGTTGGGAATCATCCTGGCAGTATTAGGAGTGGTTTATCTGGTAGATCCAGCGCGGGCAAGTTTCTCCGCGCACACAACGGTGGGCAACATTCTCGTTGCTACCAGTTCTCTTTTTTATGGGGCGTACATTGCCGTTTCAAGAGACCTCGTTAGGCGATACGGCGCGTTGCGGGTGACGACCTGGATTTTCCAGCTGAGCGCGATTATCACGTTGCCGATCGCGATATATTCATGGAGTGGAGGCGGGTTGGCTTCAGTTTCTGGCGGGACCTGGCTGGCGATTGCTTATATCGTTCTCGTACCAACAGTCATGGCTTACTACCTCAGTGCATGGGCCCTGGGGTGGGTGGCTCCCAGCGTGGTCGCCATCTACATTTATATGCAACCACTCCTGGCGTTCGGAGTTGCGCCTCTGGTGCTCGGTGAAAAGTGGAACTCAAGAACCGTCGTCGCTTGCGCGCTCATTTTTGCCGGTGTGGCGGTGGTAACGATCCGCAGACGAGGCGCAGTCATAGCGAACGTTTAGAGACGAGCACCGAGGACCGGGCTCGGGTGTACCCATAGTATGTGAAACGCGTTCGCGGTTGTGCCGCCCGATGTGCGGGAGGTCTATGACCTCCCGATGATGCTGGTTATATTTGGGGCTGCGCCCCGGGGATGGGGCGCAGCCCCAAAAGTAATATGAGTCGCTGAACGGTGGGGCGTAGCCGCCACCGCACATCGGGCGGCATAGCCGCGAACCGCGCAAACTAACAGTTTGCTTTACACCGGAAGCCGTAGAGCCGTTATGATTCGCCCTACCGGATAGAGATTCATCTGCTTGTCCCAGTAAGGCGAACGTTCGTAAAAGAAACGTAATCTTGCTCTTGGATTCGCGGTAAAGACGGGATCGCTTGCCAATCGCTGCTCAAACTCCTCACGCAGGTTTGGATTCTCCGTCAACATCTCCCGCGCCAATTTCTCTACCACGTAGTCCTCGCCATACTCCTTTTGTTCAAAGGTCGCATTGAAGAATCCCCAGCGAACCAGCGAGTCAGGTGCTTCCGGTTCCAGCAGATTAATCGCAACCCTGGCCGACACCTGGGCCATTGGAACAACCACGGAGCCTGCGGGGAAGGTGCGGCGCTCTTTAACCGTCTCGACCTTGAACGAAGGCATTAACCTGCCCTCGAATGGTCCGCTGGCCCACTTAACATTAGCAAATCGATAACTCTCGATCTCGACAGTGGCGGGCTTCCTGGTTGTTTGCAGCACTAGTCCGTGGGCCTTGAGCACCTCAATCACCTCTTGCCATTGTGCAGGCACAATGTAGGAGAGCGGTGGCGCTACCGCCGCTTTGACGCGAAGCGTGTCATACATCGGGACTGTCAAATCCAAGGGCTCGGTGCCGAAGATAACCCGAGTCGCGCCAGAGATGTCGCTCACCTCCGTGTGATACTCGACGGCCTTAAGTTCGTAGGGTCTGGACTTCTCAGTCAATTCGAAGTCAACGGGAAAGCGACGGGCGTCGTCGTAGGTTTGCCCCTCCGCCAATGTTTTCTCATCGGCTTCGCGTCCAGCGGCCAGCAGTCCTTCGGGATCACGGTTGACCTCCTCGAGGGTGGACCGCAAAAAATCGTAAGTCCCGATCACCCGTGGGCGGTAAGGCTTCAACATGTGGGTCTCAATCAGAATCCCGGGCCGGTTTCGTAGCGGCGCGTAACCAGTTGAGAACCTTGGGCTGCCGTTGAAGTCTCGAATGCCTTTAGTGAGATCGCGGTTATCGATGAACTCCAAATACCACGACACCACGTTTCCGGCAGCTTCAGTCGCCGCCGCCACCCGACCGTCGACCACTCTTTTCTCCCAGGCGAGCACACTGGGCGCCACTCCATCATGGTGCTCATGATGATAGGTAATATTGACGCGATAGTCGGCGCCGTTGGTGACGTGGCAGTCAATAAAGAGGTCGGGCTTCCAAAGATTCCACAATGCCAACCAGGCACGAGTTTCCGGAGTATCGGCCTTCATATAGTCGCGGTTGAGATTCTGGTATGTTCCCGTCGTCCGCCAGCCCATTTCGGCCGGGCCGTTCTGGTTAATCCGATTGTAAGGACTTACCCGCTCGTGGCCGTCGGTGTTGTAGATCGGAATAAACAGCACCACGACATGTTTGAGTAAATTCGGGCGCGTTTTGGTGATGGCGATATCGCGTAACAAGGCTAACCCCGCGTCCTTACCGTCTGACTCACCAGCGTGAATGCATGCCTGAATCAGAATCACGGGTTTGTGCGCGCGCCTGACAGCTTCGGGGGTAAAGGTATCACCTTCCGCCGCGATCAGTAACGGAAGGTCACGCCCCTCGCCACTCTTTCCGAACGTTTGATATTTAATTAGGTGAGAAGCTTGATCCAGGCGTCTGGAGTATTCAATAGTTTCGGCGTACCGGGCGGTTTCCAGGTAATCCGTCTTCTCGGCGTGTGTAAGCCATTCTGAAGGCACTGGAGGGGGTTGATTCTGCGACATGGTTTTAGTTTGTGATGTAGCCTGAGCAACTAATAAGACCAAAAGAGAAAGGGAAAGAGCCACAGCTGATGCAGCTCGTTGAGTGTATGTTGTTCGCACGCTTACTGAAAGCCAAGGCATTGGTTCAAGGTTGTACACTCCCAGTTCACGAATCGGGAGTTGGAAAAAACCAAAACAACACCTCCGTTTAGAAAGGGCACTTGCCGGGGTCCCCGGTCGGGCAACCCGGCTGGGGTGGCTGTTGCCCCCACCGGGCGGACAAGTCCGCTCTCTAAACGGTCATGTTTCTTGCCAGAGCCAAGCCAATTTCAGCGCCTCGTTAGCGCAGATTCTTCTGACAGGCGCGACATTGGCTGCGTCGCTTTGCGTTTAAAGTACCGCAGCCAACACATCGAATATACATCGCGCGGGCAAACCCGGTGGTGATGAACGCGCTCACGCCAAGTATCCCTACCAGCACCACCAGGTTCAGAAGCAAATCTCTCAACTCTTTGTGGTCGCTTTCAAGGTGTCTAGATACGCCTGACCGCGTTTGAACCCCTGCCGAAACGCCTCTTCGGACCCGGCTTCTCGGGCGGAGTCGCTCAATTCAGGGCTCACTTGTTCATAAGCTTTTCCGCGCCTCTTTGCATGCAGGGCAGCCTCAAAGCCTCGCCGGTATGCACTCTCATCGCTGGAAAAGTCACCGCCAGTCCCACGATAATGTTCTTCTTCCACATCCCGCAGACCAAGCCACCAATCTTCCCGCGCGGCATCAATACTTTCGGCTCCCGCCTGGGCCATGACATTGTGAGCGGCCTCTCGCTGTTCGGCATTGTCGGCAAAACCGATCACAACCGAACGTCCTTTTCTTAAGGCATCTTCATAAAGGTAGAGTTCGTCGTGTGGGATGCCCTCAGACAGGGATTGTTCCATTGCCGTCCCGGCGGCAGCGCCCGTCACAGCCCCACCAATTCCAAGCAGTGCGGCGCCGATTATGCCGCCGGCAATCACGGGTCCAACTCCGGGAATCAGCAAGCTGGCGGCTGCCGCCCCGAGTGAAGCTCCGCTGGCGATACCCATGGCTCCACCTACAGTGCCTCCCATGGCGGTACCGATTCCGGGCTGTTCCGTCTCTGTTGTCGGTATGGCCGACTCAACTGCCTCATCGGTTGTGCCCGGCGCCAGGAATGCAATCCTGTCACCTGGTATGCCTGCAGAGCGCAGACCCTCAATCGCACGATCGGCATCAGCGCGCGTATTAAATACTCCTGCAACTGTTTCCATGTTTGAAACCCTCCTGCTTAAATTTGTCTCATTAGACGCCCGCTTTGGGGTTACTTCAAGCAGAACCCTGTTTCGACACAAATCGTTGAGGATTTCAGCAGAGCTATGTTAGAGTCGGCCCGCAGAAAGTAATCAATAACTTAACCAAAGGGGCGCACAGTTTTGTTCGATATCGTAGAAAAGCATCGACCAATGTCAGAGGGCGATGGCAAGGCGGCCCGTAAAAAGAGACCGCGAATACTTGCGATTACCACCGATTGCTGCACCGGATGCGCGGGTTCGCCGGCGTGCATCGAGTATTGCCCGATTGAAGCCTGTATGTTCTGGGTTCCCGACGAGGACCATCCGCCCTTCGGACGCATTGAAGTTGATCCCTATCTCTGCATCGGCTGTCAAAAATGTATCAGCAAAGGGCCCGACGGTGCATTCCTCGACGGCTGCCCCTGGGACGCGATTGAGATGGTCCCTACTGATGATTGGGAAGCAGTGCACGGGATTACGCTGCCTGACCTACCTCCAGCTCCGCCGTCCGCATAACCGCCGCCGATCCTGATTCGCTAACAGGCGCAGGCCTTGGTCTTCAAACTAATCAACTGCGAAATCTCTCAGGTTGGGAAGGCGGGCTTGC
>JANNJZ010000040.1:0-15471 GCA_031396065.1 Pyrinomonadaceae bacterium | reverse complement strand
GCAAGCCCGCCTTCCTGACCACGAGCTGATTACGGTTGATGTGCTCTCCGCCGACGAGTCGTTCGACCTGAAAGCAATCGAGCAATAGTCTCGAGGTCAGGAAGGCGGGCTTGCCGCCGCTCTTTCCGTCGCATCGTTCAGGCCTTTTCACGTTCTTACAAACTGTGTAATCTGTGCAGTCTGCGGATGAATCTTCCCGAAAGGTAACCCCCAATGCGATCAATCCTGTCGGTTGCTCTGATCACTTTAGTCTTCGTAGTCAGTCCCGCGTCTGCCCAGAAAAGAAACATCACTGAAAAAGACTTATTCAATTTCGTTTGGAAAGGCGATCCGCAAATCTCGCCGGACGGATCGCGCGTGGCCTTCGTGCGCGTGACAGTTAACGACAAGAAGGACGGCTACGACACTTCGATTTGGACGGTGTCCACGGCCGGTGGTGAGCCGCACCAACTGACAACCGGCATCCGCGACTCGTCACCGCGTTGGTCGCCAGACGGCAGGTATCTCGTCTTCGTGCGCGTCACTGAGAAAGATGGGAGGCCTGACGCGTCGCAGCTTTTCATGCTGGCAATGACCGGTGGCGACTCGTTTCAGTTTACCAGCCTCGTGCGAGGCGCGGGTCAGCCGCAGTGGTCACCTGATGGCAAGACCATCGCCTTTGTGAATACGGCAAATCCCGAGGACTTGGCGAAGTTGAAAGAAGGACAGAAGGAAGGACTGCCCAGCCCGGCACCGCAGCCGGCGCCGCAAGCCGCTACTTCTCCCGCTCCCAGTCCTGGCATGGCTGATTCCAAAAAACCAGGCGATGTCAATCCGGGCGATAAACGAGATAGCGACGTTCGTGTGATCACGCGGGCTGTTTATCGGTTCAATGGTCCGGGATATCTCGATGCCAAACATCCGCAACACATCTGGCTGGTCAACGCGCCACGCAATGCCGATGAAAAAGTGATGCCCAGACAGCTCACCAGTGGCCGGTTCGCCGAGGACAATGTGACCTGGGCCAAAGACAGTTCACACATCTACTTCACTTCCGACCGCGTCGATGAGCCTTATTACGAACTCCCCTCTACCGACATCTACTCCGTTGCTGTTGGTGGCGGTCAACCCGTCAAGATCGCTTCGTTTGAGATGGACGCTGCGGGGTTGGCGTTGAGTCCAAATGGAAAGCAGTTCAGTTTCATCGCTTCCATTGGCCGCCCGGTGAAGTCGTACCAACAACCCGACCTTTGGGTGATGGATGTCGCGCCCAAATCCCAGCCGCGCAATCTCACTGCCGATTTTGATTACGATGTTGGCGGAGGACTGACCGGCGACAGTTCTGCACCGCGCGGAGGCGGTGGCAATCCTCCGGTTTGGACCGCTGATGGGCGCTCGATCATTGGCGTTTATACGAAGGAAGGCAGGGCGAACCTCGCGACGTTTGACGCGGCGACTGGGAAGTTTACCGACATCACCCGCGGCGATCACGCAGTAACGAGTTTCCGCTCCACGGCTGACGGCTCAAAATTGGTCTACACCGTTTCCACCCCGACTCTCATTGGTGACCTTTATCTCTTGGAACGATCCGGCGTGAATTCCCGGCAGTTAACTAACCCGAACGACAAGTTGTTTTCGCAGTTGAAGCTGACTGAGCCGGAAGAGATCTGGTATCAGAGTTTCGACGGCAAAAAGATTCAGGCGTGGGTGCAAAAACCCCCTGACTTCGATGCCCACAAAAAGTATCCGCTCATTCTGAACATTCATGGCGGTCCTCACGCAGCTTACGGGTTTATCTTCGACCACGAGTTTCAGTGGATGGCGGCGAAGGGTTATGTCGTGCTCTATCCGAATCCGCGTGGCAGCACCAGCTATGGTCAGGAGTTTGGCAACATCATTCAGTACAAGTATCCCGGCGACGATCACAAAGACCTGATGGCTGGGGTGGACGAGCTGATCAAACGCGGCTACATCGACGAGAAGCGTTTGGGTATCACCGGTGGTAGTGGCGGCGGAGTGCTGACCAACTGGGCCATTGGGCACACCACTCGTTTCGCAGCGGCGGTTTCGCAGCGTGATATCTCAGACTGGTCCAGCTGGTGGTACACGGCAGACTTCGCACAGTTTCAGCAGAGCTGGTTTAAGGGTGCCCCGTTTGAAGACCCCGACTTTAAGACTCGTTCGCCGATCACCTACATCGACAAAGTGACGACGCCGCTGATGTTGATCCTTGGCGAGACTGATTGGCGGACTCCCCCCAGCGCCGGTGGCGAGCAGATGTTTCGCGCGCTTAAGTATCGAAAGATTCCGACGGTGATGGTGCGGTTTCCCAATGAGTCGCACGAGTTGTCTCGCTCAGGTCAGCCATGGCATCGCATCGAGCGTTTGCAGCACATCGTTGGCTGGTTCGATAAGTGGTTAATGGGAGTGCCGAAGCCGGAATATGAGGTGGCGCAATAGCGCTGGCTGGATACAGGCGTATAGAGTACAACCTTCAGGTTGCCGCGCGCGGTGAACTCAAGTTGCCGATCGCGAGCCCGCAAGCTGAAGCTTGTACTCTATACACTTGAATTCGACGATTCTCTTTTACCGACGGACTCAGGGAGTGCCAAGATAGATGGAACGCCAGAAGCCCCCAGCCGACCTGATCAAGTTTCTCAAGCCATATGATCGCGCGATTCAGAAGCTCGCATTAGACCTGCGTACCCTCGTCCTCGAAGAGATGGCGCCTTGTCACGAGAACATCTATGACGCTTATAGCGCAGTCGCGATCGGTTACGGTTCAAGCGATCGCCTTGGAGACGGTGTCTTGCACATAGCCGTTTACAGTAGTGGCGTAAATCTGGGCTTCAACGACGGCGCCACGCTGGATGATCCGCGCGGCATTCTCAAAGGAACTGGTAAACGGATTCGTCACATTAGTCTCAAGACTCCGGCTGATCTCGAGCGACCAGAGATTCGTTCTTACATTCGGCGGGCGCGGAAACACGCGATAGCTGACGCTCGCAAACTCGGCGAAGCGACTTTCGCTGCCCCGCAGAGGGATGGGCAGGTCGTGTCTGTGGTGAAGGCAGTCTACGCGAAGAAGCGCCGGCCCGGTCTTTAACGGGGCACCCGTTCCGTTTAGAAAGCACTGTGTGCCCGTGGGGGAATAGCTCAATGTCACCCGGGGTCACACAAGTGTGCTCTCTGAACGGGAAGGAATAAAAACGAGAAGGCCTGCGCTCCCCGCAACGGAGGTCCAGCTTATGGCTGGCCGAACCGCGCAAAGTGTGTCGGCATACCGGCCAATTCTCTGGTAAATCCGTTTAGCATCTGATTGCGTATATTCAGCAAGGAGACTACCAACATGTATACCGCTTTCTTTTCAGGCTTAGCACTGCTGCTCATCGGGGCCTCGTTCGCCTGCAATACTGCGACTGCTTCGGCTACGAAAATTCCGGATCCAGCGCTCGACAGTCCGCTGGCGCCCGCTAAAGGCGAGCAAACCGCCGTGCTTGCCGGAGGTTGCTTTTGGGGAATCGAAGCTGTCTACGAACACGTCAAGGGAGTAATTGACGTTAAGTCCGGGTATTCAGGCGGGGCAGCATCTGCGGCACAGTATGGCAAGGTGAGCACTGGACAAACGGGTCACGCCGAGGCTGTCAGCATTACTTACGATCCGTCTCAGGTTTCGTATGGCCAACTTCTCAAGGTGTTCTTTGCGGTGGCCCATGACCCGACTGAACTGAACCGACAAGGACCTGACCGGGGCACACAGTATCGCTCTGCTATCTTTTATGCGAACGATGAGCAAAAGCGGATTGCCGCGGCCTATATCGATCAGTTGAACAAAGCTAAGGTATTTCCTGGGGCTATTGTCACCCAGGTCGGAGCGCTTGATGTTTTTCACGCAGCCGAAAGCTACCATCAGGACTATCTGGCGAATCATCCGGATGAGCCTTACATCGTCATCAACGACCTTCCGAAAGTAGAGAATCTGCGCAAAAATCTGCCGGCGCTCTACCAGAAGAAATAGCTTAGGCTAAGACCAAGTCCGTGACCCGGACGACTGATCATAACGACCAGATCTCTGCTTGTTTCAGCTGTCCGCTTACGCGGACTGATAGAACTTGTCTCTAAGCTTGGTTCTGCGGCTTGGCCGCCTTCCGTGCGGTGAGGCCTCCGCCTCACCGGCACCTCTATTTATTTGAGGCTATGCCTCCGGGCAACATCAGAGGCGCAGCCTCGAAGAATGAAACCGCTATCGGAAAGGCTGAGCTCTTAGACTTCTCGTTTAGAGAGCACACTTGTGTGCCCTCCGTGTGATTCCAAAAACGATGATTGCGCTATTCCTCAACGGGCACACAAGTGTGCTTTCTAAACGGAACGGATGTCCCGCTAAAGGCGAGGGCACCTGCGGACTAAAGGAAGGCGCTCCCAGGTAAGCTTCACTTATTCGCAGCTGCGCGGGCCTCTTGGATGTCTTTGAGCAATCGTTGAAAGCGAAAGTCGCTTTGGCTCCATTGCGCGCGACCCATCGCTAAAGCTTCGTTGATGAGTGCATCACCCTCGGCGACTTTGCCGGCTGTGAATTTGGTTTCAGCCAATGAGACAATCGCCCCGAGAATACCGTCGTTTCCTTCGCCTAGTTGCCGAAACAGTCTGAGATTCTCCTGCCTGATACTTTCCGCCTTTCGCAGATCGCCGCGGGTAATAGCGAGCGTGGCCAGTTGGCTGCCGGCTGTCAGGGTGGCGCCGTGGTCTTCGCCGTAGTGACGGATGAATAACACTCTCGATTCAAGGATCAGGCTTTCGGCTTCCGCCAGCCGGCTTTCGTTCTTATTGTTCTTTTCGATCGTCATGATCCAGGTGGCCAGGGCTTGCAGCATGTAGGGTAGATTTACGTTGTCCGCGCCGGTCTCGCGCATCATCTGGACGCCGTGCCTTAAAAACTGCTCGATCTCTTCGGGCCTTGAACCCTGCTCATACATTGTGGTGGCGAGGTAGAAAATTCCCATCGCCACTTTCGGATGTCGTTCGCCATAAACCTGACGAAATAAGTCGTAAGATTCTTGAAAGTGTTGGTGGGCCTTGTCGCCCTCACCAGAGAGGCGGTAGATATCGCCGATGGTGTGGTGGAGGTCGGCACGCACTTCAGGATTGTCTGCGAGTTCAGTGTCGATGCGCTTGGCGGCGTCGTCAATCGCTTCGCGAACGGTCACGTCTAACCTGCCCTGCCCTCGACCGTACCAGTACGGGTTGGCGTAAGAGAGAAAACTCTGCATGAACCGGCTCGTCTTTTCGGCCCGGGCGGTGGCGCGCTCCGCCTCTGCCCGCCGTTGGTTGGCGATGCGCGTCTGCGAGAGCGCGGCGGCGAGCCCGGTGACCAATGACAACGTGACGATGACCGCCGCCGCAACCCCAATCTTGTTGCGCTTGACGAATTTGTTAGTGCGATATTTGAACGTGTCTTTGCGCGCGACCACCGGCAGACCCGTGAGGTGGCGTTCAATATCCGAGGACAACTGCGCCGCCGACACATAACGGCGCTGCGGGTCCTTGCGCAAAGCCATCAGGACAATGTTGTCGAGGTCGCCACGTAACGATTTCGGATTTCGGATTTCTGATTGCGGATTGGAAGAGAAGGTTTTTGAATGTGCAATCAGCAATCCGAAGTCCGCAATCGCTTTGCTTGGGCTGGCCGGTTCCTGTTCGCAGACAAGGCGGGCTAGCTCGTGCGGCTGCGAGTCAATTGCGCGATGCGGGCGCACGCCCGTCAAAAGCTCGTAGAGCATGACGCCCAGACTGTAAACGTCGCTCGTCGTCGTTAGTTTCTCGCCGCGCACTTGCTCGGGGCTGGCGTAATTCGGCGTCATCATCCGCAATTCGGTGCGGGTGGGCTCGATCGAACCGACGGCGACTTCCGGCTCAAGCACTTTTGAGATGCCAAAGTCCAATAGCTTCGGCACGCCGTCGCGAGTGATGAGGACGTTCGAAGGCTTCAGGTCCCGATGGACGACGAGATTCTGATGAGCGTGCTGCACGGCGTCGCACACGACGCGGAAGAGGCTTAGCCGCTCGTTCGTCGTCAGCCCGTGTTGGTCGCAGTAATCCGTGATCGGCAGGCCGTCGACATACTCCATTACGATGTAAGGCAGGTTGTCAGGAGTCGTGCCGCCGTCCAAAAGTCTGGCGATGTTCGGGTGATCCAATTGTGCGAGTATCTGCCGCTCCATGACGAAGCGACTCAGAATGGCAACCGTGTCCATGCCGCGCTTGATGAGCTTGATGGCGACTTGCTTATCAAACGCATCGTCGCCACGCCTGGCCAGGTAAACCGCCCCCATGCCGCCGCGCCCTATCTCGCGAACTATTTTGTACGCGCCGATGTGCTGGTTTTCTAATCTATCGTCCGCATCCTCCGTCAGCAGTTCGGCGGCGAAGGCATAAGCAGGAGACTCGATGAAAGTCTGGGACGGTTCGTCGTGGGCCAGCAGGGATTCCACTTCGGCGCGAAGGTCAGGGTCGTTTGCACCAATGCGCTCAAGCATCAGGTCGCGTTTTGCCGGCTCAGGTTCATCAAGCGCGGCCTCCAAAAGCGTCTCGATTTGCCGCCACCGATCACTCATCATAGTGCTTCATTGTCCCACCTGACTTCGCTGCCATCGTTTGCGCTCAGCTCTCGGTGCAGCCAGATCTTGGCGATGCGCCAATCTCTCATCACCGTCTTGTCCGAGATGTCGAGTGCGTTTGCTACTTCGTCCACGCTGAGGCCTCCGAAAAAGCGCATTTCTACAATTTGACTTTTCCGCGGGTCAATTCTTGCCAAACTCTTTAACGCTTCATCGAGCGCGACCAACTCCGCCGCCCGCCCGTCGATTGAAGTCTGCACATCATCGAGTGATATTTTGTGTTGCAGTCCGCCGCGCTTTATCGCCCCGCGCGAGCGGGCGTGATCCACGAGAATGTGCCGCATCATCTGAGCCGCCAAGCCGAAAAACTGGGCGCGGTTCTGCAAGCTCACCCGCGTCTGGTCGACGATGCGGAGATATGCCTCGTTGACCAGGGCCGTCGGTTGCAAGGTGTGGTCGGCGCGCTCACGCTGCAGGTAAATGCGCGCCAGTCGCCGCAACTCCTCGTAAACCAGGGGCATTAGGAGGGTTGGAGCGCTCTCGTCACCTTCGCTCCAGCTCAAAAGAAGCCCGGTCACATCCGTTGGCGGTGAATTAATCAAACTACCTCCTTCATAAGCGGATTCTACGCTTGAAAATGGACACGGCCAAAAAAGAACTCCCGGTGATGGGAGTTTCAAGCAGTGCTTTACGCTCTATTGATTGAAAGAAGGAAGCAGGAGCAGGAGGCCGGGGCAGGTTCATTGGGAAAGCAGGCGGCTGGGAGCGCAGGCATCCCTGCCTGCTGTTTGGCAAGAGGCAAGTTGAATCGCAATTAGTCTCTAGCGCAGCGAAGCAGGTAAGATGCCTGCGCTCAGAGCGGTCAAGGAAACTCAAATGAATAACAGTAGGGTTCAATCTAAACACCAAGCACGAAGCCGACCGGCGACCAAAACATCTTTCTATTCGACGTTGCTTGTCTTGGCGGGATTGGCGGTGGTGCTTGTAGCTATCGTCTTCATATTCATCAACACTGCCGCAAACCATCCGGGCGCGAGCACTGTACCGGCCCCAGCCAATCGTTCGACAGTAATCGCTACGCCAGCGGTAACGGCTGTGACCGCACAGGTGCGCGAAGCATATGGAAAACTTTCCTTAAGTTTTGAGGCTAATCACGGTCAGGCAGAGGGACAAGTCGACTTTGTAGCCCGCGGCGCGGGCTACACGCTCACTCTCTCCCCGACCCAGGCAGCCTTTCGGTTGCGGAATGCGGATAGCGGATTGCGGAGTGAAGAGAAAGCTGACTACAAGAATCCACAATCTGAAGTCCGCATTCCAAAATCGGCAGCTCCGCAATCAGCAATCTGCAATTCGCAATCGAAGCTGTTGCAGATGAATCTCGTCGGTGCGAACCGCGCGGCGACAGTTGCCGGCCAGAACGGATTGGAGGGCCGGGTAAATTACTTTATCGGCAACGACCCAACAAAGTGGCGGACGAATGTTCCGACCTTCGGGCGCGTGCGCTACACGGAGGTCTATCCCGGTATCGATGTGGTGTATTACGGCAACCAGAAAAAGTTGGAGTATGACTTTGTGGTTGCGCCGGGCAGTGACGCGCGCGCGATTGCGCTTGAGTTTGTGGGGGCGGACGAAGTGGAAGTGGACGGAGCGACGGGCGATCTCATGGTGCGGGTGGGTGAGGAGACAATTCGGCAACTTGCGCCAGTAACCTATCAAGAGTTGGGAGGCGCGCGGAAAAAAGTCGAGAGCCGTTATGTGTTGAGGGGCGGCGGAAGGGTCGAGTTCGAGGTTGGAGAATACGACGCGAGCGCGCCCCTCGTGATTGACCCCGTGCTTCAGTATTCCACTTACCTCGGCGGCAGCAACGATGATGGTAGCAGCGGCATCGCGGTAGATTCCGCGGGCAACGCTTACGTTACCGGAAGTACAAACTCAGCTAACTTCCCCACCGCTAATGCAATTCAGGGCACGTTGTTTCCTTCGAATGGTGATGTTGCCGGCGACTATGACGTCTTCGTCACCAAGATCAACGCGGCCGGCACGGCGCTCGTCTATTCCACGTACCTCGGCGGCAATACTGGTGAGGGCGGCCTCAGCATCGCGCTCGATTCTGCTGGTAACGCTTACATTACCGGATTCACGCGCTCAACCAACTTCCCGACCGCCAATCCGATTGACAGCACATACGGCGGCGGCAATGACGGGTTTGTCACGAAGATCAACGCGGCCGGCTCGGCGCTCGTATATTCAACTTACCTTGGGGGTACTAGCGCTGATTTTGGCAATGACATCGCGGTAGATGCGGCGGGTAACGCTTACCTCACCGGCGACACCAGCTCAACCAACTTCCCGTTCGTTAATGGCCGTGATCCCACGTATAACGGCGGTAACGACGCCTTCGTCACGAAGATCAACGCGGCAGGTACAGCGCTCGTTTATTCCACTTACCTCGGCGGCACCGAATATGAATTCGGCAATGGCATCGCGGTCGATTCGGCGGGCAACGCTTACATCGCCGGAGGCACACGATCAGCCAACTTCCCGATTTTCAATGCTATTCAGCCTACGTATGCCGGCGATGCAGGCACCGGTGACACCGTTGTGATTAAGACGGGTGACGCCTTTGTGACGAAGCTCAACGCGGCGGGCACGGCGCTCGTCTATTCTACTTATCTCGGCGGCACTGTTGGTGAGGCTGGCAACGGCATCGCGTTAGACCCGGCGGGCAACGCTTACGTGACCGGACGGACAAACTCACCCAACTTTCCGACTGCTAATGCGATTGACAGCACCTATAACGCCAGGGAAGACGCCTTCGTCACGAAGATCAACGCGGCAGGCACGGCGCTGGTCTATTCCACTTACCTCGGCGGTGCAGATGGGGACAGTGGCCAGGACATCGCGGTCGATTCGGCTGGCAACGCTTACATCGCCGGGGATACCTTCTCAAACAACTTCCCGACAGTTAATCCAAGTCAGGGCACACGCGCAGGTAATTTTGATGTCTTCGTGACCAAGATCAACGGGGCTGGTTCAGTACTGGTCTATTCCACCTATCTCGGCGGCAGTGGCAGAGACGCGGGCGCTGCCATAGCGGTCGATTCGGCGGGCAGCGCCTATGTCACCGGAGAAACGCCCCCAAGCTGCATACCTTTTCCGACCACGACCGGAGCCTTCGATACTACTTTCAACGGCGGCGACAACAACGGCAGTGGCGACGCTTTCATCTCTAAAATCAGCGAGACGGCATCACCATCGACGCTCACCGCCTACTCAAGCTTGCTGTTCAGTCAGTCAAGCTACGTAGTTTCTGAAAGCGCAGGCTTCGTCAACGTTAACGTCACGCGTTTGGGAGACACCTCAAGCGCGGCCACCGTTGATTACACGACCAGCGATAACAGCGCTGTCATTCCGGATGAAGCGCAGGCAACGGCGCTGTGCGGCACCGTCAACGGCGTAGCGCTTTCCAAGTGTGACTTCAACACCGCTGTCGGCACCCTGCGCTTTGCCCCAGGTGAAACCACTAAGTCCTTTACCGTGCTCTTGACTCAGGATTCTTACGTGGAAGGCACAGAGTCAGCGCCGCTCACGCTGAGCAACCCAATTGGAGCCAGCCTCTGCGAAACCACGGTGTCTCTGTTCATCTTAGATGACGCAACTGAGCCGGCAACCAATGCCATCGACGATCCTAGAAACTTCGTCCGCCAGCACTATCACGACTTCCTCAATCGTGAGCCGGACCAGGCAGGCTGGGATTTCTGGACCGACAACATAGCCAAGTGCAACGACCCGGCGAGGCGGCCAGCGGGACAGACTGTCGAGCAGTGCCTCGACAAACAAAGAGAGACGACCAGCGGGGCCTTCTTCCTGTCACCCGAGTTTCAATACACCGGCTCCTACATCTACGGTGTCTACAAAGGGAGCCTTAACCGCCGACCCACGTTCCTTGAATTCATGCGCGACCTGCCGCAACTGGTGAACGGCATCATTGTCAATGGACAGATTTCGGGTCCTGCAATTGAAGCTAATCGCGCTCAGTACGTGGCCCAGTTTGTTCAACGCGCTGAGTTTGCGAGTATCTATGGAGCACTCAGCAATCAGGGCTACGTGGACAAACTTTTCCAGACCACGGGTACGGCTGTTAGCGACGCGGATAAGCAGGCACTCGTCAACGGATTGAACGGCGCCACCGAGACCCGCTCATCAGTGCTACACAAAGTGGTTAATGGCACCCGGGTGATCGCGGAAGGACAAATCGAGGTCATCACAACGTATGGCAAGGCGTTTTACGATACGCAGTTCAACCCGGCGTTTGTGCAGATGGAATACTTCGGCTATATGCGTAGGAATGAGGACACAGCCGGGTTCAATTTCTGGCTGGCCAAGCTGAATTTCTACGGCGACTTCATCACGGCTGAGATGGTCCGCTCGTTCCTGCTCTCACCTGAATACCGCCGGCGATTTGGTTCGCAATAATAATCAGGAGGCAGGAGCAGGAACAGGAGCAGGAGCGGGAGGCAGGTGGCCGTCCTGGGAACGCAGGCATCTTGCCTGCAGCGAGCGGCTTCAGCCGCGAGTTCTTCGGTTAACCAGCGAAAGTGCCTAGCGACGAAAGTCATGCGCGGCTGACGCCGCTTGGTGCAGGCAACATGGCACCCCAGCGGGGCTGCCCCGCTGGGGACCCCGCGATGCCTGCGCTCCCAGCCGCTGGCGCTTTCGGCAGCTCTTATGCCTTCTCGTTTTATTCCTTCTCGTTTAGAGAGCACACTTGTGTGCCCCGGGTGACTACAAAAACGATGTGAGCTATTCCTCCACGGGCACACAAGTGTGCTTTCTAAACGGAACGGGGTGCCCCGTTAGAGACGGACCGGTCCTCTGCCATTGAGATCAAGTTGTGATCTCAATGCCATAAACTCTGCTCAATAAATGCTGCCGCCTGCCTGCGTTGAACTCAGCGCTCCGGCGTTCACGTTCAGCATGTATGGCACTCCCCCGGTGCCGCTCCAGGTTGAGAAGTTGAACGTGCCGCCCTGTGGGACTTTATACACCCCGATATTGTAATAAGTCAGAGGAGTCCCGGATGCGAGTATCTGGGCCGGTCCCGGCGCTTGCAGGAAGTAAGCTGCGCCTGTTCCCGCCATGGTGGCAGCCCCATTCGGTAGAACCAGGATGGCTGTGCGTTCGTCTACGCCGATGGCCCGAGGTTGCGCGGCCCAACCGTTGTTTACGATGCGGGCCAGAAAAACCAACAACCGTCCCATGCGATCGCGGGTGACAAAATGTGAGTCGTAGAGTTTGTTCGTCCCGAGTGAAGATTGGAACAGGTCTCGATCAAGCGTCACGTAATTATGGAAAGGATTGGCCAGGGCCTGACTGGAGGTCACCGAACCGGCCGCTCCGGTGTAGATGAATTGACTGAGTACCGCCAGGCCGGCGCTGGTTCCGCCCACCGGCGCTCCCTTGGTATTGAGCAAATAGTTTACGCCGGTTTGCACGGCAGTTCCGCGCCAAAGGCTCATATAGGTCGATTGGTCACCGCCGGCGATCCAGAGGGCCTCCGCGTTTTGTATGTGGCTGCTGACGTACGCTGAGTTTGCGCCAGCCACGGTGGTGATGATGATGGTCTCAACCGAATCCATCTGCGGACAGAGTTGCTGGATGTATGGGTTGTAAGCATCCGTCCCGGTGGTGCGGATTACTACGAAGTCGCCGCCACCGGCGCGCTGGCACATCCATTGGAAGGCGGCATCCACGTCAGTGCCCCCACCCATCAACGCCAACCCGCTACTCAAGTTTGGTGATGGGGGAGCATCAGCAGCATTGCCGACAATGTACGCTTTGTAGCCCGGCTTCGGGGCAGCGTGAAGGGGCATCGCGAGTAGGCACACAGCGGCGAACACGAGGGCCAAAGTGAGCGATGGTCGCAGAGAAATTGCGGTGAAGGGACTGGTGAGCATGAGAACCTCCTCAAGCAAGTTTGAAAGACTAAGGGTGTACATCCAGCGTTATACCATTTATCCGGACATAGCCCCAAGAATTCGTACCATCGGATAGTGACCTAATTTGAGCTTTTCTCTGTGCAACCTTTGTGGTCTCTGTGTCTCGGTGGTGAATTTACTGGGCAAACACCACCACAGAGGCACAGAGTACACAGAGGACGCACAGAGATTTTCAAACCAGGTCACCACCTACCATCGTCAACAACACTGCGCTTCGCTGGAGCGCGAATCTTCCATTGCTCACCCCCAGTGCAATTTGAGCAGAGGCAACCTTCAACCGAATAGATCATCTATCAACGCGACGAACAAACAATCGTGGCCGCATCAAGAGTCGGGGGCAAGCTCACCTTTTCGACCTTTAGCTGCTTGGAGTCGCCTCCGGTTTTGCGAGATTTTTAGTGCGAAGTTAAGATGAACCAAAACGCATCTTCAAAATCCAGGGAAGCGCTCTTCCCGATTGGGACAGGCTCCATCGAGGTCACGAGCGAAAGAGGTGTACCCATCGACGTGATCGAGGTGTGGCACCCGGCAGATCTACCGCAGCTCGAGTTGCGCCGCGGTTTTGGGGTGGCTCGCCCGGTGCCGAGGCATTGGCACGAGGAATATCAATTCTGTCTGATCCAATCCGGAGCGAGCGAGCTTGAATACCGAGGCACCAACTACCCGACGCCGCCGGCGAGTCTCTTCATGGTCCACCCCGGAGAGGTACACTCAAATCGCGCCCATGAAAGTTCCGGCTGTAGCTATCGAACATTGTTTGTTGATGCTGAATTGATGCGCTCGGCGGCGACGGAGGTTTTCGGAAAGGAATGGTCGACCTCACCCTTTCTGCCAACCGCGGTCACTTCTGATACCGGCATCGTGCAGAAATATCTCAACTTGCACTTCGCCATGGAGCACTCGTCATCAAGCCTGGAACGAGAGGGATTGCTGATGGATCTCCTGGCGACGGTGATTAGTCGTTTCGCCGAGACCCGCTCAACGCTTCACTCGCTGGGGCGGGAGCGGCGAGCAGTAAACTTAGCTTGCAGTTATTTGATCGAGCATTATGCCGAGAATATTTCCTTGACGGATCTCGCTCGCATTGCGGGCTTAAGTGCCTTCCACTTCAGCCGGGTCTTCTCCGAGGCGTTTGGTATGCCTCCTCATGGCTTTCAGACTCAGCTCCGGGTCTCGCGCGCCAAAGCTCTGCTGCGGTTGGGCAGAGCGATTTCGGATGTAGCTTGTGAAACGGGCTTCGCGGATCAGAGCCACCTCAATCGCCATTTCAAACGATTGGTCGAGCCTTCGCCGGGCCGTTACCGTTCCGGTAGCAAGAACGTCCAATACATCTAATTCAAATCCCTCTAGTGTCGAGGAAGACGCGAGCAGAGCCTCCATCGGGAAGGCCAGTCTCCTCTGTGCCTCCTCTGTGTCTCTGTGGTGCACTCAGATGGCAAAAAGCATTCACCACAGAGACACAGAGAACACAGAGAACGCACTGAGGGGGATGTTATTTTCAACGACTCCTCGATAATCATGAAAGAGGGAACCACTATGAACCGCTGGGCGATATTGCTGATGTTGGTTGCCGGACTGGCTTTAACCGGGTGGACCGAACGCACGTTGGCGCAAACCGCGAACGGATCGGCGCCACCACCACCTGAAGAGACCACGTCTGTACCCTTCACTTCCGGCCAGTGGCAGGTAAAAGATCCCAAGGCGCGGTTTGAGGACCACCTTGGGAGAAAGAGCCTCTATCTCACTTCCGGATTCGCCTTTCTGAAAGACGTCGCGTTTGAGAACGGCGTCATTGAAGTGGATATCGCCGCTCCGAATCTTCGCTCCTTCATTGGCATTGTTTTCCGGTTCGAGAATGAGGCGGATCACGAGATCCTGTATTTCCGTCCGCATAAGAGTGGTCTCGAAGATGCCGTTCAATACACTCCTTCCTTCAACGGCGCGGCGCCATGGCAGCTATACAGCGGTCCGGGTTTCACCACTGCAGTCGATTTTCCGAAAGGGCAATGGGTCCACGTGCGAATCGAAATCTCCGGTGCAGGCGGAAAGGTCTACTTCAACAATTCCAGTAAACCGGTGCTTGTGATTGACGATTTGAAGCGGGGCCACAGTCGCGGCTCGGTCGGCGTGTGGGGATTTGCCAACGGTGGCTACTTCTCAAACTTCAATTACACGATCGCTCCGGTGGTGGACAAAATAGAAAAGAAAGCGGTGACCTTTGCTAACGGAATACTCTCGAGTTGGGAACTTTCGGAAGCGTTTGAGGTGGACAAACTGGATCCGGAAGTTTTGCCCTCGGGAGCGGATCTGAGGGCGATGAAGTGGGAGGCAGTGGCGGCGGAGGCGCCGGGAATGGTGGTGATTGATCGTTATCGCAAAGGCTCCGGCGTCATCCAGTTTTTTGCTGCTCGTGGTTCGAGAGTAGGCAAACGGCCGGGCAGGAAAGGCGTGTTTGCGCGCGCGACAGTCTATTCGGACCGCGATCAAGTCAAGCGAATGTCGTTTGGCTATAGCGACGAGGCCACTGTGTTTCTGAATTCGCAACCAGTGTTCACCGGACGCAGCGCCTTTCGATTTCGCGACCCGGGTTTCCTCGGCATCATGGATGTGGAAAACGACTCGGTGTATCTGAATCTTCGCAAAGGCAAAAACGAGATCGTCCTGGGTGTGGCTGAGTATTTTGGCGGTTGGGGATTCATCTGCCGGCTGGATGATATGCAGGGAATCCGATTGGAGTAGCTGTTGTACCAAATCCCAGCCCGCGGTAGCGGGCGACAGCATAAAGCCTGGGGTGGAGCTCAGCGGAACCCCAGGTTAGTAGTGCAAAGAGAATGCTAGCCCGCGGTAGCGGGCGACAGCGTTTACCGTGAGTTCTGGGC
>JANNJZ010000543.1:0-8915 GCA_031396065.1 Pyrinomonadaceae bacterium | reverse complement strand
GCTCAAAGTTCTTAGATACGATCCACGAAATCACACGAAAGAGCACCAAGAAGGAGGTCGATAAATAACTACCGGTAGGCCGTGGTCACTTCGTAATCAGGAAGCCCGCCTCTTGCTTCACCACCTTTTGTTGAACCGGATCCCGAATTTCAACCAGGGCCGTATACTTACCTGCCGCCAGACCGCTGAGCTTGATGTACTTCGCAAACGTCAAATGTGGCACGGGTTCGGTTGCTATCTCCGTCAGTTGATAGTGGAAGGGCTTCAAGGCCTGGACTCCCCCCTTCATCAACGTAACGGTGACGCTGACCGACGGCTTCTGGGTATCGCTGACAAGCCCCGGGTAATAAAGTTTGAAGAAAATGATCAGGTTATCAGTAGACTGAAATTCGCGACTTGGCGAAGGGCGAATCTGTACGTTCCCCGCGCTAATCACATCCCGGACTCCGGACGTTAGCTTCAGCGGCTCAACGTGCCTGCTCAACACTAGCTCCGTGGACCACAAGTCTGCGCCTTCGGCGGGCAACATAAGCCTCTCACGTTTGGCGGCCACCTTTCCTGAAAGCCGATCTCGAACAATCAGATCAACCGTGTAGTTACCGGCATACAATCCCAGGTCTTGTCGATAGAAAATCTTGTCATTCAAAATTGATTCGTACTGCCTGGCGGTAAGCCCAACGTCAAACGTTCCTCCCAGACGAGAAAGGATTTTGTCGTCACCCTCAGCCCGGACCACCCCGAGAACTTCCATTTGCAGACGCTGCTTGTCACCCTTGCGATCAAACTGGACCGCCGCCGGAGGTATCTCAAACGACACGGGTACGATGTAGTAGCCCGCTCCAGATCGAAATGAATTGACACTCAATGACAAGGGCAGGGTAGGACGGGCCAGTATGTTGGAAAATCCTGCCAGAAGTTTCTTTTCGTCAGGCGAGAAAGGGACAATCTGACTTGGTGGAATCGCATAGTAGCCATTGCGGGCCACTACATTTGTATCGCGTCGATGAACTGTGATCTTTACTCTGCGGAAACTGCCGTCAAAGTTTGGATCCGTGCTGCGGTAAGCAAGCGTGTAGCGCGAACGGATTTCACTGTCGATCCGCGCGAGACCGCCGGCAATGTCGTTGGTATTTTTTACGAAGTGTCCACCAGTGTCTTCGGAGATGCGATATAAGAGATCCTGTTGCCGGTTCAAACCTTCCTGCCTGCTAATATCAAAAACACTTTCGCCGGCGCCGGCCCTTCGCCTTTGCTCAATATCAACTGCCGCCGAAATTCCGGCCAGCGGCGAGGGCGGCGCCACCGCTCCGGATTTCGGAGCACCGCCAGTCAGGCCACTTGAGTCGATAATGTAAATCGCCACATTCGCGCGATTAGTGATATCGATAGTGCTTTGCACCTGCCAGTCAAGCGCTTCCGGAGCGATAAATCCTTCCGAGAACATCACCAGGGTCTTCTTTCCCGGTATCGACCGCAGACCTTCGGCGATCGCGGCGATCGCGGCGAGAACGGGTCGCGTCTGTTGCGTACTAAGCACCGACCGCATTTGAATATATTGCTCGAGCATGCGTCGCGCGATCATAGTTTGCGCGGCGGCGGATCCGGCAGCTGCGGCAGCGGGCGAAGCCGCGACATCAGTGGACCCGCCCGATATTTGATCCCGAAGTGAGCTTATGTTTGCCGCAATTTCGCGCGCCTCTGAACTCTTTGAAACAGTTGAGCTGTCGTAAGCATGCTCAATTGCCGCGATGAGTTTTGCTTTGTCCTGGGTGAACGGCTGCAGTAGCTGCAGGCCGCCGGAAATGGAGAATAGAGCCACGGAATCACTTTCCGAAACACGCTCGCGAATGTACTTCACCATGCCCTCGCGCACATGTTTCAGATTGGCTGGTTCGGTACTTTGCCCGTCCAGCAGAAGAGCAATAATGTTACGCGGCAGACCGTTTGGAGTGAGTGACTTTGTTTGAGTGGAAACAATCGTTGTCGCCGGGTTACTGCCGGCGCCGGTACTGTTCAGGGTCGAGTCGAAGAATTCAATCTTCTGCGACACGCCGTTTTCGGAAACCGTAAAGTCCTCGGCTCTGAGGTCAGTGATCGCCTTGCCCTTTTTGTCTTTGACGATAACGTCAAGACTAACGAGGTTTGAGACGATCCTGATCACCTCGTCTTCCTCGGGCTGATTCTTTTCTTGTGTTTGAACCGGAGGGGCGGAGAGCAAGACGGCGGACGCCACGAACAAGGTCACACACATGTCAGTCCAGCGTTTAATAAGGGACATCGGTTACCTCGCCGGTCAATCTCGGTAAATGCCTCGCGTATTCTTCTCGATATCTCCTTTGTGTTTTGTGTCTTCTTAGGTGAGCTGTTTAGGATAACGGCCACACCACAGAGACACAGAGGACACTGAGATTTCACAGAGGAGGGAGGTTACTCCTACTCACTTTAATTCGAACTTATCTTTCAGCCCGCCAATCGCAATCATAAACTCGCCGGGTTCTACTACGGGTTTGTTATTTGAGCCGATGAATGACAGATCATCCGCGTGTAGCTTAAAGGTCAAGGTGCGGCTCTGGCCTGGTTCCAGATAGATCTTCGCAAAACGTTTTAGCCTTTTTCCGGCGGGCGACAGAGACGCTACCAGGTCATTAACATAGAGGTGGACCACTTCCTTGCCGGCGCGACGACCGCTGTTAGTTACAGTAACGCTGACCGATAAATCAACATTTCCAGTTACTGTTTTCTGGCCCAGGCGCAGATCGCTATAGGCAAAGGTGGTGTAACTCAGCCCCTGTCCGAATTCGAACTGGGGGTTGAAAGCCATATTGCCAAAAGCGGTGTTTTCGGTTTCGAAAGGTTTGTGATCGTAGGTAATCAAACCGTTGGGTGTGCGCGGGTAGGTGAACGGAAGCTTTCCCGATGGGTTAGTGTCGCCGAATAGCACGTCCGCCACGGCCTGTCCCCCCTCGTTGCCTGGGTTATAAGCCATCAGCACTGCACCGGCCTTATCGACAATCCGATTGATAATTCTGGGGCGACCCTCCACCAAAACCAGTACTACCGGCTTGCCGGTGGCTGCAATGGCTTCGGCCAGTCTCAGTTGCGGTTCGCCCAGAGTCAGATCAGTGATGTTGCCGGGAGTCTCGGTATAGGATCCTTCACCCAGACACAGCACGACGACATCGGCGGCGCTCGCAGCGCGCACGGCTGCCGGAATATCCACTTCCGCTTCGACGTCGGTCGGAGTGCTGTTTGACGGAGATCCCGGAGGACG
The DNA here is from genome assembly GCA_031396065.1 of Pyrinomonadaceae bacterium. Lineage (GTDB taxonomy): Bacteria > Acidobacteriota > Blastocatellia > Pyrinomonadales > Pyrinomonadaceae > PSRF01. Next base: position 5,644 of record JANNJZ010000543.1, on the reverse strand, counting down.
CGTGATCTTCGTGCCGGGAACGTAGGTGACGTTTGCCTTTCCTGCTTTCGCTTCGATCGCCCCGCGAATGGTCAATCGGTCCTTCGGATACAGTGACTCTTCGGAACCTTGCCAGACATAGCTCCAGCCGTTATTGAGGGAGATCATTGAATCGGCAGTCGGGCCAGTGACGAGCACCTTTCGATCTTTTGAGAGCGGCAACAGGTTATTTGCATTCTTCAGCAGCGTCATCGATTCGCGCGCGGCTTGCAGGCTGGCCTGTCGCGATTCGGGTAGACCGATCTTTGCTTTGAGCGCGGGATCAGTTGTCGGCTTCTCAAAGAGTCCAAGTTCAAACTTTACTCTCAAGATACGCCGCACGGCTTCATCAATTCGCGACTGGGGCACTGCGCCTTCCTTAACCAAAGCGATCAGATGGTCAGCGAAACTGTAATCGAGCGGCACCATGCTCATGTCGTTGCCGGCCATCACGGCCATCCGGGTCGCTTCCTTCTCGTTAGCCGCGACGCGCCAGATGGTTACCAGTTTCTTAATGTCTTCCCAGTCAGTCACGACAAATCCCTTGAAGCCCAGTTCACCGCGCAGGATGTCGGTCAAGATATGGTGGTTGATGTGGCCGGGGACGCCGTTGATCTCCGCGGAGTTGACCATAATGGTGCGCGCTCCGGCTTTGACCGCGGCGGCAAATGGTGGCAGGAAGTATTCGCGCAGATGATTTTCCGGAATCAAAGCGGGAGTTCGGTCACGGCCTGTTAATGGCAGGCTGTAACCCATGTAATGTTTCAAACTGGAGGCGACCCGGTCTGGCGAGGCAACGTCCGTCCCTTCCAAGCCGCGCACGAAGGCCACACCCATTACTTTCGCGAGATATGGATCCTCACCAAAGGTTTCCCAGAAGCGGGGCCACAGCGGTTGCCGCCCGATATCAAGCACAGGTGAAAAGCTCCAGGGGATGCCGGCCGCGCGCGTTTCCATGGCGGCGATCTCAGAGCCACGCTTCATCAACTCAGGATTCCAGGTTGCGGCCATGCCGATCTGTTGGGGGAAGAGAGTGGCTCCCTGTACATAGGTCGCTCCATGGATCGAATCGATGCCGTAGATAACCGGAATGCCGAGGCGCGTTTTCCTGGTCGCGGCGTCCTGGATCTGCTTGATGGTGTCATGCCACTTGTCAGGCGTGAGAGCCTGGTCCGCGACGTTAAGAATCGAACCAACACCGTATCGCACGATCGCCTTCTCGAGCTTTTCAGGATCGATCTGAATGTTCTGATCCTGTCCTTTGACAATCATGCCGAGGGTCAGCTGGGTCATCTGGCCGACTTTCTCTTCAAGGGTCATCCGTTTGAGGAGGGCCTCGATTTTTGGGGAATTGTCACGCTCAGGTCCGGCCGAGTTAATGGCTTTGTTAAAGAACTCGTCACTGTCATTGATGTCTGCGGAAACCAGACCGCGATCATCCTGGGTTGGACCCTTTCCGGCTGCCAATTTCATAGTCGCTTGCTCAGCGGCGGCGGTACTGGAAGTGTCGGCCTTTTGTACCTGCAGACCAAAGCATATTGAAAGCGTAACAACCGCGAAAGCGAGCGCAGTCTTTTTCATCGTGTTCGTGTTTTCCTTCGGGAATTTGATTGGCGGAACTGAGACTATTCTCTCATTAGGTGAGCCATTCAAGAAGCTGGAAATGATAGAGGCGTATAGAGTCCAAGCTTTAGCTTGCTTCTTGCGCAACCGCAACCTGAAGTTTGTACTCTGAACACCTATTGGCAGATTGGGCGCTACCGCGCTCGGTTCTGTAGTAACTTACCAACTTCGCGCCAGGTAACGAGCTTAACGTTGTTCTCCTGAAGCAGCTTGCGGAAAGCGTTACTCGTAACAAACTGAAAATCTCGTTGTCGCCATTCAGAGCCCCAATCGGGATGATTAAATGCTATCCCTCTCATCTCCTCATCGTCGTAAGCCAAATGCACGATCATTTCCGTGATACCCGGCTGAAGATTCTTGATTGCATCGGCGTAATACTTCGCCCAGCCCTCGCCAGTGACGCCGGGGCCAATGCTAATGACGCTATTCATCACCACGTCATCCGGACCAAGCAGTGAAGGCAGAAAGGGTGCTGCCGCAAACCACTCTTTTGAAACTCTTACAAGTAGCTTGTTGTCTCGCGCTACCCGGAAGAGAGTTTCAAACAGGGCCTGGTTCTGGTAAAGCGTGCCCATGTGCGAATCGAGGTGCGTAGGTTGAATACCAAGTGATTTCGCGCGCGCAATTTGAGCTCGAATCTCTGCTTCGGCTTCTTTGGGGTTGATGTGCCTCGCGGCGTCTGTTTCCGTCGGGTAGAGGTAGCCGTCTTTGTCCAACAGGGAAGGAACCCGCTCTCTGGCTAAGACCGGACCCCAGCGGTAATGACTCCATTCGCTGGTGAGCGTCAGGTGCAAGCCCAGATCGGCTTCGGGATGAGTTCGTGCGTAAGCGGCTATCTCCGGAAGCCAGGAACAAGGAATCATGATGCTGGCTGAGCTGACCAATCCACTTTCCAGTCCTTTGATCGAAGCGAGGTTGATGGAGTGGGCCATCCCCAAATCGTCAGCATGCACAATGAGCAGTTTGGCATCCGGCGGGTAACCAAGTCGTTCCAAAACAGTTTTTGCTGGCGCTTGTGACACTGAAGATTGTGCCGCTGGATTAGAAGCTGCGAAAAGGCATAAAAGAATTGCCATCGTCGCTTTTAGTTTCATTGTTCAGTTCTCACTTTAGCAACGCTTTAAAGCGATAGGTCCAATAAGTCCTATAGGGCCTATTACCGCCTCGGTTCAATTTCGAGCGGCAGCGCCGGCCGTCGCGCTTCGCGAGAAATTGATCTTGCCGCGTAGTTCGATCTGTGCGGACGACGGGCCCACGATCACCTCAAAATTACCGGGCTCGGCCCGCCATTGCTTTGCGCCAACATCGTAATAAGAAAGTGCGCGTTCGTTTAGCATCACCTTCACCCGTTTCGTCTCGCCTGGTTTGAGTTCGATCTTCGAGAAGCCCTTCAGCTCCTTCGCGGGACGTGGCACTTTCGAATGGGTGTCGCTCACATAAACTTGCGCGACTTCGGCGCCGGAACGTTTCCCTGTGTTGGTTACGTCAAACGACACCTCAGCCCACCATGATTCGGGGCTGCCCCCTTTCGTGACTCCTTGCGTGACGGCCAGCTTGCCGTACTTAAAGCTCGTATAAGAGAGGCCGTACCCAAACGGAAACTGAGGCTTCGTGCCTTTCTTTTCGTAGCCGCGGTAACCGACGAACACTCCTTCCTTGTATACGACCTTGTTCGTGCCTGCCGCCGGGTAATAGCTGTCGCTCACCGGATTGTCCTCCCAGCGACGTTCAAAAGTAACGGGCAAACGGCCGGACGGATTCACATCGCCGAAGAGGACCTCGGCTAGCGCCGTGCCGCCTTCCTGTCCCGGATACCACGTCTCGATGAGCGCGGGGACCTGCGCCAGCCAGCCATTCATATCCACGTTTCCGCCCGAGTTGATTACAACGACAGTATTTTTATTGGCCGCAGCCATTGCCTCGATCAGTTCATCCTGTGCGGGCGGCAGGTGAAAGGTCCTGTCGGCGCCTTCACTCTCGGTCTCGTGATCGAAACCCGCCGCCACTACCACCACATCGGCCTTGGCTGCCAGCTTCTTCGCTTCCTCACTGACGACGCTCCCGTGACGTACGATGCCGAATTGCATCCGAGTGCCCAGCCAGGCGGATCGTCCATGCTGCTCCAGCACCACCTTGTGAGGGGCGGCTGTTAGTGAGAGCCGGGCCTGGCCCACCGCCGCTCTGGACGTGGTCCAATTATCGAAGATGAGTTTGTCGTCAAGATAAAGGCGATAAAATCCGCCGTCCTCTCCGGTCGACGCGACAAAGAGGTCATACTCACCGGGCTCTGGTGGAACGTAGTAACCGGTCCAACGCGATGAGAGCGTTTGCGCTGGATAGTCCGCGCGAGTCCCAGCCTTGAAGTTAACGTGCTGCTCAATGCGCTTTTCCGTAGGCGTTCCCTGTAGATCCTTGTTCTTGAAGTATTCCGCGCTCAGTCCCGGCTTTCCTTCAGAGGCGGCAGTAGCGAAGTTGGTCGCTTCGGCCATGTCAGCGAGCGATGGCACTCCACGCGAGTAATACACTTGAACACCCATACCGAGATAGTTACTCAAACCCTGCAGATAGCTGGTAGCGACGAACGGTTCCACTCGCCCGCTGCCGCCCCCGACGGGCACTGCCGGATAGGCGTTAGGGCCAATAATGGCGACGGATTTTATCGTCGCCTTATTGAGCGGCAACAGACCGCCTTCGTTCTTCAGGAGCACCTGACTCTCGCGCGCGGCTTCGAGCGCCACGCTGCGTCCCTGCTGGTTGTAGCGCGGAATCGAGATGTCTGTTTGATCACGGTCGAGCCAGCCGAATCGAATTGCCGTTCGCAGGATGCGGCGCACTTTCTCATCAATGTCGGCAACAGCGACCTTGCCCTGCTTAATGGCTGGGAGGAGCGTTTCCCGATTCATGTGGGCGCCAGAGGGCATTTCGAGATCCAATCCGCCATTCGCTGCGGCCACCCCGTCGTAGGTGCCGAACCAATCTGACATCATGAGGCCCGTGAAGCCCCAATCTTTCCTGGCGACGTCTGTATTTAAGTACCCGCTTTGACTAACGTGCGTGCCGTTGGTCAGGTTGTAGGAATTCATGATGGCGCCCACGTTGGCTTCCTTGACCGCCGCCTCGAATACCGGCAGATAGATCTCGCGCATCGTGCGCTCGTCAATGATTGAGTCTGTGTGGTGGCGGTCAAACTCGGAATTGTTCCCGATGAAGTGCTTGACGGTGGCGCTGACGCCCTGGCTCTGTACGCCATTGATATATCCGACAGCGATGCGGGAGGCGAGAAACGGGTCTTCACCGAAGTATTCGAAATTCCGGCCATTCATTGGCGAACGATAGATGTTCACACCTGGACCAAGCAGGAAGTGCACTCCTTTGGCTCGCGCATCTCTGCCGAGTTCCGTTCCCACTCGCTCAGCCAGGGTTGGATTCCAGGTGGCGGCCAGAGCAATTCCGCCGGCCATGGCAGTTGCTGGGCCATAGTTACGAACCCCGAGTGGCCCGTCGGCCATCTTCAATTTGGGCAGACCAAGCCGGGGCATACCGCGGACGAAAAATCCTTCCACGCCTCCCAGCATGTCGATCTTTTCCTCGATCGTCATTTGGCTAAGCAGGGACTCGACGCGGGCTTCAACTGCGGATGACGAAGACGACCTTGCCGGCGCGGACGTTTGCGCGAGCCCTGAAGCGACACTCAGGGAGAGAATTATGAGAACAGCAATCGCCGCACGGTGGTTTCTCATGGCGTTTCAAGTCCATCGCCGCGGTCCTGGCTCTTAACGCCAATGACGGCGGGGCGGACATGCCCCCTTCTTTCTTTTGTGGAATAAAGACCCTTTGCGGAGAAGGAAATTGTATGATGCTACTTTGCTATGGTCAATTCGTTTACGGGGCAATAGCTCGTCCGTTAGGGAGGGCGCCAAGGTGGCCATAATGGTCGAGACGAAGCTCTACCTTCGTCCTCTGTGCGATCTCTGTGAACTCTGTGTCTCTGTGGTGATGATTG
>JANNJZ010000517.1:0-2027 GCA_031396065.1 Pyrinomonadaceae bacterium | reverse complement strand
CAAGAAACCGAAAGTCAGTCACGCAGCTTCGCAGGTATGTGGCCGATTTTTCCGATGACCGCGACATGCTGCCTTGGGCGGCATGGATGGCGCGGAAGGGGCCAAGCAGAAGGGGTCGGTGCATGTGGTCTGTGGCAGACTTAATGTTTTTGGCGCGATTCTGATGGGGTCAGGCCGCTGAACGTTGAATTCAAGAAAGCGAGGGTGGGAAGTTGGCAACACCCCAGAACCTAAACGCAATGCTGCGAAGGAGCGCGAAGTTTCGCAAAGATAGCCGGACGGTCCCTTGAAGAGATCGACGGACATCGCCCAAGTTCGGCGCGGGTGTCGTGAGGGCGACGTGAAAATGATTGCGCAGGAAACAAAACGCGTGGACCTGCCAACCAAACCGGCCACAGGCTTCACCCAGCGCGAGTTCGAACGATTTCGCAGCACCGGCAGTGGTGAACAGATCGCGCCGATAGTTTCCTCGATTGATGACGTGATAGATTGCACCGGGAAATTGAAGCCGAAGTCGACGGGCCACGCCGCAAGCGATCGCACCGGCTCGGTACAGACGCCACGCATTCGGAACCCCAGTTCCCCGATGCTCATCGCCATGAAAGAGGCCGCGGGCGCTTCCGGGTTGACCGAAGACAAGCGGTACGAGGCGGGCAAGCCGTTGGGGTGGTCAGTTTGACGAAGGCCAGCTTCGCTCCTGCAAGAACAGAGGGTTCGTTACCCAGAAGCAGCTGCACGTGATCCACTATTTATGTGGCACGCTAGCAATCACCGTGCTCTGGTTGGCGTGCGGGGCTCTCTTATGCCAATTCTCGCAGCTGAACACGCCACCCCACCGCCCCAGCACTCGAGCGCCACGGACTTGAGCGCCAATTCCTATCGTCGCGTGCTTGTTGCAGCGAATGCTTCGGATCCCGGGCAAAAGCCAAGCGTTTCCGTCTCTGCAAGGCCGGCAGCAAAAGCTGAGTTCGTAAATGTAGATCCCAAGCTCTCGCTAGAGGACATCCTCGTGCGTTTGCGCGAAGGGGGAATCGGTGAAGGCATCGGATATGATTCGACGAGCAACTGGTTCCGCGGTCAGGCAGGCGGCAGCTTTAAGCTTTTCAAAACGCCGAACCTCCTAATCTCAGCGACCGGCGGCGCGCAGCTCTCTCCCGAAGACGCGGCCATGGGTAAAGCCTCGGTTGAGTATTCGGCTGGCGTGTACGCGCGGTATTCGACCCAACGGTTTCCAAACACAGACCTCTACGTGAGCTACGGATTTGACGGAGGAAGCCGGAGTGAAGTGAAGCGCGGCGACCTCGATCTCGGAGTGAAAGTTGGTTGGCGGTACTATTTGTCAAACGCGCTTCCAGGAGAGTGGAAGGGGTTAGATTTCAGCACGCCTGTCAGCTGGATGCCGGCAAATTTCCGCGTTGGTTTTACGGGCTTATCAACAACAGTCGAAGCCTCAACCTCGGGTACAGACCTTTCAAGCAAAGGTGGATTAACCTTCGGCGCGCAGACTATTGTCATCAGTAACGATCACGGGCAGGTCTACGTGGGGTATGAAGCTCACACCGGTAATATCCGAGAGAAAAATCGCGTTACGCTTAAAGCCCGCCTCTACGGACCGTTTGTCGATCGCGCACAGGCTGATGCGAAGCGGTATTGGAAACAAATGAAGGGCTGGTTTGGGTACTAGTCAGCCATTCTAGATCACGTCACAGATTCGGCTTGCTCGGCCGAGGTAGAACATCTCCCGGAGCCGGCCGCCTAGCAGCCTGTCGGACTTGCGATGAAAATTGCATGGTTCCCGGGAAATCTTGTTTGGAACCAACGGGCCGTGCCTGACAGGCTGCTAAAACAGCGCTGCCCGTTCGGCAGGCTCAGGGCCTTGAGCTTGTCGAGACGGCGCGCTGCAAAGACCGCCGACTTTTCGATGCTTTCGCTGCAATCCTCCAAAATTAAGGAGTTTGTCGACGAGGCGGACGAGTATCGCGCCGCGATTATCGAGTTTACAACAAACGTTCATCACAAGTCCGACA
>JANNJZ010000513.1:0-6689 GCA_031396065.1 Pyrinomonadaceae bacterium | reverse complement strand
GTGCCGAAGTGGAACACTCCTTAGGTCCGAAGGACCGACAATCAATAGCCACGTCCGTGAGGGCGTGGAGAGCAACCTCCGTAGCGCCTGAGGCCCGGAGGGCCGGCACGATCGAGCTGAGAAGTAATTTATTCCGCACCTCGGCGCTCATCGTCTTAGAGATTCGTGATCCACGCCCTCACGGACGTGGCTATTGAATGCCGGTCCTTCGGACCTAAAGCAGCGCCGCTTCGGCCCCCAGATTGTTAACCGAACTTCAGAGTCAGGACACTAGGAGGCTGCTGAAAAATGGTGGCCTTAGTAATCTAGTTCGTTTAGAGGTGGGCACCGCCCACCGGTGCGCCGTGGATGAAACCATTCACGCAAATAATCACGCTCAATAATTTACCCGGCTCGTTTCATCCACGTCGTCCCGGTGGCTGGTGTCCACCCCTAAACGAATCGTAGAAAAACATGATCAAACCTCTCGCTCGGGAGCTTTCCTTGCGGATCACGCCAGCGGGACAGACTGCCCCGCCTGCACATACGCATTCTCGTAAAGCATCAAGCCAATCAGAGCCAACGGCGCCGAGGCCACACCGAGTGATGCGCTCACTACTCCCATGATCGCCAGCATCGGAATCCCGCCTCCCAGAATCGACAACACAATTCCAATCCAGAAATCGCTTTTGTATCGCCCCCAAACCATCTCCCAAACGGCGAGACGGGCATGGGCCGTTGCGTGGGTCAGCGAAACCTCGCCCCAGACCATCAGCAGGTGAAGAAGACTACAAAGCACCAATATCCAGCGGAGGTAATGCATCTCCGGACGAACGTAATCGAGGTTGCCGTTCAAGTCTGATTGCATCGACCCTTCGATCAGCACGATTGTCGGCATCAGCAAAGCGGAACCAAGCAGCAATGCCTGGGCTATCAAGTGTGGCGGCAGCAAAGGGTTTTGCCACATGTCGCGGGCCTTAGCCTGGGCAAAGAGATAAGCTGTGTAGACGGCAGTCAGGATTGACAAGGGTATTCCCGGAATCATCAACCAACCTTGCATCGATCTACTCCCCAACAAACTGCCGATGAAATGCAGGGCGAGCACCAGGGTATATCCCGCGATAATGAATGCGCCCTTTACCAGCCAGCTGCGCCACTGTGGCCGCGTAAAGATCAGATAGAAGCGCTCCGGATGTTCCAGATCCCAAAGCAATAGTCCGCCGGTGACGGCCAGGAAAGTTCCCGATAGCACCGGAGTGGCCCAAAGCCATACCCAACTCCGTTCCGTTAAGAAACCAAACAGCACCATCAACGCAACCACCAGGTAAACACCGCTGGCGATTCCTTTGGTCCAGGTGTACAGACTTACCCGCCAGTCCCAGGGAATCGAATGCGACACATCGTAGGAAAGCAAAGCTGCCGCCGAGCTGTTGCTGTGAGTTGGATTGCCCGAAACAACCTGGGACGAACCCGCCTGCTGTTCGCTCCACATAAACAAACCACCATCAGGTCGCCGCGCGGCGAGTGGATCCAAGGTCGCCTGGTGGGCGCCTTTGTAGAAAAGTTTTGGTAGCGTCTCCTTCTCCGGGCGTCGCACCGCGACCGGTTCCCGATTGATGATCTGGGATACGTAAGACTCGGTGTCGTTCATGTCGCCAACCAGAATGGCCTGCGTAGGGCAAACGACAACGCAAGCGGGCTCCAGGCCCACGTCGAGACGGTGCGCGCAGAAGTTACATTTCTCGGCCGAATGGTCTTCTGGGTTAATGAAGATTGCGTCGTAAGGGCATGCTGCGATGCAGGCCTTGCAGCCGATGCAGATCGATTTATCGAAGTCGACGATGCCGTCTGCTCGTTTGAACATAGCAGTCGTCGGGCAGGCCGTCACACACGGCGCGTGGGCGCATTGGTTACAACGCGTGACTTGATGTGCGCGGCGGGCTTGAGGAAAGACACCTACGTCTACGTGCTTAACATAGGTGCGGGTGACTGAAAGCGGAACAAGATTCTCCGACTTGCAGGCGGTGGTGCAGGCGTGACAACCAATACACCGCGTCTGGTCGATGACCTTGGCCCACTGCACCGGACGGCCCTGTGGTTCTTCAAGCATGTAATCTGCGCTAACGTGCGCGGGCCACCATTGAGGGGCCTGATCAGTTTGGGTTTTGGCGAGAGCGAACTATATCACGCAAACGAGCAAAGAAAGCATGATGTTACGGACTGAGGCAGTTTGAACCGTCTGCCTAACGCCGGTGCCTGTCCGAGGACGGAGAATCCGCAGATTACGCAGATTACAGTGATTAAGAAACAGGACAGAATCAATGAGGTGTTGAGTACCATCCGTCCGGTGCTGGTTAATCGGCGGAATCTGCGTAATCTGCGGATGGTCTGAACCTGGGGTCGCAGTTAGAGGTAGCCTTGACAAAAGCAACCCAGCATAAGAAATTAGCTTAGACCAATTGTTTTCATCGTCGTTATTAGTATCTGGAGGTTGAGCCATGCGTTATGTAGTTTCAATATTTGCCATCGCCATACTTGGCGCCGTGGCTCTTACAGCCTGTAATTCGGCCGAGCAAAAAACTTCAAGAGGCGCGTCGCCGATCGCGGCGGCACCGGCCCCCAAACCGCCTGCCGATGGTATCCGCCGGGTTACCGTAGTTGAGCTGAAAAATTTGATGGCCAACAATGAGGCAGTGGTGGTTGATGTGCGAAACGAAGAGGCTTACAAGCTCAGTCACATTAAGGGGTCGAAGCTCATACCTGAGGCTGAAGTTGGTAAACGGAGTGACGAGTTGCCGAAAGATAAGCTAATCGTCACCTATTGCTCTTGACCAAACGAACATACGTCCGCCCGTGCGGTGGCCGATCTCAACGCAAAAGGTATTCAAAACGCTGCAGCATTGCTGGGCGGTTTTACGGCTTGGCAGAACGCAGGCTTGCCTATAGAGGCTAAACAGTAAGTAGTCAACCAGGATGCATTGTTCCAATTGTGGCACCTATATCCCTCCCGGAGTGCGTTTTTGCTCCGGATGCGGGTCTCCCGCCAATGATCCTGACATGACCAGGCTGGCGCGCACCCAGGGAGGTGTGCCCGATCGAGCGAATGAGTCTCAAGATCTCGAGCAAACTATATTCACCGTCCGACCCACTTTGATTTTTATTAAGTTGGGTTATGCGCTGTCCGTAATTGGAGGAATTGGGCTGGTCATTCTTCTGGCCATGATCTCTGTGCCCTGGTACATCTCGATACCTATGGCGCTGGCCCTGCTGCTAATTCCAGCCTATCACCACCTGCGCCGAAATATGGTTCGCTATACCCTCACAGACTCCAAAATCGAAATTGATACTGGTTTGATAGCCCGGACGACCCGCAATATTCCCCTCAGCAAGATTCAGGACGTTACCGTCTCTGCCAGTATTCCCCAACGAATCCTCGGTTTTGGCGATGTCATCATCGATAACGCCAGCGAACTGGGCGGAACCACCGTTCTTCACAACATCAGCAACCCCCGCCATTACGCCGACCTGCTTTTGCGCGAGCTCAGACGCTGGCATTAGAGTGCTGATCTGTTCAGTTCATGCCAACCACCCTCAAGGGCGGAACATCTTAGAATCTTAGGGTTCTAAAGAGCATACCGATTTAGTGAGGTGATAGTGTTGTTTGCTAGAAGATACAGAAGATTGTTCCCGGTTTTGGCGTTTTCACTGCTCTTGTCTATACATGGTGCGTCCCAAAATCTGAGAATCGAGCCAGCTCCCAAACTGACAACCGACCCTGCGGCCAAACTACTGCCCGATAAGCTGGGAGAGTTTCGTGCTTTGGGTGCGGTGAATTCGCCCGAGGCTGTCGACGAAAGCACGAATCGTAGTTTGGCGATCACTTCTTCGGCGGGTCGCATTTACGTTTCTAAAAACGGGCAGCGCTTTTCCGTGGTGGCGGTTACCACCGGCTCCGATTCCGCCACCTATGCCGAGCTGACCGAAAGACGCAGCGCAACGAAGGGCATCGAGGGAATAATTAATGATGCTGGAGTTGGGACGTCGAGCTTTTCTTATTCGGACGGGAAACGCAATCATCTGACGTTTTTCAAGGGATGCGTCAGGGTGTCGCTCAGTAATAGTGGCGAGGGTCCCAGCGAGAGTCGTTTGCTAGTTGATCTCGCCAGAACGCTGGCAGAAACAATTGACAAAGGCGAAGGTGATATTCCGGTTCTGGTCAAGCACCTCCCCGCATGGCAGGCGGTTAGTCCAACCGTCCAGTACACACTGGCTGTCGATACGCTCAAGGAACAGTTTGGCAATAAATCTGTCTTCGATGCGGTAAGTTTTGATGGCGGCGCCGAGGCTGTAATCGCTAACTACGATAAGCAACGGCTCGTCCTGATGGAGTTCACTACCCCGCAACTGGCGACCGAGAATAACGGTCGCGTCAGCGCCAGGCTTCAAGAGTTGCGCAGTCAGGGCCAGCCCGTGCCGTCGGCTTATCGCCGGGTCGGCAACTATTTGGTGTTTGTTTTTGACGCACCTGACGAAGTGGCCGCAAACCAGCTGATCGACCAGATCAAGTATCAGCAGATGGTGCAATGGCTGGGCGAAAATCCCTACACTTATCGGGAAGCGGTGGCCGAATTCACTCAAACCACTTTGGGAGTTTTGGTCAGTGTGGTGAAGGCATCAGGGATAGTGCTTGTCGGCAGCCTGGTTGTGGGCGGATTCTTTGGAGCGCTTTTGTTTAGCCGGCGGCGAGCGCAACAGCGAGTAAGTGACGCCTATTCCGATGGCGGTATGCTTCGACTCAACCTGGATGAAATAGAACCGAACACTGATCCGGCACGACTCCTGGGTCCTGGACGCTGATGACAGAAAATTCAGAGGCCGAAAGCAAGTTAAAAAAAGCGCTGGAACCTTTGGTCCCAACGCTTTTCCTTTTACCCTGCTTGTAAAACTTTATGCGGGCTGCTGATCTTCCTGGGAGGCTCCCCCAAGCCCCTTCAGGACGGGACCAGCAGCCACGCAATGTTTGCTCATCGTTTGCTTGTTGCAAGCTTTAACTCCGTTCCCCCAAAAAGAGTCGCCGCTTGCTTTTCAAATGTAAGAAGAAGCTTTCCCCAAAGCTTTTTCTCACCGCAATCTAAGAGCCTGACCCGCTACGTTCTAGCTGTCTTTGTTCTTCGGATGTCTCTTTGGCAATGACCGTGCCACTAAGTCGCACACCGCGTCCCTCACCGCCTGGGTATGATTTTCCCTGAGTTTTTCAACGTCAACTAGCTGCGATGTGGCGGCCGCACAGATTTGAGCAATGCACCTGCGTACACCTTCAGTACATATTTTAGAATGCGACGAACGATAACCACTCGCTGAGGCAGGTGAAAAAGCAGAAGCAGCATCAGGCACACCAAGGCACCACCAAATTGTCAGTTAGTTCAAATCATCAAACGAACGGGCGTGCGACCTCCTGACTTCATGGAAGTGCTTGCACCAGTTCATCGATCTCTTCAGGAGTGTTGTAAAAGTGGGGCGAGATGCGCAAACGATCACCACGTGGGGCAGTAATGATATTTCTTTCTTTCAGGTGGCTGTAAAGGTCCATCGCAGACAATCCTGCGGTGTTTCGAATACAAACGATCTGTGACTTTTCGCCTGGTCGTCGAGAACTGACGACTTCATAATCTGTCTGCTGCAGCTTTTCACAGAGATGATCGGTAAGTGTCTCAAGGTAACTGTGGATCGTGCGGACGCCGGTTCTTGTCAGTAAATCCAAACTTGCTTCCAGTCCATAGAGAAGAGCTGCCGGCCCTGTTCCCGTTTCCCATGCCAGTGTTCCCCGATTCCATCCCTGATCGAAATTGCTGTAATCCTCGGGGTTGGGCACGCTGATCCAACCGACGAGCGTAGGCTGGATTCTTTCACGGGCTCGCGGTGAGAGATAAAGGAACCCGACTCCTTCCGGGTTCAACAACCACTTATGACAGGCCCCGGCCGCAACATCGATCAGTTCCGCCTCGACTTCGACAGGAACCACGCCCAATGCCTGGATTACGTCCACAACCAACAGCGCATCATGCGATCGAGCGGCACGACCAAGGCGTTCTAGATCGGCACGAAAACCCGAGGCATACTGAACCTGGCTGATGGCCACGACGCGGGTGCTATCGTCAATGAGTTCGATCATCTCATCCAGATCGATTCGGCCATCCCGCTCCTCGCACATACGCACTTCTACACCGAGGGTGTCTCTAACGCGCAACCATGGATATATGTTGGAAGGAAACTCATTGCGGAAAGTAACGAGGTTGTCGCCCGGACGCCAGTCCAGGCCATTCGCAACGGTCGAGAGTCCGTCGGAAGTATTGCGGGTGAAGGCCACTTGCTCAGGACGGCTCCCGAGCATGCTTGAGACAAGTTGCCGCGCACGTTCCTTAACTGCGATCCAGTTGCGAAAGTTTACCGATCCGTTTTCGGAAACATCTTGTAACTGAGACTGGATTGCTTCGATTGTCTTAAGCGGAGGCGGCGACACCGCGGCGTGATTCAGGTAGGTAGCGCGCTCCGTGACGGGAAACAGCGCCCGTATGGTGTCATTCATACTCGTGAGTCGTAGATGTCCAGGCAGTTCCCCAAAAGGGGTCTGAAAGAGCGGGGGCAAGCCCGCCTTCCCGACCTCGAGATAACAACCGTCACTCTGGCCAGCTCGGGGTTGGGAAGGCGGG
>JANNJZ010000512.1:0-11234 GCA_031396065.1 Pyrinomonadaceae bacterium | reverse complement strand
GTGCCGAAGTGGAACACTCCTTAGGTCCGAAGGACCGACAATCAATAGCCACGTCCGTGAGGGCGTGGAGAGCAACCTCCGTAGCGCCTGAGGCCCGGAGGGCCGGCACGATCGAGCTGAGAAGTAATTTATTCCGCACCTGCGGCGCTCATCGTCTTAGAGATTCGTGATCCACGCCCTCACGGACGTGGCTATTGAATGCCGGTCCTTCGGACCTAAAGCAGCGCTCTTCGGCCCCCAGAGTTATTAATCGAACTTTAGAGTCAGGACACTAGAGAGCTGCCCGGTTGTCGTTTAAAGACTCGGTCAGCGGATAACGTACCTTGCGGGGGTTTATGCGAACGCCAGTATTATTCTGATCCCCATATCCGGATCAATCGGCAGCGTCGGAGGAACCTCTACGTTGTTCACAAAGACTTTGACTTGCCCGACGCGGAAGGGGCTATGTCCCCCACTCCAATCATTGAGTTGACGGCGTTTGGGATTTCTTGCCTGGCGCTTAAAGAGCTTTTTATCTTTCGAGATGTCCTTGTCCAACCTGATCTGGAGGGCGCCGCCCTGAATGATGATATCGGGTATGGTCGGGTTAGCGATGGCCCCGTACGCAATTACATCGTTATCGTCATCGTCATCACCTTGCTCGCTGGTTACCTTCTGGATCCACAGATAAACCTTCAAGGTCTCACCGTTCAGCAATTCGCGTTCGAGTAGGGCAGCCCCGTAGTCATCGATAATACGAATCCCCTTGATCAGTCCCAAGGGTGTTGTGCTGTTTCTCTCCTTGTACTTGTTTTTGAATGACTTGGGCGAGGATTCATCATCGTCAAATTTCTTTAAGGTCGCGGGAGATGAAACTTCCAGCGAACCGCCATCAATGATCACCGGGGGATTCCCCGTTCTCATGTAATCCCCAACAACAATTGCCGAAGGGTGCGGCCTTGAGTCGGCGTTACTGCTGGTGCGACCGGTCGCGCCGGGGGGTTGGGCAGCGGATGATAGTGAAGAGGCTACTGGGACGGCGACCAGCGCAGAGGCGACCGATTTGGCGAAGTTGCGGCGGGAGGTTTTTTCTTTGGCGTCGGGTGAGTCTTTCATTTGTTTCTCCTTAAAGAGGGTTAATGGAGCAAGAACGTTCCTACTCCTTTGTGGGAGGTGCTTTGTCGAGTTGCATCCGGTAGAACCGAACATCCGGTCTGGCGAGATAACTATTGAAATTGTCTGTTCCCCATCTCTTTTCCAGCCCGGTGAGTACTTTGCTCGCGTCAGACAGGCGCTGGCGCTCACCATCCGAATCATTGAGCCGACGGCTGGCCAATCCTGCGATGAGCCACGCGCGCCATTCCGATTCCTGCTGACCGGTGGCGACGAAGCGGGACTGGGCGCGCAACGCATTAGTCAACGACTGCTCAATCTCGCCATTCTCAAGCAGCGACTCAGCCAGCGCGAGCAATGCGATTGAGAGCAGTTTCGGATCGGTCGAGCGCGCTGCCAGTTCAACGGCTTCGACACACGATTTCTTGCCTTCAGCTCTGGCACCGGAAAGAGTTTGTGCCAATCCGAGCACCGACCGGGCAGGAATAGCGGTCTGCTTCACAGATGAGTCGTCCAATTCGATGGCTCGGCGGCTCTTAGCCATTGCATCCGCATATTGTCTCTGACTTAGAGCCATCTGGGCCATCGACAACTGCACCATGGCTGATAAAGGTTTGTTGCCGCCATCAGGTTTCTCGGCGATCACGGACGCATTAGTTAGGGCTGTCTGGGCTTCCTGATACTGACCGAGCCGCCACAAGGCATCTCCCCGAAGCATCGAGTCGAAGCCCGCATTCAGTTGGCTGCCCAGCGAAGACGAGATCGCATAGCCTTTGTTGAAATGGTCGAGCGCCTCCGCATATCGTTCCTGATGAATCAGCACATTGCCGATGTCACCATGAAGGAGCGCCGCCTGCGGCTTGTCACCCGCCTGCTCGGCCACCTGGAGTTGTGGCTCCAGCGCACTTAGCGCGCCGGGATAGTCGCCCTGCATACGTCTCGCGCGCCCAATTAGCAGTAAGGCCTGGGAGGTTTCCTTGCGGTAGCTTCCCTGCTGATAAAAGGGAAGTGCTTGCTCGACATACCGTAACCCCTGATCCGGTTCATCTCTTTGGACATAAAGACTACCGAGCGACAACAATGCTCGCGCCTCGTTCCGCCGTCCCTTATTTCGCTGGGCCACCTCAAGCGCTTGTTTGAAATATTTCTCCGCCTCCTCAAGCTCGGCGCGCGCGTAGTAAACATTTCCAAGATCTATCAAACCCTGGGTGGTGAGATTTTCTATACCGCCTGCGCGCCCTAGCTCAATTGCTTCGGTGACGTATTGTTTTGCCTGTTCTGTCTGGCCTTCTATTCGTGAGACCACACCTAACTGTAAGAGCGTCTTAATCAGCTGATACTGATTATTGGTAGTGCGCGCCGTCTCCAGGGCTTTTTTCAACTGCTCACGTGAATCGGTCAGCTTACCTATCCGATTGAGAAGTAAGCCACGCTGGTAAAGCACTTCAGCCAAACCTTCGAAGTTACCGCCGGCTCGATAAATGGTTTCGGCTCGATCAAAGGAGGAGGTGGCACTGGCCAGGTCCTGCTTGCGGCCGTAAAGGATGCCGACTCGCAAAAAGGCTGGGGCGTACTGGGAATCACGTTTGGTCGCCTCCAGGTAATTTTCGATCGCCTTTCCCATCTCTTCGTTCTTTTCGTAAGCCCGCCCCAGATCCACGTAGACGTGGGCCTGATCGGGCGTTAGCCGGGCAATCCCGGCGTAGGACTTGATCGCTAAAACAAAGTCGCGCGTGACAGTGGCCGTAACAGCGTCCAAATACAGAGCGTCGAGCGGCAGCACGGTCGAATTGCGTACCAGTGAGGTGCTAATCAGAAGCGACTCTCTCGCCTTTTCGGTGTAGTCGAGTTCCGTCAAGGCCTCGGCCAGCCGGGCGTGGGCCAGCGCGAATTTACTGTCGGCAGCGACGGCCTGCCCCAGCGCCTGGCTCGCTTGATAATAAGCGCCGTCACGCAGCGCATTAGTGCCTTTGTCATACCAGCGTTGCGCGTCCGCTGAGGCTTTGTAAGGTGTTGAGCCCGCATACCACCAGATGGTCGCCACCATAAGTCCTAAAACCACCACCGCGATTAACAGGCGGCCAATGGAAAGACGCGGCCGGCGCAACATGTCGGACAGGGTGCTGAGCGCGCTCGATCCTGATGCTTTTTGAGCGGACGAGAGGCGTTGCGTGCGATGATCATCATCGACGAACATCTCCTGTAGTTTGTGCATTTCTGCAAGCAGCTCGCTCGCCGATTGATAGCGTTCTTCCGGCTTCTTCGCCAGAGCCTTGAGGGTTAGCCGATCAAGATCTGCCGTCACCCGCGGGTTGATTGAGGAGGGTGGCGATGGGTCTTTATGTATGATCTGGGCAGCGATCTCAATTATGCCGGACCCTCCAAACGCCGGCTTCCCCGCAATACACTCGTAAAGCACTGCACCCAAAGCAAAGAGATCGCTCCGAGCATCTACGGGCATTCCCATAGCCTGTTCGGGAGATAGATATAAGGGGGTACCAACAATCACGCCGCTTCGGGTTCTGATAGCAAGGAGAGTTTGCGCGTCCTGATCTGACGCATGAACCTGCTCTTCCGCGAGTTGTTTGACTAGTCCAAAATCGAGCACCTTCGGCTCATTGCGTTCGCTCAAAACTATATTCGAAGGTTTGATATCGCGATGTATGATGCCGTGCTTGTGTGCTTCCTCCAGAGCTTCGCCGACGGCCAGCACAATTCTCAAGCCCTCTTTGATTGTCAGCTGTCCTTCCTGTAGGAGCTTGCTCAAGGTCGGGCCTTTAACCAGTTCCATGACTATGAAAGGTTGGCCCTCACGGGTTTCTCCATAATCGTAGATTGAGGCGATATTAGGATGAGTCAGGGTGGATACCGCACGCGCTTCGCGGAGGAATCGAGCGCGAAAGTCATGCGCATCGGATGTGGTGGTCGGAAACTTGATCGCGACACGCCGTCCGAGGATCGTATCTTCAGCCACGTAGACCGAACCCATCCCGCCTTCGCCCAGGGTTTCCAGAATTCGATAATGAGAAACGGTTTGCCCGATCATGGGAGAAATGCCTTCAATCCTAGATGGAATGCGAAGGAGTTAAGTGCGGGCCGCCGAAGCTGACGACAGAACTGACAGCACTGACTGGCTGTCAAGAACAAGGAAACTGGTTTAGGGTGCATTTTGCGCCAAAGCAGAATGTATTATCAAGAGTAAACAGTGGAGCTATTAGGTGTGGGGTAATAGTTTGAAATACCGAATGCGTCCTTTACGGGCCAGGTCTGCTTGACCAGCAACCCTTACGCTCTGACTTTGTCTTCTGGTTATCCCCTCGTCCCGGATAGAACTGAGACATGCTGCAATAGGCGTGGTAAGATTTTTCTCGCGAACAAACCTAATTCTCATGGCAACATCAAGCGCAAACGACCTGCACATCGTGCCTCTGGGAGCCGGTGATCTTATCGATCGCGCGGTCAGGCTTTATCGTCGGCACCTGTTCACCTTGATGCGGATCGCCGCACCTCCGGTAATTGTTTCGGCGCTCGGATGGGTTGTGTTTACGATCGGCTGGCGAAGATTCATGAACACCTCCGAAACCGCCGAGTTCCTGGGTTACGTGCTACTCATGCTGGTCGGCCTCTCCATAGCCCTCGCCGGTCATATTTTTAGTCTAATTGTCATGGGCGGTGCCTCACGTAACCTCGTCACTCACCTGCTTTGGAATGAACCGGTCCTCGTCCGGACCACCTACGCCGCCGTCCGCTCCAGATTTTGGTCCCTCCTGGGGGCCAGTATTCTCGTGATGATCTGGCTATGGATAAGCTCTATGGCTGCGTCGTTCGTGGGATACATGGTGATATTCTTTCTAACTATAATGCTCTTGGTGCTGGGGCAGTGGGCCCCTGTCTGGATGACGGTAATCGCCGGCGCGTTTGGGGTTATTACGGCCAGTGCCGTATTTCTGTGGACGTTTTTTTTCATGGCCGGCAGAGTAGCCTACGTTCCCCAGGTAATGCTGGTGGAAGGGAAACGGGTCTTTGAATCGGTTGGCAGAAGCTTCACCCTGGCGAAGGGAAACGTACGCCGGCTGATGGCGATGACGCTCTTCAACATTTTCGTTACTTACTCGGCATTGATGATTCTGGTGATCCCACTCGGGTTCTACGGCTATTTAAATGGAATAGATTTCTCGAACGCGGCCCAGTGGCCCACCTGGTATGCGATCGCCTACAGTGTCCTGGGACCTTTGAGCTCGATCATGTTGGCCCCGGTGTGGATGCTGGGCATGTCGTTAATGTATGTTGACGAACGAGTCAGACACGAGGGCTATGATATCGAGCTAATGGCTGCGCAAAAATTGCCACCAATGCCCAACATAAATGTGTTATCGCCTTTCGCCCCGGCGATTTCCGCCGAGCCGGGACGAGGATCACGCCCGCCATTAGGTTTCTCCGGAAGTACACTTGGTTTAAGGTGAAACTCGAGCATGCTGCGGCCTTCATCACCAGTGCCTGGCCTTCGATCTACCCCGCAAAACGATAGCCATGCTTTCGTTGGCCTGCGATTGCTGTTTGCGGTCGCCCTCCTGGCCCTGAGCGCGCACACAGTAAACGCAATTACCCTCACCGAATATCAGAAGCAAATCCGTCAAGCAGTAACGGCACTCGATACCTTGATGCTGAGGGATGAAGCGGAAGATTTTGAGGCTTACGATCAGCGCGGCGTGGAAACAGTGAATGGCGTGCGCAACCTGATCCCGCAACCACAGACGGTTGAATGGAACGGCGTCAGCTACAACGTTGATAATTCCTGGCTACACCAGGACCTCAACAAATACGGGACCGTGATGAAGCGAGAGCGGCCCGAGTTACTGGCCCGAATTTCGGAACGGTTGGTGGCACTGGACGAACGGATCACCGAACTCAAAACGCCGGGGACCGGAACGAGCCTCAGTAAAGCCGACGCCAGCCGCAAGCTGGCGGAAATTTTGCAGCGGCCCGAATATGGCTATGAGGTTAAAAAAGAGAACGCGGTAATCCGTCTCTTGAAACGGTTTCTTGAATGGCTAAGAAACCTGTTTCCGCAACCCAAAGAGTTTACGCCAGGTGGCGCCGCTTGGGTCACTAAGATCGCTCAGGTAGTGGTTATCCTTCTGGCACTCGGTGTGCTGGCTTATGTAGTGAAGCTCTTCCTGCCCCGCTTGCTTCGCAATGGACGGCCGAAAAAGAAAACAAAACAAAAGGCGCGAATTGTATTGGGTGAAAAACTCGATCCAGAGCAATCGGCTACCGATCTCCTGGCCGATGCAGAAGCGCTGGCGCGGCGCGGCGAGCTACGCGCCGCAATCCGGAAGGCTTACATCGCGCTGTTAGTCGAATTGGGCGATCGAAAGATCATCAGTCTGGCGCAGTACAAAACGAATCGTGATTACCTGCGGGCGGTTCGCGAAGTCCAGCCGCTTTATGGAGACGTGAAACAGCTTACTGAGAGCTTTGAACAACACTGGTATGGGCTGGTCCATCCAACCGAGACTGACTGGATGACTTTTCGTTCCGCGTATAAGCAGGCGCTGCGACGTTGATTTCGAGGCAACGAAAGAAGAATTTGCCGCGGATGAACGCAGATAGTCGCGGATAAGAAAAAGGATGGCGACTCATGGAACTTCTCCCGTTGAAAACCAGGATTCTCCGGCGCAACGGCCACGGTGCCGTGGTAGTGGCAATCTTAGAACCCTGGTTCAGTCTTTGATCCGCGTTAATCCGCGGCTGATACCTTTATGCGTAACCGACTCGGAATCATCATAACCATCCTGCTGGCGTTGGTCGTTTTGGTCGCCATCAATTCTATCGCCTACGTTAGTGAGGAAAAGAAGCAGGATTCCGAAGTGCTGCCAAACCGATCCACATATCACGCCGGACCCACCGGCACGCGAGCTCTCTACGATCTGCTTAGCGAATCTGGTTACCAGGTAATGCGCTGGCGGGAGACTCCGGAGAAGCTCCCTGGTGATAGCGGCCGGCAAGTGCAAACTTTCGTAATGATCGGGAAAATGCCGGTTCCGGTTGAGGAAGACGAGGCCCAGAGTCTGCTGCTTTGGGTGGAGCGGGGCGGGCGGTTGGTAATTATTGATCGTCGGCCGGAAGAGTACCTGTTGCCGCCTTCGGGAGACTGGACCATCAACACACAGTTTCGGGACTACTCAGGCTTCGGTGTCGACCCGGGAAATGCGCAGCAAATGACTGAGGGCGTTAAACCGCTACACCCGGCACAGCCAACACTTCTTACCCGCGACGTTGAGTCGGTTATGCCTTCGAAGTTCTTCGCAGAAATCGAGTTTTCGGCGCCGAGCAAAGTTGCCACCGAGAAGATCAAGCCGGCGCAGGGCTCGCCCGACGGAGGCGGCATAGGTCCTCCCGCTCCCAGCCCAGAAGCGAACTCTTCAAGTGACCCGGACGATACGGCTGTTCCAGTTTCCCCCGCTCCCATCGTTCATCTAACTTCAGAGGATTCGATCCTGCTCCTTGATTACCCGCATGGCCGGGGAAGGATTGTCGTGCTCAGCGATCCTTACATCGTTACCAACAGCGGGATCGCTCTCAAGGACAATCTAAAACTAGCACTCAATCTGGTCTCAAATGCTGACGGCGTAATTGCTTTTGATGAGTTTCACCAGGGACGCGGGATCACCCGCAACGCTTTTGCAAGTTACTTTGCCGGCACTCCCATTTTGGCAATCGCCGGACAGATCGCGCTGCTCATTCTGCTGATGATATGGACGCGCGGACGCCGCTTTGCGCGCCCGCTGCCGTTGCCGGTGGTTGACCGCCGGTCGAGTCTGGAATTTGTGGCGTCAATGGCCGAACTGCAGCAGCGGGCCCGGGCTTTTGACCTGGCAATTGAGAATGTATATTCGCGCACCCGGAGAGTACTGGCTCGGTATGCGGGGGTGGATTACAACAGGCCGCGCTCGGATATTGCCCAGCGAGTTGCATCTCGCTCTCAACTGGATGCCCATCAACTCGAAACTTTGATGCGGCAATCGGAAGAGGCGATTAACAGCGGCTCGATCAGCGAACGGCAATCGATCTATCTGGTAAAGCGACTACGCGAAGTCGAAGCCAGCCTCGGCTTGCGCATGCGCTCCCGTGAAGTGAAGCAGACGGCGCAGAATATTTGACGGAAACTCGGCTTTGTACTTTGATACTTGTAGAACTCTAGTCTTGGTGCTTGATCCTATGCTTACAAGCACTTCATCACAAGTAACCTTAGCGAGGTGACTTCGCACAAGAAATAGGTTTATCAGTCCGCAGCGGACGGATGATAGTAGCCCAGCAGTTCACTGCTGGGTGCGGAGCGAAAGGGATCTAGTCCGTGGAGCGGACGGCTGAAATCGTAGCGATAGATATCTGTTTCTTTCCAGCCGTCCGTTTCACTGACTGAGCCTCATATTCTTAGTATCCCAGCGATAACTCGGGGTACCCACGCGGGCAGCCCGTGTGGGGTGGCAGTCGCTGGGCTATTTTCAGTCGTCCGCTAAACGCGGACTGGACCGAATCTCAAAAGCAAAGTTCAAAACAAAATGATTGAATACGTCTCCTCCACAGTCGACCACATTAGGCGCGAGCTTAGTAAGATAGTTGTTGGTCAGGATGAACCCATCGAACAGATTCTGGTGGCGTTGCTGGCGGAGGGCCACGCGCTGATCGAAGGCGTTCCCGGCACAGCCAAGACTCTTACCGTGAAGACGCTCGCCCGGATCATCAACGCCAATTTCGGCCGCATACAATTCACGCCTGATCTGATGCCTTCCGACATTACCGGCACCAACGTCTTTAATGTGGCGACTTCGGCTTTTAATTTGCGGCAGGGACCAGTCTTCACCGACATCCTTTTGGCCGATGAGATAAACCGCACCCCACCCAAGACGCAGGCAGCGTTACTGGAAGCGATGGAAGAACGGCAAGTGACTATTGACGGCGACCGTCATGCGCTCTCACCAATCTTTACTGTCCTTGCGACCGAGAACCCCATCGAATACGAAGGAACTTACCCGCTGCCTGAAGCGCAACTCGATCGCTTCATGTTAAAGATCATCCTCGACTACCCGGGCGAAGCTGAGGAACGGCAGGTGGTGGCAAACTGGGATGCCGGCTTCAACTCGCGGCGTCTAACCGACGTGGAGATCCAACCCCTGCCGGATGCTGATGCGATCTCTCGCTGCCGTCGGGAAGTGAGCACGACGCGGATGGAGCCGGGCGTACAACATTACGCGGTCGATCTGGTCCGGCGCACGCGCAACCATCCTTTCATTTACTATGGGGCGAGTCCGCGTGCCTCAGTCGCGTTGCTGTTGTGCTCAAAAGCGCTGGCTGCAATTCGCGGCCGGGAGTTTACGACACCCGACGATGTGCGCGACGTCGCCCGCCCGGTGCTCCGCCACCGGTTATCGTTGCGCGCCGAGGCAGAGCTCGACGGTGCCACCCCCGACGCCGTGGTCACGGATATCTTGAAGAGTGCGGAAGTGCCGCGGTAGAGACGGAGATCTCTTTGGAGTGCGGTAACCTGTTAGCGCTTTGGTCTTCGGCGACCTGTCGCCGCCGTCATTGTGGAATACGAAGTTCGTAGAAACGCGGGCCCCGCGAGGCCGAGGGTGAAGACCGGCGGATGCTCGAGCAGCCACGCCTGGTCGCGGGTTTCCGGGGTGCGTGTCCGGGTGAACGCCTGCATGGCGCGCCACGTGGGCTCGTAGGCGACCAGGCCCAGCGGGCGAAGCGCCATGCCGTCGATGTCCCCACCGAGAGACGCGCTCACAGCACCATCATCACCATCGGATGCTTCGACAGCTCGGTATAGAGCGCGTCGAGCTGCGCCTTGGACCTGGCGTTGATCGTCGCGGTGATCGAGAGGTAGCGCCCGTTCTTCGAGGTGCGCATCTCGAGCGTGCCGGGGTGGAAGTCCGGCGCGTGGCGCTTCACGATTTCGGAGACGACCTGGGCGAAGCCGTCCTCCCGGCGCCCCATCACCTTCAGGGGAAAGACCGCCGGAAATTCCAGCAGCGTGCCGGAGGGGCCCGGATCGTCTGGGTCCATCAACGGCGTCAGGCTGCCTTCGCCGCCGCGGGCCCGAGCTTCGCCTTGTACTCCTGGTAGAGCGCGTGCATCCGCTTGAAGAGCGGCCCGGGCCTGCCGTCGCCCACGGGCTTCCCGTCGAGCGTGGTGACGGCGAGCACTTCCTTGGTCGACGACGAGAGCCAGATTTCGTCGGCGCCGCGCACTTCGGCTTCCGCGATGGGCCGCACCTCGAGCCGGATCGCGCCGTCCTTCGCCAGCTTCTCCAGCAACTTGTAGGTGATGCCCAGCAGGATCAGGTGGTCCTGGGGGGCGGCCAGCACCGAGGTGCCCTTCACGGCGAAGGCGTTGGAGGCCGAAGCCTCGGTGAGGAAGCCGTCGCGGAACATGATCGTCTCCACGGCGCCGGCATCGGCCGACATCTGGCGCGCGAGCACGTTGCCCAGCAGCGAGATCGACTTGATGTGGAATTTCTTCCAGCGGAAGTCCTCGGCCGTGATGCACGCCACGCCGCCTTCCAGCTGCTCGCGCGAGGGCGAAGCGAGCGGGTAGCTGAGCATCATCACCGTGGGCTTCAGGCCCTTCGGGATCACGTGGTCGCGCTTGGGCGGCACGCCGCGCGTGACGTGGATGTAGACCGACTGGTTGCCCGGGTGGAATTCGAGCAGCTTCATCGTGAGCGCGATCCACTCGTCCACCGTGTGCGGGTTGGCGAGCTGGATCGCGTCGCAGGATCGCTGCAGCCGCTCGTAGTGCTCCTTCGCGTGCAGCGGCTTGCCGTTGTAGACCGGGACCACTTCGTACACGCCGTCGCCGAAGATGAAGCCGCGGTCGAGCGGGGAGACGCGGATCTGGTCGAGGGGAAGCCATTCCCCGTTGAAGTGCGCGATGGCGGAGGTCATGGTCGTTTATCGCAGGAGAAGTCGGAGGGTGTCCCAGCCGCGGGAGAGGAAGCCGGCGACGGGCACTTCCTCCAGCGCGACCACCGGGAATTCCGCGATGCGGGCCTTGTCGCGAGTGAGTTTCATTATCCCCGCTTTCTCACCGGCGGAATAGGGCGCGAGGAAGGGCTGGCGGGTCTCGAGATT
>JANNJZ010000498.1:0-22391 GCA_031396065.1 Pyrinomonadaceae bacterium | reverse complement strand
TGTTCTCAGTTAACCCGGATACCAGAGGTGAGTATGCGTCGATGTTTCAGACTCGAAAAGTCACGAAGGTTTATGAGGCCCTTGCACCGGCGCGTCGGGATCTCAGTCTGCCATTGACGCGGCGCAGTCGGATTGTAAGGGGCGAGCCCTTCTTTCGCATGAAAGAGATTGACGGAGACGCAAACTCCGAGACGCAGATCGAATTGGCCGAGAACGCCGAGCGCGCGACGAGCGATGCGGTGTTGTATCGGTTGATACCCGTGACCGGCCGAAAGCACCAGCTTCGGCTACATATGTCGGCGTTAG
Source organism: Pyrinomonadaceae bacterium (assembly GCA_031396065.1). GTDB lineage: Bacteria > Acidobacteriota > Blastocatellia > Pyrinomonadales > Pyrinomonadaceae > PSRF01. The sequence goes on along the minus strand of JANNJZ010000498.1, from coordinate 22,085 downwards.
GGATTCCGATTCTGAATGACAGGCTCTATCCCGAGTTGAGTTTAGAGCGGACCAGTGAAGATCGTTTTTCCACTCCACTCAGGCTATTGGCGAGATCCATTGCTTTTGAGGATCCGCTGACGCGGCGAGAGCGTTACTTTGAAAGCATCAGGACTCTTTGAGCAGTGGGGTTCGTTTGGATCGTTTAGCCTTTGTCGGATGACACAGAATACGCTCGTTTAGAGGTGGGCACCGCCCACCGGTGCGCCGTGGACGACACGAGTCGGATACATAATCAGCCTTTGGTTATTCAGTTAATTGTCTCATCCACGTCGTCCCGCTGGGCGGTGCCCACCTCTAAACGAACGTATTCTGTACCGGCGATGAATCGCTGAGCTAATATCAATGGTCCGTTACTGCGGACGGAAAGGCCATAGCCTGAACTTCTTCGACTATTTCCAGCTTGCTTGCGTCGCAATCTTCTTCTTCATCCTGGTTGGGAAAATCCTCTACCTGCGACTGAAGCGTAATGTCAATCCGATCGTTATCGGCGGGGGCAAGAAGGGAATTCTGCTGGCAGTCGAATTGATTTCTTTTTTCTGCCTGATCATCTGGCTGGCCGAGGTTATTCTTTACGCATTTCACGCCGGCTTTCGAATCTTTCCATCGCCTTTAGACATGCAGTTATTGATCTTGCCGACCGCGAAAGTCATTGGGGTTGGACTCTCTTCCCTGGGTCTGCTCGTTTTTGCGATGGCTTACGTTTCGTTTGGAGATTCGTGGCGGGTGGGCTTCGATGTGAAGAGTCCCGGCGCCCTCGTCACCACCGGAGTTTTTTCCTTCTCGCGCAATCCCATCTACCTGTGTTTGGATTTGTGGTTCATCGGCACCTTTCTCATCAATGGAACGCTGATATTCTTGATTTTCGCCGTGTTGGCGGTGGCGGCTCAGCATTGGCAGATCAGACAGGAAGAAGCGTTCTTAACAAACCTCTACGGCCAAGCCTATCGCGATTACTGCGCCCGAACTGGAAGATATGTGAGTGTGTGAAAGCCCGAGCGATCCAAGACAATGGCTAGGACACGCTAATTCGCAGGTTCGGAGGGCGGCAGCCTCCGTCCTCAAGTGTCTTCGCGATGCGATCACAGTCTTCGCGGCTTGCCGCCTTCCGTGCGGTAAGGCTCCGCCTTACCGAAAGACTCGTCATCCCTGAGGCTGCGCCTCCGTTCCTAACTTCCGACCGGCAGGCAGCAGATGAGGCGTAGCCTCGGACGAGAAAGAGCGCTCGGTAAGCCATAGGCTTACCGCACGGACTGCGGCAAAGCCGCGAAGACCGGGGATCGCAATCGCATAGACTTGCGGACCGAGGCAACCACCCATTCCTAACGTGCAAATTACATTATCGACTTATTGGTTTTCACGCAGTTCTCTACCGGCGGGGCTTCATACTGCAAATTACTAACGACCTTTAGGTCTCCCAATTATCAGTTGCTACAATCCACCAACGAGATTTTCGACCTCAATTGTAATCCTCTGGCGGGTTGAACAAGGCACGGAAGACTTATGTTGTTTTCGGCAAACGATCTAAAGGGCACTAATAGATTTCTCGTCGCCGGCTTATTTTGTTTCTTATTTGCAATCGCGTCCGATTGCGCGTTTGCCCAGTCTTCTACCTTCGGTGGCAACGCTCAGCACACCTCCGTCTATGCTGCTCCCGCACAGAACCTGAACTCGATTAAGTGGACCGCTGACACTGATTTTAACAACTCAAATCGAGCGCACTATGGAGCGCCACTGGTGACGGCGAGCAACACGGTCCTGATGCCGGTAAAGACTGCTACCAACGGTTTCAGGGTTGACGCTTTCAACGGCGCCGACGGGGCGGTTAAATATGTCATCCCGAGCGATTACGTCCTGCCGGCGCATAATTGGATCCCTGTCTACAATCCCTGCGTGACAACCGGAGCATTCGGTACGCGGATGTACTACGCAGGTATCGGCGGCACCATCTGGCACATTGATAATCCAGACTCAAACACGCCTGGCGCTGCGGTTCGGGAAGCGTTTTACGGTTTGGCTGCCTACAACGCTAACGTTGCGGCATACAATAACACCGTCTTTGTTAACACTCCGATTACGGCCGATGCTGCTGGCAATATCTATTTTGGTTTCCGGGTTCAGGGAAATGCTCCCGCGCCGCTGGACACGACTCAAAGTGGCTTTGCGCGAATAGACCCGAGTGGGATAGGAACCTTCGTTCTCGCCGGCACCGCGATTAGTGATGGCGCCGGAGCCATTAACCAGGTTAGCCACAACCTCGCGCCAGCATTGAGCAACGACGATAGCACTCTTTACGTCGTTGTTAGAGGGTCGACGAATAGCTACTTGCTCGGCTTGAACTCTACAACTCTAGCGACCAAGTATTCGGTGATTCTCAGAGATCCTCGCAATGGCAACCGAGCGACAATTCTCGACGATGGCACTGCCTCTCCGATGGTCGGTCCCGATGGCGACGTCTATTTCGGAGTGTTGGGTAATCCGTCAAATGGCTCGCGCGGTTTTCTTTTGCACTTCAATGCGGATTTGTCGCTCGTTAAGACTCCCGGTGCGTTCGGCTGGGATTACACCCCCGGAGTTGTACCGGCATCCGCGGTGCCGTCTTATACGGGCTCCTCCACCTATCTACTGTTTGCCAAATACAACAACTATCCATACAACGACGGGACCGACGGTGACGGCGTGAATAGAGTGGCCTTACTCGACCCAAACGCCACGCAGCTTGATCCTCATCCCACTGCGGTCGGATTGGTCGAGATGAGAGAGGTGCTGACGGTAATCGCTCCAACTCCCGACCCGGACGCGAGACCACCGACGTTTCCCTTTGCGGGGAAGGAGTGGTGCATCAATGCGCCCGCAGTAAACCCCGCTACCAACAGCGTCTTCTTCACCAGCGAGGACGGCCACAGCTATCGCTGGAATCTGGCGACAAATAGTCTGAGCCAGACCATCGCATTAACCCCCGGAATCCTCGAGCCGTATGTTCCAACAGTCATTGGTCCTGATGGCACGGTGTACACGCTCAATGGAGGAACCATGTTTGCCCTCGGAACCGTTTCCGGCGTCAACATAACCATCAGTTCATCATCACCCGACTTGCGCAATACAGTTGTCGGCAGTCCGATCACATTCACTGCCACAGTCACCGGTTCTCCGGCCACTCTGGGCGGCACCGTTACTTTTACAGCTCTCACGTACAACGGATTGACCCAGGTCGCTACAACTCTAGCCAGCAATGTTCCGCTTGGTCCTGACGGACAAGCGTCGGTCACCACCTCGTCGCTTGCGGCCGGAGGCAACTTTCTCGGCAACCATTTTATTACCGCCACTTATTCCGGAGACGGCAGCCACTCTGGATCGGCAGTAACGATGGTCCAAAAAGTCCACGCCAATGCCTCGACGCTAGGGCTGGCTTCCTCTGCAAACCCATCGAGCTTTGGGCAGCCAGTGCAATTCACCGCAAACGTATTACCTGTTCCATCCGGCGGCGGTATTCCCACCGGCATGGTCACTTTTCAGGATGGGGCAAAAGTGATCGGACAAGTTCCGCTGGCTCCCGTTGTCACGCTCTTACCGGCCGGTGCCGCTGCGTCGATAACGGTCTCGAATCTGGCCCCGGGCAGCCATAACATCGTGGCCACTTACGCTTCCGATACCCAGTTTGCTGCCAGCACTGGAAACGTTGTGCAGCTGGTTCAATCGGGAACGTCGACGACGATTAGCTCTTCGCTGAACCCTGGCAGCACCTGGCAACCAGTAATGTTTACTGCAACGGTTGCAGCCTCAACTCCGGCGGCGGGAACGCCCGCAGGTTCGGTAGTGTTCAAGGAAGGCACGACGGTACTAGGCACTGTTCCGCTTGATGGTACTGGACACGCCTACTTCTTCAGTTCCGTCTTGAGCGCCGGCAGTCACAACATCACCGCCGAGTTTGTCGGATCCAGTGGATGGCTTGGCAGCAGTGCGACAATGGCCCAGTCGGTCCTCGGGAATGATGCCCCAGTACTTTTGACGGAACAGAATAGCGAGCGAGCCATCGCGTTGGATCTGGTAATGCAGACGCGCGACCCTTTCTCACTGACCAGTCAGACCAACTTGAGTACGGATCTGCGAAGGCGTGTGTCAATTTTTGTGTGGCGTCTGGGTCTCTTGCCGGGTGACACTGCCGCAAATGTGAATGTGGTGGCCGAAGATGATCAGGCACGATCATACAACCTGGTCGTGGAATATGTCGCTCCACTGCCCGGGTTGGGAGAGGTGACTCAGGTGGTGGGCAGGTTGCCGGATAATATCGTTGGCGCCCCCAGAGATTTGTGGCTGAAGGTCACGGTGCACGGTCTGGTCAGCAACCGGGGCATCATTAAGATTGCGGCGCCATAGTCCAAGAGCGCGTGCGACTGATTGTAGGGGTGGCACTCCGTGGCCACCCCTCCTAACGGTTCATTCAAGCTTCGCCGCCAGGTTAACCCAAACGCACCAAGGGGCGGCCACGGAGTGCCGCCCCTACAATGTCTTCAACGATCTGGATTTTTTCTTCCGATCGCTTGCTGGAAAGGGTTCATGTAATGCCTAGAACGTTATCACTGGTTTTGGTTTCGATACCGTGTTTCGAACTGCCGATCTTTACTTGGCGACCTTTGCGTCTCGGCGCCTTGGCGGTTATCTAGCTCGCTAACTCACAGACGAGCATTTCCAGTTGCAGTCGAGGCGTGGCTTGCGAAGTCTTGATGGCGAGATCGGCGTCGGCAATGAGTTTGATGCCGCGAGTAATTTTTGTTGAGTCGCTTCGCTGGAGCGTATTCATGAAGGCGTCGCGCTTGGCTGGCGGACCGTAAATGAGACGATACACTTCGTCGCGTTTTCCACGTTTGAGCAATTCTTTGCCAAGAGCGAGACGGTGGTAATTACCGGCGATTAGACCGAGCAGCATCACCGGCGCCACGTCGTCTTCAAGCAAACGATGCAAAGTCTCCAATGCCCGTTTGCGATCACCGGCAACTAGCTGATCTCCGAGGTCAAAGTTGGAAAGCTCCCGGGAGCGATCAATCAACCCGTCAACCAACTCCATTGAAATCTGCCCCGTTTGCACGGCCGCAGCCGATAGTTTGTCCAACTCCGAATAGAGTGTTTGCAGGTTAGTGCCGACCAGTCTGACGATCTCGGTGAGCACTCGATCGTCGGCAGTGGTCTTGAGTTCCTTTAAGCGCGTGCGCGCCCAGGCTTTTGCTTCAGCGTCTTTGACGGCAGGAAACTCGACCATGGAGCAGGTGGCGAGCAAGGACTTGGTCAGCTTCTTGCGCTTGTCCAGATCGTCGGCGCTAAAAATCATCACCGTCGAATCTGCTGGCCGCTCGAGGTAACGAATGATGATTCCTTCGTCCGCATCGCGCAGCTTGGCGAAGTCTTTGATGCGGACCACCCGACGCTCCGACATCATGGGAAGCTGCTCCGCCGCGGCAATCGCTGACATAGCCGCATCGGTCAGTAGACTGAAAGGGGACTCATTAAATTCGCGCAGCAAGGTGCCGCTGAGCGCTGCATCACTGATGTCTCGAGCGGCGACGTCGCGGAGATAGCCTTCCGAGCCTACCAGCAAATAGAGAGGCTCGATACGGCCGGCTTTAAGAGAACGATCAAGTTCGGTGCGGGAGAGAGTGCTCATTTCTTGATCACGATGGCATTGGTCAAAGTGGAGACAATGCTCTCGGCGAAGTTGCGGGCCAGGCGTTGGACGGCCGGATCCTCTTCGTTGAAGAAGTTGCGCGGGTCGTTGGCAAATTCATACTCGCCACGAAAGACGAAGTTCTGATTGTCATAGAGCACCCGGTTTTCGGTTTGATCGCGCACGGTTACCGCGGCTTCCACCGTGACTTCGAAGATCCGTGCCCTGCCTTTGTCATCCAATAGGACGCCGGAATAAGTGAAACTCTTGATGACGCCCTCGATGACGGCGTCAGCTCCTTCGCGATCTCCCTGCACTCGCAAACCACGGCCGCGGCGAATTAGCTCGTTAATGACCGCGTCGGCAAACCGTGACCCGATCTTGTAACGCAGGGCGCTGTTTTGAAAGGCCGGCACCGCCACCGTCTTGATGCGCGCCGGCAGTTGGTTTTTCGTCACCGGCTTGTAGCACTCGGCAAAGCCCGAGACGAAGCAGAGCATCGTGGTGAAGGCGATCAGTCGAAGGAGTTTGGGCATCGAGTAGTTCTTCATTAAGTCAAGAGCAACAAGGGAAATGATGGCCGATTCTCTCGCAACCTTTGCATTGAAGCAAGCAGAGGATGCCTTCAGTGCCGCCTATATCCCTTTGCGGAACTTTGCGGGTTCTTAGCGTACTTTGCGGTTATCTAATCTGCTTAAACCGCAAAGCTCGCAAAGGATGCGCAAAGCTCCGCAAAGAAAGAGCTGATCGGGCCCAAAACCTTGACTTCCAACCCGTATCAACGATAAAAGTCCCCCAAATTCACCCCAACTTAAGGAGACATCATGAGCGAACAGAATAAAGCCATCGTCCAGCAAGCCTATAACAACTTCAAGACCGGCGACATTGAAGGACTCCTCAATCTCATGTCAGACGACATCAGCTGGACACTTCCCGACATGGCAGGCGTACCGTTTTCCGGAAAAAGGACCGGGCGCACACCGGTTGGCGAGTTCTTTGCTTCGGTCGATGCGTCTCAGGAAGTTATTACCTTTGAGCCCCGCGAGCTAATCGCCGAAGGCGACAGAGTGATAGCACTTGGCAGCTACGAGTGGCGCGTCAAAGCAAATAGTCGAACGTTCGGCGGCGACTTCGCCCACGCCTGGATCATCCGCGACGGTAAGGCTACAGAGTTTCAGGAATACATGGACACTGCCGCCGGCGTAAGTGCTCATCAGAAAGCCATGAGTGCATAGAAGTCGCCAGTCTCACACTTCTCAACTAAGGTTGACGACCTGGGGTTGCCGGGCCGCGGGCAAGGTCATCTTGGGGTTCGATAAACTTGAGCTGGTTGTTGGTGGTGATACAGACTAAAGTCGGTCGGACAACTTGAGCGGAACCATTTGTTCCCTGATCGCATCTGCTACTTTCGAAGTTTCAACCGCGCTTTTCACGTCGTGGACGCGGATGATGTGGGCGCCGAGCAGAATTGATGCAGTGGCGGTGGCCATGGTGGCATGGAGACGATTCTCTGAAGGAGCAGGGTTGCCGTCAGCATCGGCGAGGATGCGTCCGAGGAAGGATTTTCGCGACGTCCCAATCAAAAGAGGGAAGTCAGGGAAGGCGGCGATAAGCTGATCGAGCTTGGCGATGAGTTCGATGTTTTGTTCCTGGCTTTTGCCGAAACCTACACCGGGGTCGATGACGATTGATTCGCGTTTCACGCCGCGTTGTTCGGCGAGCGCGATACTGTTACGAAGACTGCTGGTGACTTCCTCAATGATGCTGGCGACAGGGGGAAGGCCGTGCATTGCACCCGGAGTCCCGCGTGAATGCATCAGCACCAGTCCCGCTCCTGACTTCGCAACTTCGTCAGCAAGCTGAACCTCAAAACGCAGAGCCGAGACGTCGTTAACGATTGAAGCGCCGGCGTCGAGTGCCGCGCGGGCGACGGCAGCTTTGGTGGTGTCGATGGAAATCGGAATCGAGGTTCGTTGTCCGAGTTGTTCAATAACAGGCAGGACCCGCTCTAGTTCCTCTGCGGCTGACACGATCGCTGCGCCGCCGGGGCGAGTTGACTCACCGCCAATGTCGATAATGTCGGCGCCTTCGCCGATCATTTGTTCAGCGTGGGCCAGTGCTTTATCTAACGAGAAAAACTCGCCGCCGTCACTGAAGCTGTCGGGGGTTACATTGAGCACACCCATTATGAGGGTGCGTTCGCCAGTTGGAAGCCTTCTGCCTCCGCCTATCTGCCATTCGTGCATGTGGGGATGATAGGCGAAACGGGGAAGAGGGGAAAAGGGGAAGGGGAAAGAGATCAGATTTTCCATATCTCATTTGACATTTCTCATTGGTCATTTAAGAGAGCGGCAAACAAATCACCGCGGGTCCATTCGAACCCGCCAATGGCCATGAGAAATGAAAAATGATATATGGAAAATCTCTTCGTGCAACGTGGGTAAACGAAAAAGGGGAACGGGCACTCACCCATTCCCCTTTTCCCTATTAACCTATTCCCCCAGTCTAAGCAGGCGCTGGGTTACCACCCGTGATGGGCGGCAGGATTGGTTTCAGTGGTCGCTGCGAAGGTTCTTTGAGCAGCGGCTGACCTTCATCATTGCCCGGGTCTGGCACTGGTTGCGCGTCATCAAGGGACAAGCCCGCAACGATGCGACGAATCTCAACCCCGTCCAGCGTTTCCCGCTCCAGCAGGCATTCAGCCAGGCGGACCATAGTGTCGCGATTGTCTTCGATGATGGTCTTGGCGCGGTCATACTGAGCAGTGACGATCTTCTTTACCTGCTCGTCAATTCGAATCGCAGTCTCTTCGGAAAAGTCGCGATGCTGAGCAATCTCGCGTCCGAGGAATATCTGCTCTTCCTTCTTGCCAAACGTCAACGGCCCCATCTCGGACATGCCATATTCACAGACCATCGCCCGCGCAAGTTCAGTGGCGCGTTCGATGTCGTTTGAAGCCCCGGTGGTAATGCTGCCGAGGAAAGCGCTTTCAGCAATACGTCCACCCATCAGGATTGCGATCTGGCCCAGCAGATACTCTTCGCTGTAGTTGTGCCGATCGCCTTCGGGCAGTTGCTGAGTTACACCCAGCGCCATACCGCGCGGAATGATTGTCACTTTATGAACAGGATCAGCGTTTGGCACTTTCAGACCAACGAGGGTGTGCCCGGCTTCGTGATACGCCGTCACGCGTTTCTCATCGTTTGAGATCACCATGCTCTTGCGTTCGGCGCCCATCAGAACCTTGTCCTTCGCCAATTCGAAGTCGGCCATGGCGACCAGCTTCTTGTTATAACGGGCGGCGTTGAGCGCTGCTTCGTTAACCAGATTGGCCAGGTCGGCGCCGGTGAAGCCCGGGGTGCCGCGCGCAATGACGCTGATATCAACATCCTCACCCAGCGGTATCTTGCGCGTGTGGACTTTCAGTATGCCTTCGCGGCCACGTACATCCGGTCTTGACACGACTACCCGTCTATCAAATCTGCCGGGCCGAAGCAGCGCCGGATCCAACACATCCGGACGGTTGGTTGAAGCGATCAGGATCACGCCATCATTTGACTCAAACCCATCCATCTCAACCAGCAACTGATTCAAGGTCTGTTCGCGTTCGTCGTGTCCCCCACCCAAACCCGCGCCGCGATGACGACCGACAGCATCGATCTCATCGATGAAGATGATGCAGGGCGCATTCTTCTTGCCTTGCTCAAACAGGTCGCGAACGCGCGAGGCGCCTACGCCGACAAACATCTCGACGAAATCAGAACCCGAAATCGAGAAGAAGGGAACATTCGCTTCGCCGGCAATCGCACGGGCCAGCAAAGTTTTGCCGGTTCCCGGGGGACCCATCATTAACACGCCTTTGGGAATACGTCCGCCGAGTTTTTGAAACTTCTGCGGCTCCTTAAGAAATTCAATTATCTCCTGGAGCTCTTCTTTGGCTTCTTCAACCCCGGCAACGTCTTTGAACGTCACTCGCTTCTGTTGATTGTTTAGAAGCTTGGCGCGCGACTTACCAAACGAGAGGGCCTTGTTTCCGCCAGACTGCATCTGCCGCAACATGAAAATCCAGATGCCAATGATAAACAGCAAAGGCGCCCAGGTGATCAGCATCGGCCACCATAAACCACTGCTGCCGGAGTCGTCCTCAAACTTCTCAACCTTGGGTTTACCGTCAGGAGTTTTCTCCAGGGACTTGTTGTATACCGTGTTCTTTATCTGATCGCTGGTGAGTTTAACGGTGTATTCGGCGCCGCTCTTGTCAATGGCAATCGTCTCGTTCTGTTTGAGGGTCAACTGCTTTATCTCGAGCTGATCGATTTTCTGGGTAAGAGCCGCCAAATCGATCGCCTGCGCATTCTTGCCCGAGGGATTCACCAGCTTATAAAGCAGCAAAGCCCCGGCAATAATCAATAACCAAAAAATGATTTGTCTAGCTGTGGAACTCAATGTCATTAAAGCCTCCGGCGGTGATCATAACCCATCCCGCCACCCTTTGTCGCTTCGGTGCGACGAAGGAATCGTTCATCAAATTAATGCGTCCTGGACGCGAGAATCTAGGATGCGGCTTACCCTGGGGCTGGTTGGTTAGAAACCCCGAACAGCCTCCAGGTTCCTCAAAACCACCAGCATCGCAAAAAAGCGAAAACCGCCGCGGAACTCCGGCGGTGTCAATGTCGGGGGATTCTAGTGGTCGCCGCACCCTTTTTCAACCCTTTTTTGGCAGATAAGTCTAACACTCCTCGCCTGCGCGTGACCCTCATGCCACCGGGCAGCTCCGCGACTCGCCCCCCTTTATCGCCCAGCAGAAGAGCTTCGACGGCAACAAGGTGAATCATCTCGATCCGCCGCAGATCGCCCCGGGCGCGCGAAATCCATTCTCGCAAAGCTCGCCGACGCACTGCGGCCGGTGCTTGAGACAAAATACTTACGCTTAGGGTAGGTGCAATGGTTTCACTGTTCTCATCCGCATCTTGGCTGGCCAACTCCAGCAACTGCTTCGCTGCTTGAGATAAAGCCACTGCGTCTTCGTTTAGGAGAATAGCGGTGCGATTAAGTGCTTCAACGATACGGTTATTAAAGGACTTCATTAGCGGCAGCAACTGCTTTCGCACCCTGACCCGGGAAAACGCCTCATCGTGGTTCATCTCATCGACTCTGAAATCGACTCGCCGCTCGGTGCAGTAGTCTTCCGTGTCAGTCCGTCGCGCCCAGGAGATCATCGGACGCACCAGCATTACGTTGGAGCCAACGGCGAGCGGGCGCTGAGGAGAAGTGCCGCTTAGCCCTTCGGCGGAGCTGCCGCGCAAGAGGCGCATGAGAATTGTTTCCGCCTGATCATCCTGAGTGTGGGCGGTCAAGACGATGTTTGAGGCTTTCTTCATGGCCGTCTTTCCCAAAAACTCGTAGCGTGCGTCTCTGGCTGCTTGCTCGATATTTCGTTCGGGTTTACCAGCGCTGGTTTTGAGGCTTTTGTTAGGGCCCGGGGCAACACCCTTCCAGAGATTTGCTCGCCCAATCACGAACTCATATCCGAGAGAATTCGCCAGCTCAGACACCCAGCGGGCGTCTTGTCTACTTTCTTTCCTCAAGCCGTGATCGAGGTGGGCTACCACGGGCGTCAGCTGAAGGCGTTTGCCGTTGACTAACTCATCAAGCGCCAGGAGGAGAGCAGAGGAGTCTGCGCCGCCCGACACGGCTACGACGACGGTCGCGTCTGAAACCGGAAGGCCCAATCGCAGCCACTCTGTCAGCAGATTCGCCGCGAAGCTGGAGAGTCTGGCTCTTGCGACGCTGTTCCGTTTTGTACTGGTCTTCTTCATTAAGAATCGGCTTTGGGCTTTCTCTGAGCTTTCTCCGTGTTCTCAGGTGTCGAGGTAGATAATCTACGGGGCGTTGCACAAAAACAGCGCACGGCTATTGATGAGTTGCTGGCGGCTTTGCCGCTTACCGCACGGAAAGCGGCAGAGCCGCCTTGTTCATCTATCAAGACCTTTTGTGTAAAGTCCGATTACTGAGGACCACCAGAGAGAACAAGGGGACGCTCAGAGATTCAGAAGTTGGACATCGGTCGCATCCTTGATCCCACCTTGACATTAACCCGCCACAGACGCTACTAATCAGGCATCCCAGTGGTCGACAAAACGCTCTAAACAGTTCTCCCAGGAACCAACTCTTCGAGAGGTCAATAGATGAAAATAAGAATGCTTTTGTGTGCGCTGCTTGTAGCGCTGTTTACCTTCCAGGTTATCCCTGTCTCCGCGCTCGACGAAGGCATGTGGACGTTTAATAACGTACCCAGAGCCGATATCAAACAAAAATACGGATTCGATGTTACCGATGAGTGGCTACGCAAAGTTCAGCTGGCGTCAGTGCGCTTCCCGGGTGGCTCGGGCTCCTTTGTTTCACCAAACGGTCTGGTACTTACAAACTATCACATCGTGGAAGACTTCGTTGGCGAGCTGGGTTCAGCTCAAAAAGACTACGCCAAGGAAGGCTTTGTCGCACATAGTCAGGCTGAAGAGTTGAAAGCACCCGGACTCACCATCGACATGCTGATGAGTCTCGATGATGTGACCGATCGGGTCAATGCTGCGGTCAAGAGTGGCTCATCCGCAGTGGAAGCCAATGCTGCCAGACGTGCTGAAATTACTGCCATCGAGGCGGAATCGACTAAGGCGACTGGTTTCCGCAGTGATGTGGTTACCCTCTATCAAGGCGGCCAATACAATGTCTATCGCTATAAAAGATATACGGATGTGCGGATTGTGTTTGTCCCTGAATTCCAGGCCGCGTTTTTTGGTGGCGATCCGGACAACTTCAACTTCCCCAGATTCAATATCGACATGGCCCTCGTCAGGGTTTACGAAAACGACCAGCCAGTAAAGGTGGAGAACTACTTCAAGTGGTCCAAATCGGGCGCCAAACCCGGTGAACTGGTGTTTGTCACCGGTCACCCGGGGTCGACCTCGCGTCTTAATACGGTGGCCCACATAGAGTCGTTGCGAGATGTCAGCATTCCTCTCGTGATTCGTATGTTGGAGTCGCGCCGGGCAATGCTCAAGCAGTATATGACGCAAGGAGAAGAGCAAACCCGCCGCGCGCAAAATGAGCTGAACTCAATTGAAAATGCTCTCAAGGTTTACAAGGGCCGGGTAGTTGGACTGCAAGACGCGAAGTTGATGGCCAAAAAACTCCAGTTTGAACAGAAGTTGAGAAACTCGGTTGAAGCGGACGCGAGAATGAAGAAGGAGTATGGCGATGCCTGGGCGGCCATTGCCAAGGGTCGGAAGGACCTCGGGACCTACGAGGTCGATAGACGTTTTCTCGATCTGGCTGCCGGCTTCAACACGCAGTTGTTTGGCGTTGCCCGCACCCTCGTGCGTTTGGCTGAAGAAAGTGAAAAACCCAATGACCAGCGCCTGCCTGAGTATACGGACGCCCGCCGTAGTGCACTCCTGGCTGGTCTATATTCGACGCCTCAGTACTACGACGACTTTGAAAAGTTGAAGCTCGCCAATTCGCTCCAGTTTCTGCAAAGTGAATACGGAGCGAATAGTCCGTTTGCGAAGAAAATATTAAAGGGCAAGACGCCGGAAGCTCGCGCCGCTGAGTTGCTGGATGGAACCAAACTCAAAGACGTCGAGTATCGTAAACAGGTTGTAGCCGCCGGGGTCAGGATGACTAATAGCGGAGACGACCCGATGATCGAACTAGCCCGCAGCATCGATAAAGAGGCGCGCGCGGTGCGGAAGCGTTATGACGATGAAGTGGTGGCGGTGGAACGTGGCAGCTATGCGAAGGTGGCCCGCGCGCTCTTCGAACAACAGGGAACCAAGCTTTATCCCGACGCAACCTTCACCCTGCGACTTTCTTATGGAGCCGTTAAGGGTTACGCCGAGAACGGCAAACAGGTGCAGCCATTTACGACCATGGCAGGTCTCTTTGCGCGTTCAAATCAGTTTCATCACGCGTTCCCATATAACCTGCCTCCGCGTTGGATGAGTGCGCAAAAGGCGATCAATCCGAAGACGCCGTTCAATTTTGTTTCGACGAACGACATCATCGGTGGCAACAGTGGCTCGCCCACGATCAACAAAGACCGCGAACTGGTTGGCCTGATCTTCGACGGCAACATCCAGTCGCTGGTCGGAGATTTTGACTACGACGAGTCGGTCAATCGTGCGATCTCGGTGGATGTTCGCGGTATGCTCGAGGTCCTGCGCAAAGTCTTCGGCGCCAATGAAGTGGCCGACGAACTGATGAAGGGTTAAGGATCAGAGCAGGCGTATAGAGTACAACCTTTAGGTTGCGGCTGCCCAAGACGCAAGCTAAAGCTTGGACTCTATGCGCCTGTGCGCCTTGCCGCTCTTCCTCTGCTAGAATGCGCCCCCAATGACTCTCAGGATCTACTGCTCCTCCTGCTCCAGCGAAGTTCGCGACGGCTCGAATATCTGTCCGAGTTGCGGCATGCCGCTGGACGATGTTGCCACCCGCCGCCTCGAATCGCATAAGCCACAAAAGTCAGCGCCGACCAAAGCCAGGTCATACGACTCTATCGACAACGTGCGTTTTGTTCCGGGAGATATTCTGGCTGAACGATATCGCGTGGTCGCACTACTTGGTAAGGGCGGTATGGGAGAAGTCTTTCGGGCGGACGATCTAACCCTGGGCCAACCGGTCGCGCTTAAGTTTCTGCCCGATCATTTATTAAGCGATGGTGCCGCGCTCGCCCGCTTCCATCGCGAAGTGCGCGTCGCCCGACAGGTGAGCCACAAAAACGTTTGTCGCGTCTACGATATCGGCGAAGTTGAGGGGCGCAATTTTCTGTCGATGGAATATATCAAGGGCGAGGAATTGTCCTCGCTCTTGCGCCGCATTGGTCGTCTACCGCAAGACAAGGCGATTCAGCTGGCCCGTCAAATCTGCGCCGGCCTCGCAGCAGCTCATGATGTCGGCGTGCTGCATCGCGATCTAAAACCCGCCAACGTGATGATCGACGAGCATGGGAATGCGCGCATTCTCGATTTTGGCCTGGCCGGTCTCAGTGAAGAGATTAGCGACGATGAACTGACCGCGGGCACTCCCGCCTACATGGCGCCGGAACAGCTGGCTGGCGAAGAACAGACTACCAAGACCGACATTTACTCATTAGGCCTCGTGCTCTACGAGCTTTTTACCGGCAAGAGAGCCTTTGAAGCTGCCACGCTCGGAGAACTACTCAAGCTGCGGCGCAGCGACTCGACGCCCACGATGCCTTCCCAGATCGTGAAGGATCTCGATCCCCTGGTTGAGAAAGTAATCGACCGCTGCATACAAACGGATCCGTCCGATCGGCCCGCTTCCGCACTGCAAGTCGCTGCCGCGCTTCCTGGCGGAGATCCGATTGCCGCCGCACTCGCCGCCGGCGAAACGCCTTCACCAGAGATGGTCGCTGCTGCGCCCACAGAGGGAATACTCAAACCCGGGGTCGCAGCGATCCTGATGTTGACCTTCATCGTTGGCCTGGCTCTGGTTTGTTGGTTGACGAAATATACCAACACGGCTGTTTACCTCATGACACCGCTCGATATACCCCCGGAGGCTTTGCGAGCGCGCGCCCGTGACGTGGTCAGGAAAATGGGGTACCCCCAGCAACCGCTTGATAGCGCAGACGGGATTATCCTCAAGGAAGACTACCTGGACTATATTGCCGCGAAAGATCAGTCGCGAGAGCGGTGGAATAGATTGCGAACTGAAGGACCGGGTGCATACCGCTTTTGGTATCGCCAAAGTCCCCGCTACTTCAATACCAGTGAACCCATCGAGGTTGATAAGCCGGCGCTGGACGTCTCCGGCATGACAAGCCTGTATCTCGACATGGATGGTCGACTGCATTGGTTCATCGGCGTCCCGCCCCAACGTGAGCCACCAGGCGCCGAGAACGTTGCCCCTGACTGGTCCATCCCCTTTCGCGAAGCAGGATTGGATTTGACAAAGTTCCAACCGGTCCCGTCAACGTCGGTGCCCTTGCATGCGTACGACACCCGCGTCGCCTGGGATGGCGTTGACCCCGGAGCTCTCCAAAGGACACCGGGAGGGACAGCAGGTCAGTTGAGCGGGGGGCGTACTCATGTGGAAGCTGCTGCGTTCCGCGGCAAGCTGGTTTACTTCGAGACTATTTATCCGTGGGACAAACCAGTGAGGGAGGAGGAGGCGCCTCAGACTGGGAAGGGCCGGGCGCTGACGTTCATACTCATTACGATCTATATGCTGGTGCTGGTTTGTAGCGTTCTGCTGGCTCGTAAGAATTTGAGGTTGGGCCGAGGCGATCGTCGCGGGGCAACTCGCCTGGCGATCCTGTTCCTGGTCATGGGCCTGCTTAATTGGGTCTTCACTGAGCACCACAACTGGTTGCCCATTCGCGAGTTTGGCCTCTTCATTCTCACTCTGGGCCAGGCTGTTTACAATGCGGTCTACTTATGGCTGCTGTATGTCGCCTTTGAACCTTTTGTCCGGAAGCGATGGCCCAAGCGAATCGTTTCCTGGAGCCGCCTGTTAGCCGGTGGTTACCAAGATCCATTGGTAGGCCGCGATATCCTGATCGGAGCGGTGTTCGGTGTATCAGGGATGCTGATCGGTTTATTTACTTCGTTCTTGATCGGTTGGCTCGGGCACCCACCCGAGCTGACCCTGGATCCCGGAAGTGCGTTTATCGGGGCGAATCTCTTCATCAGCAAATTCACAAATCAACTGAGCTCCGGCATCTTCCTGGGTTTTATCACACTCTTTTTATTGCTGTTATTTTTCGTGGTTTTGCGTCGTGAGCGTTTGGCATTTGGCCTTCTTTGGTTACTGCTCACGCTGCTGGGAACGTTGCTTGGTGAGACTCCCCTGCAACTGTTACCTCTCACCGCCCTGAGTGCCTTCATTCCAGTCTACGTGCTTTACCGCTATGGCCTGCTCGCTTCAGTTGCCACCTTCTTCTTCACGCATCTGTCACTCTATTACCCGGTTACCCACGAACTTACTGCCTGGTACGCGAGGGATTTCACCATCGCGCTAATCATTTGCGTGGCGCTGGCGGCTTACGGTTTTTATGCCTCCCTCGGTGGACAAAAACTCCTGTCGGGAAAACTACTCGAGGAATAATGTCCGCCACACTTCAAAATGTCCGACGCACTTCAGTTTGTCGACCCTCGCGCAAATCGCAACCGACCGAAAAACAAAAGACTAACGTTGATAAGAGTCTTCGACGCGTAGCGGCGGTATCACTTTAGCCCGGCCTTTCAAGGCCGGGAAAGGCCAATCAATTGTCCGCGTCGCGTAGCGACGATTGAATCCGTGTTCAGGCGTCGCTACGCGACGCTAACACTTTATTGCTATTCCC
Organism: Pyrinomonadaceae bacterium; assembly: GCA_031396065.1. Classification (GTDB taxonomy): domain Bacteria; phylum Acidobacteriota; class Blastocatellia; order Pyrinomonadales; family Pyrinomonadaceae; genus PSRF01. The sequence continues at coordinate 5,022 of JANNJZ010000498.1, read as the reverse complement.
CGGCCTTGAAAGGCCGGGCTAAAGTCATACCGCCGCTACGCGTCGAAGACACTTGATCAGAGCCTCCTTCGGCTTGCCGGGAGTTGTGCGAATCTCAACCCGCGACAAACTTAAAGTGTGTCGGACATTATCTCGTGCGCAGATGCTGACCTGATGCTAGAATCCGCGGCCAATGACCTCCGAGTCCCTCTGTCCATCTTGTAACCAGAGCATCCCAGCCGAGGCTAATTCCTGTCCTTCGTGCGGCGTCTCGCTCGATCATTCACTTCCCACCCAGATCATCGATCCTGACCAACTTGCTCCCGAAGATTCGCCGACCCGCGTGATGGAGTCACCGCGATCGTCGTCAACCGATTCGGCGGTGAGAGTAACTCGGACGCGCTCGTCAGGTTCACTCGACTCGATCGACGACGCGCGCTTTGTCCCGGGCGCGATGGTGGCTGAGCGTTATCGCATTGTTGGCTTGCTGGGCAAGGGCGGCATGGGCGAAGTCTATCGCGCCGATGACTTGAAACTCGGTCAGCCGGTCGCGCTTAAGTTTCTCCCTGATCATTTGCTGAGCGACGGCGCGGCCTTGGCGCGTTTCCATCGCGAGGTTCGCATCGCTCGTCAGGTTTCACATCATAACGTTTGTCGGGTTTACGACATCGGCGAGGTCGACGGCCGCCACTTCCTCTCGATGGAGTTTATTAAGGGTGAAGAACTCTCCTCCCTCCTGCGCCGCATCGGACGGCTGCCATCGGATAAAGCCACCGAGATCGTGCGCCAGCTCTGCGCCGGTCTCGCCGCCGCACACAACCGCGGCGTCCTGCATCGCGATCTAAAACCTGCCAACGTGATGATCGACGAGAACGGCAACGTTCGCCTGACAGACTTTGGCATCGCAGGATTGGTAGAAGAGAGTGGCAGCGAAGAAATTTCCGGCACTCCAGCTTACATGTCGCCGGAGCAACTCGCCGGAAGAGAGTTGACCATCAAGAGCGATCTCTATTCGCTCGGTCTGGTTGTCTACGAGATTTACACCGGCAAGAAAGTGTTTGACGCGCCGTCGCTGCCGCAGTTGCTGAGTTTGCGCCGAAGCGACACTACTCCGACCAACCCCTCGACGCTCGTTCAAAATATCGATCCACTTGTCGAACGCTTAATCCTGCGCTGCCTCGAGAAGGAGCCTGAGAAGCGTCCTGCTTCGGCTCTTGAAGTGGCCGCATCTTTGCCAGGTGGAGACCCGCTCGCGGCTGCGTTGGCCGCTGGTGAAACCCCCTCGCCCGAAATGGTTGCCGCCGCGCCTCGACAAGGGTTTCTGAAACCGGTCGTGGCGATCTCTTTGTTGGTTGGCATCCTGATAGCCGTCGCGGCAGTTTTACTGCTATCGGAAAAGACGCAGTTGCATCGCCGCGTGGCGCTCGTGAAATCCCCCGAAGTTTTGGAGGAGAGAGCGCGCACGATCGCCACCAAACTCGGCTACACGGCTCCCTATCTCGATAGTACTTATGGTTTGGGAAGTGACTACGAATACCTCAGGTACGCCGAGACAACGGATTCCAGGTGGTTGTCGCAATTGCCGACTTCACAGCCGGCGGCAATCTACTTCTGGTATCGGCAGAGCCCTTTTTACATGCTGCCGACTACCAGGTTGAATGTAAGAGCTTCGGAAAGCGATCCACGGGAAAGCGTCCCCGGCATGCTCTCTGTATACCTCGATCCTATGGGCAGACTGATCGAGTTTCGCGCCGTTCCGCCGCGGATGGATAAACCGATAGACAAACCGATAGAAAAGTCTGTTGAGCCCCCTCCACTTCCAAACTGGTCCACCCTTTTTGAAGAGGCCGGCTTCAATCAGGCAGACTTTACGTCGACACCATCAAAGCGGGTGCCGAACGTTTATAGCGACAGCCGGGCTGCATGGGAGGGGACGCTCGGGAATGGTCCAACGGCTAAGATCCGAATCGAAGCCGCAGCTTATGCAGGCAAGCCGGTCTCCTTCATGATCATCGGCCCGTGGAATCCCGGCGGCGGCGGCCAAATAATTCAAGCGCAGTCTGACTCCTTGCTCGGAAAGTTCGTCGTATTACTTTTGGTCGGAGCTACCCTGGGATTCGTGATCGTGGGCGTGTTGCTCGGCAGGAAAAATCTGCGTGACGGTTCTGGAGATCGCAAAGGTGGCGCCAGGCTCGCGGTTTACATCTTTTTGGCGTTGATGGTTTCCTGGGCTTTCCGCACGCGTCATTTTGGGGCGAGTGAAGAATTGAACCTGCTCCAGGTGGGAACCTATTTCGCCCTGCTACCCACAGTTTTGCTATGGCTGTTTTACCTTGCGCTTGAGCCTTACGTGCGCCGTTGGTGGCCGCATCGCATGGTTTCGTGGAGCCGTCTGCTGGCAGGCGATTACCGCGATCCATTGATCGGCCGCGACACTCTGATTGGAGCAGGTTTGGGGATGGCGATGATGGTGGTGGCCAACGTCTGGGCCATGGCGCCCGATTGGATTGGTCATCCGCAAGCGCCCAAGCCGGTCAGGCTTTATACGTTGCTGGGACTGCGCGAGTCGTTTGGTGAACTCTTCTTCACCGGGATCACCCTCATCGTTTTCCTCGCGGTCACCTGCATGTTCCTGCTGCTGTTGCTGCACATGATCTTTCGTCAGCGAGAGTGGCTCGCTCTGGGCGTCGCCTGGTTGCTGATCACATTCGTGTCAACCTTGACTGTCCGGCCTTTGAAGATCAGCGTAATCTTCGCCGCGGTCTATTCGGCGCTAATCATTATTGCCGCCACCCGCTTTGGTCTGTTGACCCTTACGTCCGCACTGTTCTTCATCACGATGTTTGGCAACTACCCGATGACGACCGACTTCTCGATCTGGTACGCCACCTCGACTATTTTTGTCCTGGTAGTCACCGGTGCCGTGGTTGCCTTCGCCTTCTACACCTCGCTCGGCGGCCAACCAGTTTTTAGAGGCCGACCTGTCGGCCGATCGACATAAGCGATCATCAGCGCTCTGATTCGAAGTGCAGTAATAATTTGGAGAGCGGTAACAGTTTGGAGTGCGGTAACCTGTTACCGCTTTGGTCTTCGGCGACCTGTCGCCGCCGTCCTCGACATTTGCCGTTTCTTATGCGCTCCTAATCTGCGTAATCTGCGGATGGTTTTCACCCCCTGCATCTGCCGGCTGATCACTTCAACTGTCGATCCAGCGTGAAGCCGCGTATCGCCGTTGCCAGCTCCGAATGCAACCGACCTTGCTCCTCAAGCGCCGCGCGGCGATCCTTCTCTAGCTGCTCCAGGCGCGACTCCTGCGAGTCGGCCTTGGCGACATAGCGCGTGATTAACTGCCTTGCTTCCGGCGTTGCACTCAAAGCCTTGATATTCTCACGCAGTCGCGCCTGGTCCTGCGCGATTTCGGTAGCCTCGCTATTGATAGCTTGCAGTCGCGCTTCATTAGCGGCCATGCGGCTTCTTATTTCGATCAGCTTCTCCAGCAATACGCGCGTCTGAGCGTCGATGTAATTGCGGGCGATAAACAACTCCAGATCCGGGCGGGTGAAATTCGAGAGTGCGTAACTATCCATGAATACGCGCTGCTCTGTGACCGCAACTTCGGTCGTCTGGTGCGGCTCGAGCGGAACGCGAAAACGATAGTAGCGCGCGCTCTTGCCGTCAGGCTTTGGGGTGTCGTCTGTCAGCGTCCAATCCTGCCGCACCGGATGCTCGACAAAGACCACCCGCGGTTTGTCGGTTTGATTGGTGAGCGTGTAGACCTTCTTATTGGTCTGGTGGTAATGCGCCTGGAAGACACCATTGACTACGCGCACCAGAAACGTGGGCGCGCGATCCTCTTTGACTCGCGCCGTGACCAGGGTGCCGAGATCCAGCGCGAACGAGATCAATCTTTGCTCAGCCGGCTTCAGCCGTTCCATCAATGCTTCGCCCGCGTAAGCGTCGCCGTCGATGATGGTCATTGAGCCGCCTTCAAGCGTCAGCGCGGTCGTATTCTTTAGCAGCATGCCGCCCATGGGTCGGTCGCGACGGATCGCCTCGTTGTAGACCGAAACTCGCTCACCATCCATCCGCGCTTGCACGATGGGAATCAGAGCGGAACGATCATGCGGAACCGTCACCGTCTGATCGATCTTGTACTCGAATAGATCGCCGACTTCACTACCAGTCGCCGCAGCTTCGACGCCGGAATTTTCACCAGTGATGGTTTCGCTTAAGGATGGTGTGGGCGCGGGCGCGGCGACGCCAGGGCTCAACCTTAGATTGTCCACGGTATTTCGGCTGTTAAAGGGTAACTGAACTATCTGCCGTTGCGTTAATTGCTGCTGACTCCGCAGGGCGAATGCGTTGCTGTCGGCTCCCCCGGCGAAGTTGCCGGTGACAATACCTGTTTCCCCACCCACGTTTTGCGTCTCTCCTGGTTCATACACCTGAGGCTCCAGTTTCAGATCCTGCGGCATCGGCACGACAGGCCGATAGCGATAGAACGGCTGTTGGATCGGTTGAATAAATGAAACCGGCGTGCCGGAAATGAGGGAAAGCGCCACGCTGTTCCAGTCTTCCTCGCCGACATTGTCAACGATGGCCCAACCCTGGAAGAAAGGTTTTCCTGCCTGATCGAGTACGACACGATAGGTCGTTTTCCAAATCGGAGCAGCGATGGTGTAACTGACGAGCATCTCCCGCGATCCGGCGCCGTCCGAAGTCACCACGATCGTCTTCGCGTCTCGCCGCCGAGCCGAAGCGGCGGCACTGGCAAATTCATTAACGTCACGACGCGCGCCGTCATCCGCAAGTTTCACGGAACGCACTTCGGCCAAATCAAAGCTCAGCAACTCACCTGACTCGGAGGAGATGACCAGGAAATTCGTGGTGGTGGGTGGCTTGTTGGCGTCGATCTGCGACTTGCGTTCTTCGACGGTAAGAATCGATCCGGTTGCGGTGCGGGTGGCGGTAGAGACGACGACGTGCGCACCTTGCAGTTGGCTCAAGACCTTTGCCAGGCCGCCGCTGGTGTTGCTTGGGGTG
>JANNJZ010000470.1:0-1603 GCA_031396065.1 Pyrinomonadaceae bacterium | reverse complement strand
AAAGAAAGTGGACAGGGGTTTTAGTCGAGACTGCAACAAATTCTCGTGGTAACGGTCCGATTGTTGAAAGAGTTGTGGCGTAAGAAACAGACCTTCGTTCCATACGACGTTTCGTGCTCGGCTCATCCAATCTCCTTTGTTACGAATTCCGCACAATAAAAGGTGGGGGCTGCGGTCCGGTACCGGTTGGTGTCGAAAAAATAGTTGACGAGGGGCTCGGTTGTCTAGCGTCAGCACTCAGACGGGTCAAATATTGGACAAACGCATCTGTAAAAGGAACGGCTTGATTGAGAACCCGTTTCGGAGTCCATGCACCACCCGATCTAGACAAGAAACTTGTAGCCGACCCATTCACGAACGAAATAATTCTGCCGCCTTTAGGTCCTGCGTCTAAATCCTTAACTTCTAACAAAAGCCCTTCCCACTGCTGCTGCAAATATTTGCCCGACTCTTCGAGAATCGCCTTCCATCCAAAGGAAATGGGACTGCTGAGCATAATCCACACCAAACGATCTTCTTGCTGAGACATCCCGATGGCCGCCCGCAACATGTTAAGCGACCAAGCGGCTTTCAATACCGCTTGCGTTGGATTGCTGCTAGATTCGCCATCCTCGAATGCTTTCTTCGCCGAGGCAAAGCTTTTTTCCGGAGTACTCAAGTCTGCTTTGATCTGATCCAAGGCGGTCAAATATGAACTTAAGAACTTTGCTGCTTCGGCTTCCTTTCCTTGAGCGCTATCTTGAGAAGATGTCTTGCCACTCTTTTGCGCTTCAACAATCTTGGTTTTTAGCACCATGAACTTCTTGAGCGTAGCGGCCCATGGTGGCAACTCACCGCTCTGCCACGCGGTGCCAAGAATAACACTGAGATTATCGTGGGTAGATTGAAGGATCATTCCGGCTGGCGACTTATCACTCCCGAGCGCCAACGCGATTTCTTTGGTCGTGCGCTTTTGGCTTGCGAGTCGCTCCATCTGCGGATAGGAGTTCAAGAACTCGTCCCACTGCCGTAAGGCTTGTGCCCTATAATTGGACTCGAAACTCTGCAGAGATTCGCCCACGCCGGAGGTCTTGCTCGTCATGCTTTGAAGGCCGGAAATTAGAGGTGCAATTCCTTCGCGCCAAGCCTTAGCTGTGTAAGCCGGGTCCACTTGAACCGGCCCATTCGAATCCCAGAAATCAGCGGCGCGGACGGCTGGAAACGCCGACGAAGCTGAGTCTAAAATTCTGTCCTCGCGAAGCCCGCCCCCATCCAACCATCGCTGTATTCGGTCCGTATCTTTGGACTGCATGTCGCGCAACGCGGTGTCATTTTGCCAGGTCAAGTAAGCGTGATGCGTCCGACGCAGCCGCTCAGCAGTCATGGCGACAGTTTCTTGCGATCCCTGTCCCGATGTTAGTAGAACACGGTAATCTAAATTTGCGCCGGGTTGAAGCTTCGCGCAATGGCCTTCCTCTAGGCACCGCGCCAGGATCTGAACGCGTTGCATCACCGTACCCACGACCATCGGGTTCGCCGAAGTAACGGTCAGGTTCTGGTCGATACGCGCATCGATCGTTGCAAGCACTTGCGATCGAAAAGCATCGATAAATCGCGTTTGCAA
>JANNJZ010000468.1:0-7110 GCA_031396065.1 Pyrinomonadaceae bacterium | reverse complement strand
CCCCCATAAGATGCGCCTTCGCTTTTTGGCAATCTTGATTTACTTTTCGGGGCGTGGCTCAGCCTGGTAGAGCGCTCGGTTCGGGACCGAGAGGTCGGAGGTTCAAATCCTCTCGCCCCGACCATTAATATTCAACAACTTACGGCCGCCAGCGTTGGCGGCCGTATTTCATTTGTGGCCAACTTGTGGACAACTTGCTCAGGACGTACTTCCCTTTGCATTTGGACAGCCCTGATGTAACGCATGGTCGTCTTCAAATCCTTGTGGCCCATGAACGTCATTATTGTCAGCGCCTCGTACCGAGCCAGAGCCAGGCGCGTACAGAAAGTGGCACGTAGATCGTGCCACCAGAGGTTTTGAATCTTCGCCAACCGACAGGCGGTGTGAAAAGATCGCTTGACGTCAGTGAACGCTGTCTTTGTATCCGGATTTGTGAACACATAGTCGTCAGGCTTTTTCCCTCGACACAGCTTGAGCAGAATGTCTCGTACCCTCGGGTCTAAAACATCCATCGGAATTTCGCGGTTCTTTCGTCCCTTCGTCCTGGCCGCGACAACGACATTGCGAGAGAAATCCACTTGATCTCGCCGCAGGTTAAATTGCTCTCGTTTCCGCAGGCCAAGTCCCAGGGCGACAATAACCATTGGCTTCAAATGCTTCCCCTTCCCTGTTATCTTACTCATTAGAACTGGCTCTTCTTCCGGTAACAGGTAGCGGTAGCGCTCGTTGTCCAGCTTGAACTTCCTAACCCGGCTACAAGGATTGCTCCCCGCCTTATTGAAATCAATCGCAAGATTGAAAAGGCGGCTAAGCATCTCAAACTCTCGATTCACTGAAGCTGGAGCCCGAGGCCTACCATACTTAGTGTCTGTCTTGATCCGTTCATGTTTGAACTTCTCGATCACAAACGGCGTAATTTCGCACAACGTCTTCCCCTTGAAGTACTGTTTCAAAGTTTCGGCGTAGCACTCGTCACCCTTCCATGATCGTTTGTTCGCCTTGGCCCAGGGCATGTAAATCTCTTCGATAAAATCGCTGAGCTTCATCGTGCCCGATTGAACGAAACCAAAGCGTCCCTCATAAACCTCTTGCCGGATCTTGCTTTCCGCTTGTACTGCTTGCGATTTAGTCCGCGCCTCAGATAGTACTCCTCTGTAGCGCACCCCACGCACGCGAAAGTAGTAGTACCAGTGCGTGCCTTTCTTACCTCGTTTGTGAACTGACATTTTTTCTCCTTGAAGGTTGCAGCCACCAAAGAGAATGCGCGCATGGTAGCAGCATCAAGCGGCAAGAGTCATTTGTTATTTCCGGCTTTGCTCCACGCAACGATCTCTTCAAGGTCAAAGCGAAGAATGTTTGAGCCAGGCGGCTTGCGATAAGGGATGCGATCCTGCGCAACCATCTCGTAAATGGTTCGTGGTTTGACATTCAGTAGCTGAGCAACATCGGACACTTTAAGAAGCTGTGACCGCCTTGCTGCTGTAGTTGAGTCTAATTGTGTGGTCATTACTAAAACCTCAAAGGTATTAAAGAGTCTGCCTAAAGCACGAGTGCCCCGCCGAGTTCGATTTCCGGACCCTCAACGACAAGCTCTGCTGCTTGTGTCTGTGCCGGATCAATATGGGTTGGGCTTTGGTCCAGGCCGTGCTGGGTTTGTAATTGTTGCTGCGGCGCGAGAGGATTATGAGTCAATTGATCACGATCCTGTCGCCGGTCGTGTAGGTCGTCCATCGTTGCTTCAAGCGCCATTGCTTTGTCAGTGCTGCGATTGAGAGTCTCGCGCAGATTCTGCGTGGGGTTGGTGTAGACCAGGGCTTCTTCCCTTAATCGGGAAACACCTAGTTGTTGCTCCGGCACGAGCGGATAGAGAGTCAATTGATCACGATTCAAGTCGCGGAAGCTGCTCCGCATCGCTTCAAGCGCCGTTGCTTTGTCAGTTCCCCTATTGAGAGTTTCGCGCAGATTCTGCGCGGAGTCCGTGTAGATCAGGGCTTCGTCCCTTGCTCGGGAAACGGCGACGTAGGCCATGCGGTCGTTTAGTAAGCGTTCTGATTCTCGCGTATCGGCGTTGATCAGCACTCGGTCTACAGTTAGCCCCTGAGATGAGTGGCTGGTGACGGCGTAGCCGTGATCGATGTGGCGGAACTTCTCGGGATTGAAGGTAATCTCGCGTCCGCTGTCCAGGGCTACGCTTACTTTTTGCCGTTCGACCTTCGTGATCGTGCCTAGCTCACCGTTGGTTATTCGTTTGTCTGTGAGTGGGGCGCGAAATTGAATGCGATCGCCTTCGGCGAATGCGCGCTCGGCCTCATTGTAAACGCTTACACCGGAAAGCCGCGTCGGGTTGTAAATGAGAGTGCTGCCATTAGCGAAGCGAACGGTAAGTTCGTTCTTTTCGTGGTCGGTTGCGATGACTTTTGCATAGTCGCCGACCTTAACCTTATAGACTTTGCTGGCGCGGTTGTAACGGATAATGTCTTCGTCCGGTCTGTACGAATTGGCGAAAGTGCGCTCGGTGCCGGTCATGTCCTGACGATTGACATAGACCGTCATCTGGTGATCGGCGCGGCTCACTTTTTCTTCGCGCTGTAGCTGATGATGTATGAGCAAATTAAGTTGAGATCGTTCACGATTGGCTGGCGAAATGACTAACGTGTTAGTTGGATTCTTACAATAAGCGTGGGCCATTGCTTCGAGGCGTTCGCGCTCGTCCGCGATCTCAATCACCTTGCCTCGGGCGTCCAGTTCCGCGACTGCTTCTCGTGTCTGACGGTCTGACAGTTTGGCGACTGTCTGCTTTAGTTTGGGATCACGTTGCCTGACGATCTCGCTTAGTTTAGCGGTCGCCATTCCATGCTTTTGAAGCTGTTCAAAGGGGCTGCCTGCTTCTACGGCCTGATGCTGGCGCACGTCTCCCACAAGTAACACTTTGTCCTGCGGCTCAAGCCGAGCAAAGAACTTGTGAAGCTGTTTAGTACTGGCCAGCGAGCTCTCGTCCAGCACAAAAAGACGTTTCAACTCCGGTGGTGTTTCCTTCCGCCGGCGCAAGAATTTCTGGAGCGTCTCTGTCTCAATGCCACTCTCGGCAAGCTGTCTGGCGGCGCGGCTAGTGGGTGCAAAGCCGCGTACCTGATAACCCTCTTTTTCGGCTGCTTTTTTCAAGACAGAAAGCGCGGTGGTTTTGCCGGTGCCTGCGCCGCCTTGCAGACCAACAATCCGATCTCGGCTGGATAGGATCGACTCAATAGCTGATCGCTGATTGTCATTTAACTTTAGCTGCTGACGCTCGGCTGTAGTGGAAACGATTTGACTAACGCGCTCAGAGCCAATAATGGCCGGGCGCTTTCCCTTGCCGTCGATCACAGTCTGGATGTTTTTCTGCTCCATCTCCAACATGCGTTGGGTAGTCGTTTCCGGGGGACGCTGCTCACGCATAATTGCGATGAACTCCCCTTTTTCCTGTCGGCGTCGCAATTCGGTAGTGACCGCTTGATAGGTCGTCAGTCCGAGATTGCGCCGCAGTGCGTCGCTCATTACTTGCCGCATATCGGCCACGGCTTCTCGCTCAACTGCATTGTCACGAGCAAAGGTCACTGCTTCCTGAGCACGAGTCAGAATCTCGTCATGGGTGAAGCGCGGCGGCAGGCGTTCCCGCGCCTGTGTCACTAAACGTCGCGCTTGGCTATCGTGCTTGGAGTCGAGTTCTAAAGCCCGTTCTCTCATCGCGGCGTGGTCATAGCGTTTACTGGCGCGATCGTTGTGCGCTGCGGCTTGCTTTAGGCGTGCATTTTCTGAAACCGTTTTTCCCTCGCGCTCAAGCCGCTCTTTAATCTGCTCGGCCTCTTTGAGCACTTCCCTACGGCGGGGACTGCTCTCCTGTAGATAGTCCTCGCTGAAGCCTTTGATCTCCGGTGCGCCGGTGCGTGTATCGACTTCAATTTCGTAACCGAGTCCTTGCAGTTTTTCGGCTAAATGTGCGCGGTAGATCGCGGTCGCGTAACGCTGGCTGCGGTATAGCTCAAGCGGCTGCACAGAGCGCACTTTTCCTTCCTCGGTTTGGGTCATATTGAAGATCACGACATGCGTGTGAAGCTGTGGCGCGGCGTAACCATTCGTGCGATCAGGCCGCGATGATGTGTGCTCAAACTGGGCCGCTACCATCTTGCCGGTTGTAATCGCTGGCTTGTCGCCGCCGCCCCGTGCTTGCAGATATTCTTCGAAACCTTTCAGCGCTTCGTTGACGCTTTCGCGGTGGGCGTCTCTGACGCGCTCGTCGTCTCCGACGAGCGCGGCCAACGAAACGGATTTAGGCGCACTGATGGTTGCGTCCCAACCGGCGCGATGTTCACTCGTGACGATTTCCTTCCCGAACTCGTTAACCGTTTCGCGGGCTGTAACTGCCCGAACAAGTTGCTCACCGGTGTGGGGATCTTGACCGTCAACTAAGCGCTCGTACTGTTCGCTAAGCACGTCGCCTTTAAGCTCCCACTCGTCGGCCAGGCTACCGCTCCAGCGTCCCTTAACTTCTCCCGCTTCGCTGAAATAATTGTCTTTGGAATTGGTGAACTCCTGCCGGTAATAGTCCAGCGCCTGCCCTGCGGAAATTGCTCTGCTCATGGTCATCATTGGCGCAAAACTCAGAACCTAATATCGAGCGCATCGGCATCGATTTTGATTTCATTTTTGCGCTTGTATTCGTCACCGTTTCCGGTGCAGAACGTGGGTGGGATTCCAGCTCTCTTCAAGACGTAATTCTCCCTTTTTTCGAACGCGGTATTCTCTTATTCAAGATTCAATTTCTGGTGAGCGAGGGGCAGAACAGAGGCGAAAACCAAAGCTCCCGCGTGGTCTGAATCGGAGTCGGTTTCGCGAAGATTCGAGCTGCGATTTCTCTGCTCAAAATGGACGCGGAATCTGCGCCAAACTTCCGCCGCTTTGCAATAGAAGTTGGATTGAAAACGCCTACTGATCGAGCGGCGAAATGTTGGGCCACTTGCGATCAATTCATTCGTCATTCAAAAAACATGTGGCGGCTGAGGTCAACCGTCACCTCTGCTGACGTGGTGTTATGGCACTTGTTATGCCAAAGGGTGTCTTTACATGGCTCCCGTTGCGAACGTCGCAAAAGACTAGGAATTCAATGCTCTTTGATCGGATGGCGTAAGGTTGGGCCAACGAAAGAGGGCCTAAAAGCGAAAGAAAACTTTCGCTGCGAAAGAAAAGCTACCACTTCAACGGCGAGACGTGGCGCTTACCACGCCGCAATCAGCAGTTTTCCTCTTAGCGACAACTGACAGTCGGCTGGGTGCCTGACCGCACACCCGCAGGGCCAAAACGTTAGTGCAGGACTCGAAGCGTAGCGGAGAGTTGTGCGGGCGGGCTGCCGACTGAGAATGCAGCTCCAGGGGGAATCCGAAACGGTGAGCAATGGCAAATTTTTCGCATCGCCTCCCGTCTTAACAGTGATGGTTTTGACCCCAGGTGCGGATGTGGTAGTGAGGGGAAAACCCGCAGCGGAAGTTATCTGTAACCTCGCATTCGCTGACAGTAGTGAAGTGTGATTGCAGTGGTGCTGCAAGCGTGCTTGCAGTGATGCAGGTGCGGTGCATGCGTGCAGGGGAGAATGCTAGAGCAGGCGTGCGATCAGGGCGCGCCCGACGTGTGTGGTGATGATGGCGAGCGTGGTCTAGGATCTCGGTTCGGTTGCGTTCACAAATTGACCAGGACCACCGATCCGACGCCCACAGAAGGCGCAAGACAGGATGCAGGCAGATAAGTCGATAAAAACCTTTCGGTTAAGGAGCAAGTAGCACTCTCTGAAGGAGATAGATGTGATTCTTAAACGGAACGAGCGAAAAATCGGCAAAAAGTTAAGCGCCAAGTAGTTGAGCGCCATTGGGATAGATCGGTTTCTTAACCGCGCCAAGCGAAAAGTTAAACGATAAAGCGTTGACAAGGAAAGACATGGGTATGATTCTTAAGGAGTTAACAATCGAATAGACTCATAACACCAACACCTAGAAAAGATACAAGCGCAGTACACGTCAAAAGCGCGATTTGTAAACAATCAAAGGTCGATTTAGCAAAAGTTAACGCGCAAACCTTTCTATTTGCACGTGTTGACGCGCCGCGTTAACAACGTAAACGCGACAGCCCCGCGACCGGGGGTGTCGTGTCTCATTTATTCAGGTGCGCAGCACCTTTTATTTTTTTTCTCTCGATTGAAGTCGCAGGATTGTAGTGAACGTGTGACTAGGAGGGTCTTATGTGAGCCATGCGGCGTCTGAGCGTCGTGGATGAAACGCATGGTCTAACTCTGTAGGATGTGAAGGCACCACGCGATGGTGGCGATTACAGGTTGGTGAGGTACGGTAAGACCACGAACGGAGAGAGTCTTGATGGATCAGAAGGATGCCTTGAATGAACAGGAACCGATAAAGCGCGTATCGAAGCAACGTTCAGACGGTCAAAAGTCGGGGCTGGCCGGCGAGTTTTTTGTTGCTGCTGAACTTCTTAAACGAGGCTTGCAAACTTCTCTGACGCTGGGGTACAAAATCAATAGATCTGTTCGCCATTAACGATAAAGGCACGAGCTTCACAATCCAAGTAAAAGCGCTCTGAATTCCGAACTATTTTCTCATCGATTTGGAGCGCGTTCAGAATGCCTGTTATTACGTCTTTGTTGTGCTAAACAAGCCGGACGTTCCGCCCGATTATTACATCGTGCCGGGCTGTGATCTTCGATCCGATCCTGCCAAATTTGGAAAGTGGTTTGCTGACTATAAAAAGATGCCCGCGATTCATCCGAAAGACCTCGCAGAGTATCGCAACAACTGGAAAGTGTTTCACTCGTAATTGGGAATCAGAACAGAGGCAAATAGCATCGTCAAACTTTCCGGACTTGGAGTCAATGTCAGTGAGAGTTCACGGAAAAAAGTTGTCCGATTTGGGGTAGGATTTTAGCCGAAAATTTCGACGCAACTGCGCCACTAAGCGCAGTTGTTTTCCGGACAAAAAAAAGCGCCAGCCGGGTGCTATTGCCTCGGCTGGCGCAGTTCGTTCTCAGGGGTTGTTATGCCGTGATCGGATGGTTATCGGCGCGTCCGGCGC
>JANNJZ010000452.1:0-2064 GCA_031396065.1 Pyrinomonadaceae bacterium | reverse complement strand
GCGTCGGCGATCCAATAACGGTCGAATTTAACTCGCTCCCAGGCTCTTATGCCCCAATCAAGGAAGACTTCATCCTCGCGGAACTCGACAACTCGTTGCGCTATTTCACAGCCATGTTTGGCAAGTATCCGTATCCTGTTTTCAGCGCGGCATATCACCCTTTCGGTTTCGGCCAGGGCTTTCCGTCTCTCCTGATGATTCCGCCAACCGATAGGGCGAACAGACGCACTTACCTTTTCATTGCTCACGAGACGGCGCATCAATGGTGGGGAGACATCGTTTCCTGGCGCTCATATCGTGATCAGTGGCTGAGCGAGGGGTTTGCCCAGTACTCAGGAATGCTTTACGCCGGCTTTCGTTCAGGTCCCGACGCGCGCGAAGAGTTTATCGATCAGGCACGTTCCTCTCTCAAGCTGCCGCCGCGAAATCTTAATGGAGTGGGCAAAGGGAAGTTAGTCGAGGTAGGCCCGATCATTCTCGGGCATCGACTCAACACGAGTAAGACGCTGGGCGCATATCAGACGCTTATCTACAACAAAGGCGCGTTGGTGTTACGAATGCTTCATTTCCTTTTTACCGATCCAAACACCGGAAACGGCGACGCCTTCTTTAGTATGATGACTGACTTCGTTAACCGGCATCGCAACGGATTTGCGTCGACTGATGACTTTCGCTTCGTTGCCAACGAACACTTCGCACGAACGCCGATTGCTCGCAAGCATGGCCTGCAGGACCTGAACTGGTTTTTCCGCCAGTGGGTCTATCAATCCGATCTGCCGTCGTATCATGTGGAGTATCAGTTTAAGGAAGAGCCCGGAGGGAAGGTGATCATTTCGGGCTCAGTCTCCCAGGAAAACGCTCCCGAGAGCTGGGTCATGGTCCTACCTTTGTCCTTGACCTTTGGCGGCAAGCAGACTGGTTACACCACGGTACTGGTTAACGGCCCGAAAAGCCCTTTTGCTATCAGGCTGCCGTCAAAGCCGAGCAAGGTAGAGCTTGATCCGAAGCATTGGGTACTCTCAGAAAAGACGTCAACGAAAGAAAATTAAGAATTATCGATGAAGAAAATTCTCCGCGGAGCGCTCAACATCTTTCTTATTATGTTGGGCATTCTTTCAGCCGGTCTGGGTCTGAAGGGTTTCCTTCTCTCCAGCCGGTTCATTGACGGCGGCGTGACCGGAGTTTCCATGTTGCTGGCGGATGTGCTTGGTTGGCCGCTGTCGATCCTGATCCTGGTAATCAACCTTCCTTTCATTGCGCTGGGCTATCGCCAGATCGGCAGGGCATTTGCAATCAAGAGTATGCTGGCCATTGCGGGCTTGTCTCTCTGTCTCGCTTTCGTCAAATATCCTGACGTCACTCCTGACAAGCTTCTGACTGCAATCTTTGGCGGCTTCTTCATCGGCGCCGGAATTGGTCTCGCGATTCGCGGCGGCGCGGTTCTGGATGGAACGGAAGTCGCGGCGCTGCTCATCAGCAAGAGCAGCAATCTCTTGAAGGTGGGAGACGTGATTCTCCTGCTGAATATCGTTATCTTTTCCGCGGCGGCATTCGTGCTCGGCATTGAGCCGGCTCTTTATTCAATGGTGACCTACTTTGCCGCCTCGAAGACCGTCGACTTCCTGATCCACGGCCTGGAGGAATACACGGCCATTACGATCATGTCTGAGAAAAATGATGAGATCCGGTTGGCGATAGTTCGCGACCTCCAACGCGGGGTAACGGTTTATAAGGGTCGCGGCGGTCTCAGCGATACCGAACAGGATATTCTGTTTTGCGTCGTGACTCGATTGGAAATAGGAAGAGTCAAAACCGTGGTGCGGGATTTGGACCACGGGGCCTTTGTCGTGGTTCACCCGCTGGCTGACGCTCAGGGCGGTGTGCTCAAGAGACTTGCATTGAATTCACATTAGACTTTGGAGTGCGCTGACCTGTCAGCGGTTTGGTCGGCTGCGACCTGTCGCGGCCTTGGGTGAGTTAGTTTGATGGTCGACAACGGCGTCAAGCCGCCGAAGGCCAAAGCGGTGACACCGGGGTCCCCAGGCGGGCAGCCCGACTGGGGTG
>JANNJZ010000431.1:0-2825 GCA_031396065.1 Pyrinomonadaceae bacterium | reverse complement strand
TCGTTTATCGTCGCTCAATACGTTGCTCATGGCGCCGCAGGCTACTATGCCTCGCGGCGACGTCAACGTCCCGGGCGACTACTTCTCATTGGCCGGTTTTGAGGTGTTCATGTATGGCCGGTTTTGGGTGTTCACCGAGGGCTGCATCTCCCACTTTACAGATCTCGGATGCCCGGGTAAGCGCGACAGACAATGGGAGTGCCATTCCAGGTAAGTGGTACACATTCACCAGCCCAGATGGCGATTTCAGTCTTACATTTCCACGAAAGCCCATCCTTCAAGACGTTTCGGATGGACCATTGACAAGCATTAGACATTTCTCCAGCACGCTCGAGAATGGCATGAACTTCTCGATCAACTTCCACGACATTGGCGGTGATCCCAAGGCGCCTGAGAATAACGAATGGCCCAGAAATCAGGAGGAACTCTCCTCAGTGGCTGATCGCAATGAAGGTCGACGCGTGGTACAGATGCGCCGCTTGGCAAAGAATGTTATCGAAACAGAAGTTTGGCAGACCGTCCCCGAAGCGGCTGGAGCGAACATAAACTATCTGAGGCGCAGCATCCTATGGCATGCACGCGTCTATACATTGGCCTGCGGGTGGGTGATCAACGGTCGAGAAATCAATAAACCAAGTTGTGACAGATTCTTCAATTCGATGCGGTTCATAACAAGACCCAGAAGGCAGGCCCAACGCCGTCTCAAATAGTACGACCCTATAGTTTATGAACCCCTAATAAGAAAAAGGTACGACTCCTCTTGTAAGCACGCACAGGGCCATTTCCTATCGACAAGCGCAGCTTTGCGATCTGTCAATTCAATACATCTTACGGCCTTCGGCCAGCGACGTTTTCAAACGCTTCCTAATGAGTGAATTGAAGTTCCGCGGTCAATGACTATATCTGCGTCTCCTTAGCAGAAAGCAACCGCTTGTGCACAATTAATGAGCTTATTAACGTTTATGTGAATCAAAGTTAGAGGAGGAATCCAATCGTCTACGCCGACGAGCCCTTTATCAAAGGCGTCGTACATCTTCATTAAGTTCCCAATCTCAAGAATCTTTCTGCCCACTAATCAGCACGGATTAGCACCTTGCTACCAGCGCTCAGGAGGTTTCTAATAAGAACCGCGTCGACTCGCTAACGATCTCGCCGATGGAACTATAGGCCGGGCAACCGTTTCGGATCTTCACGGCGAATCCTGCTTTTTGGCGATTCATGAACAAACAGGAAATGATGGCTTAGACGGGTTGGTACTAAGAAAACAGGAGGTTTATCAACTTTCTGCATCTCGAGGAACCGACGGACAATATGGAACAACGGCTCGATATTTCGGCCGATAAGTTGCTCACTTTGTGGGAGCTCTAAGAAGTTCTCCCCATTTCCTGATCTTTAAGTATCCCGGAGATTCAGGCGGATCCACTGCCTGCGTGATTGACGATTTCTCTGGCGAACGATTGGGGCTATCGTGGCCCGGCGAAACAGAATATCTCTTAAGGGCTCATCACGCAGCGTCTCTGATATTGACGTGCTCGACTGGTGTCCGGTGCTGATTTCATTAATCCTCACGAAGCCTTTGTACTTGTAACTCTTCCATCGGGCGCTAGATTTTGGCTCGTAACGATGCGCCCGAAAGAACTGGAAGAGCCATGACAGATCATTCGATTTTATGTCGCGTAGGAAGAAGTCAAATCCATCAAATCTCTTAACTCCCCGAGAACAGCTCGACTTATTTATGGAGCGAGGAGAGGAATTATGGAATAGTCCAGCACGACGTGCTGGGCTAAAGATTTCTCTCAACATGAAATGGAATGCCGATCACGAGTTGCTGAGAATTAACTCAGAAGAGCCCGATGTAGAGGATTTTCGCTCTTTCCTTTTAATCTTCAGGAAGTTCATATCGCCAAACTCTCATATCTACTTGCCTAAGATTTACAAGATATGCCACCAATATCTAACGGACGATAGATGCAAAGAATATCTGGCTGAGGCTCGCGGTATATGGCAAGACTTGCAAAAAGTAAGTGGCACTGGGATGACACTGACGGTTGATTCCCATCAACTATCCCCAAAAGAAGTGGTTGATCTTTGGATTAATAGCCATTACTTTCATGATGATGTTGCAGGAATGAAAATGCTCAAGAAGCTATTGCCTTATCAACTAGCTACTGCCAGGCATATCTTTTTTGATTATGTGATAGAAACGACTCGCGTGATCAAGCATCTCGGTCAAAGCATACATGTGGCGAATAAACGAGGATGGTTTCGAATTTCATAATTCATCGCATCGGCTTTTGATAGCATCCCCAGTAATGAATGCGTGCACGGATGACTGACAAGGATCTCACGAATGCGTTCAAAATTCTTTCAACGTGTCGAGCTCGTTGAGATTTTTGCACTGCTGGTCGGGCTTGTAATCTTCTGGTGATGCGGCACCAATTTAAAATCCCCTTCCGTTCGAGCGCAGAGTATTCCCAATGCTCACAAGCACTGAAACAAACAAATCCTAAGGCAATCGAGGATCTTAAAGAGGCTGCCGTGCGTTTGAATAATGAGAACTGGCAATAGTTGGAGCATACACGTCAAAATGCTGGGGACGAGGACAAGAACAAGGAGAGCGCAAAGCGCGTGAGACCGGTGGCAGATCTCTTAGTACACCTCAAAATCCCTATCCCAACTGAGCCTGATTTCGCTAGTCTGAATTGGCCCACTTCGATGGTTTGATTTGGCCCCCCTGAAAAGCGAAACTTGTACTCTGTTTTCGGCATGAAAAGCTGAAAACGGAGGTGGTTTTGCCCAGGAGGAACAAAGTGGAACTATACGAA
>JANNJZ010000353.1:0-6474 GCA_031396065.1 Pyrinomonadaceae bacterium | reverse complement strand
GCACAGCCCGTTACTCTGGATTGGCGGCTATAGCCGGGCCATCCTGAAACATAACGGAGACCGGCTTGACGCTCAGTACCAGGGATATCTCCGTGAAATTTTCGAAGGGGTCGAGAGAATGGAACGACTCATCGAGGCTCTACTGAATTTTTCGCGGCCGACTGGGGAGACGCTTCATCGGGAACCGGTTGAGCTAGGTGAAATAGTTAATACCATTGTGGCCGAATTGGAACGAACAGATCCGGCACGTCAGGTCACATTCCGAATTACCGGGGGAGTAATTGTCAACGGGGACCGGCAGCTGCTGCGGGTGGCCTTACTGAACCTTCTCGGTAATGCATGGAATTACACCAGTAAACAGCAGGAAGCGATTATCGAGTTCGGGGTTATGGACTGTGGAGGAACACCCACCTGCTTCATAAGGGACAACGGGCCGGGATTCGACATGAAGTTTGCTGAAAGTCTGTTCATTCCTTTCCAGCGGCTCCCCGGAATAGATGTTGAGGGGCACGGCATCGGTCTGGCAACGGTGGAAAGGATTGTCAGGCACCATGGCGGCAGAATCTGGGCCACAAGTGAACCGGGCAAGGGAGCAACCTTCATGTTTACTTTGGAGTAAATCCCCTTAATCTGCAACTATTTCAACGTTGTGGAGATCAATCTCCGTCAGCATCGAGCCGGTTAGCCTCGCGGCGATGAAAGGAGCGCAATGATGAATACACCCCGGAGCGGCGATCATCTTAGCGACGTCATTTTGTGGGTTTGGTTCGCGCTCACTACTCTCGCGGTCGCCTATGTTGCTCAGGATCAGTTCAAAGGCGGATCGATGGAGAAATCGCTGGCGATGAAGACGATGAGATGGGGCTGGGTGCTGCTCACGCTTTATACCGGCGTGTTAGCGCTGGTTATCTACTGGTTCCTGCACCGCGCATCCGCGCGGGAGACGTCCGAGCCGTCGCTCTGGAAACAATCCGTCGAATCAACAATCCACGCGCTGGACGTACACGGAGCGCATGCCCGTGGTGTCCGTGCTTGGCGCGGGCCTCTGGCCACTGCTCCAAATGGCACTGCTGCCGCCGCTCACGTTCTTTTTTGGCCGGTGGTGGTGCGGTCGCAACGTAACGAGAGGGGCTTTATGATGAACCATACAGACGGATGGATGGGTGGATGGGGCGGGCGGTGGTTCGCCGTCAGCGGTGCGGCGATGGTCGTGCTCTTCGCTGGCTGCGTGGGCGTCCGCACCGTCGGTGAAAAGGCCGCCCGCCAAAACCATCAAACCATCCAGAAGGCTTATCGCCCCGGCGGCCAGCGCCCCACGCTGCCCACGCTCACGGCCAACTCGCCGCTCCGCGACTTCCTCCTGTTTGCCATGTTGAACCAACCGCAGGTCGAAGCAGCCTATTACGACTGGACGGCAGCGGTGCAGCGTATCACGGTGGAACGGTCGCTGCCCGACCCGCGTCTTACTTTTCAAGCCGACATTGCGAAAGTGGTCATGTCGCTAATGCCGGGGCTGATGATGGATTTCCCCGGCCCCGGAAAGCTTAATGCTGCGGCGAGCGTCGCCACGGCCGAGAGCGAGGCGAAATACTTCGCGTTCGAATTGAGCGTTCTGCAAACAGCGTTCACGTTCAGGAAGGCCTGCTACCAACTGAATTTCCTCGACGCCAAAATCGGCGTGACTAACGAGATGCTTCGGCTGATGGGTGAACTGGAGAAGATGGCGCTGATAAAATACGAAGTTGGCAAGGGCACTTTGCAGGACGTGTTGCGGGCGCGGATTGAGCAGGAACGGCTCACCACGGACATTGCCAACCTCGACGACTCGCGTCGGCCGTTGCTTGCGCAGTTCAAAGCATCGCTGGGCTTGAAAGCTGAGGACGTACTGCCGCCCGTGCCCAGGAAGTTAGAAGCCACGCCGCTCGACCTGACTGCGGAGATGCTTTTTGCCACGGCGCTGGCGCGAAATCCCCGATTGAAAGCGATGGAAGCTGAAGTGCGGCTCGCCGAAGCATCCCTCCGGCTCGCGAACAAAGCGAAAGTGCCGGACTTCAGCGCGGGGATTGAGGCGGATATCAAAGCTTACCCGGTGATGGTGCGGCCATCGGTCGGTGTCACTCTTCCTATTTGGCGCGACAAAATTGCGGCGCAGATTGAGGGAGCGCAGTCCGGCAAGCGTGCGGCGGAGGCGCGGCTTTCGGCGGAGCAAATCGCGCTCGCGGTGGAGTTCGCGGAGAAGTCATTTATGTTTCACGAAGCCGGTCGCAATCTCGAACTGCTGCACGAGCGGCTGCTGACCATGGCCCGGCAGTCACTGGAAGTCGCGCAATCAGGCTATGTCGGCGGCAAGGTGGATTTTATCAATGTGGTTGATGCCGAGCGGACGCTACTCGATTTTCGACTGTCGGAAGTCCAAGCCCGCCTCCAGCGCGAACTGGCATTGGCGGAGCTGTCGTTGCTCATCCTGGGGATGCCGCCGGCGGACGCGCCAGTGTTGCCGCCCAACGTTGCTCCTGGAAAGGAAAGGAAGCCATGAACCTCAAAAGTATTTTCACAAAACGAACTGTCCTCATTGCTCTGGTGGTGGTGGTGGTCGTGGTCGTCGCCGTCCTCGGCGCATTTCTGCTCTTCCCAAACTCTTCGCGCGAGAAAGCGACTTCCCATCCAGAGCAGACTGGATACGCAAAAAAAACGCCAGTGCCAGGCGCTGCGGCGGTGACCACAAACGACGGGACGGGTGGAAAGACCGCTTCACGCAAAATCACGTCTTACCGGTCCACCACGATGCCCGGCGAAGTCAGCCAGACGCCTCGCAAAGACAGTATGGGGCTGGAGATGGTGCCGGTCTACGAGTCGGAAGGTTCGATGCTGGAACTGTCCGAACACGCACGCGCAATGGCGAGCGTTGAAACCGTTCAGATCCGGCGTCGCAAACTGAGCCGGGAGATTCGCGTGGTCGGCAAGGTGCAATACAATGAGACAGGGTTGGCCAACATCACCACGCGGGTCGAGGGCTATGTCGAGCGTTTGTTCGTCGATTTCACCGGTGTCGAAGTGAAACTGGGCGACCATCTGGTGGAGATTTACAGCCCCGACCTGGTCGTGGCGCAGCAGGAAATGCTGATCGCCTTGGAGAGTTCGCGCAGTTCAAGCCTCGTCGAATCGTCCACTCGAAAACTCCTCCGCTGGGGGTTGACACAGAAACAGGTTGATGAGTTGGTGCGGAACAAGAAAATCCATGAACGCTTGACGCTCTACTCTCCCATCAAAGGCACAGTCACGGAAAAAATGGTCGTGCAGAACAGCGCGGTCAAGCCGGGCGACGTGCTCTACCGGCTTGCGAATCTCACATCGGTGTGGGTCTATCTAGACATCTACGAATACGAACTGCCGTGGGTGCAATACGGTCAGACGGTAGAAATCAAATCGGAGGCCTATCCCAGCCAGAGCTTCACGGGCCGCATCTGGTTCATTAGTCCGGTGCTGAACGAGGAAACGCGCACGGTCAAAGTGCTGCTCAACATCAGCAATACCGAGCAGAAGCTGAAGCCCGGCATGTTCGTGAGCGGGGTCATTCGCGCAGGGTTGATGGCGGATAACAAGCCGACGCCTACGGGCGTCGCAGGCCAATGGAGTTGCACGATGCACCCGCTTGTGCTCCAGTCGCACGGTGGCAAATGCCCGATCTGTAGTATGGCGCTCGTGCAGATTCCCGGCAAGCCCAAGGGCGCAAAACCGGAAGGCGACCAGCTTTTTCTCACTGTGCCGGTGACCGCAGTGCTTGACAGCGGCATACGAAAAATCGTGTATGTCGAGAAGAGCAAAGGTCGGTTTGCTCCGGTGGAGATTGTGACCGGCCCGCGTGCTGACGATTCCTATCCTGTGTTGAGCGGACTGAGCGAGGGGGACTGGGTAGCGACTCGCGGGAATTTTCTCCTCGATAGTCAATTCCAGATTCGCGGTCTGCCGAGCCTGTTCTACAAGGAAGGCCAGGCGGCCGTTGCCGGACATCAGCACGGCGGCGCATCCGCTCCGCCGGCAAGCGGTTCGAAAGTTCAAGAGCACCAACAACACGCGCCTCAGCCGAAGCAGCCTAAGGAATAAAGCCTATGATTGACGCTCTCATCCGCTGGTGTCTGAAAAACGCGTTCCTCGTCGTACTCGCGGTCGGGGTAATCGTAGGTGTCGGATACTACTCGCTGATGAACACGCGGGTCGATGCCATCCCCGACATCGGCGAGAAGCAGGTCATCGTCTATGCCGACTGGCCGGGTCGTTCGCCGCAGGATGTCGATAACCAGGTCACGTATCCGCTCACAACCAGCCTCACGGGCACGCCGGGCGTGAAGTCCATCCGGTCGATGTCCGGCTTTGGTTTCTCGATGGTCTTCGTCGTCTTCAAGGATGACGTCGATTACTACTGGGCGCGGTCGCGCGTGCTGGAACGGATAAACGTCGCACAGCAACGGCTTCCGACGGGCGTCACACCGGTGCTCGGTCCCGATGCCACCGCGCTCGGACA
This sequence comes from Pyrinomonadaceae bacterium, assembly GCA_031396065.1. Taxonomy (GTDB): domain Bacteria; phylum Acidobacteriota; class Blastocatellia; order Pyrinomonadales; family Pyrinomonadaceae; genus PSRF01. The sequence goes on along the minus strand of JANNJZ010000353.1, from coordinate 1,952 downwards.
AGTCTTCTGGTACACAGTCGAGGCTGAGGGCTTTGACCTCGCGGAACTGCGCTCCATCCAGGATTGGTTTATTCGCTACCAAATCAACTCCATTGATGGTGTTTCCGAAGTCGCCAGCATCGGCGGCTTCGTGAAGCAGTTTCAAATCGACGTGCACCCCGACAAACTCCGCGCCCACCGGGTCACGCTGATGGAGGTTTCCGAGGCCGTGCGCAAGTCGAACATCGATGTGGGAGCGAAGGTACTGGAAAAAAATGGCATCGAATTCTTCATCCGCGGCGTCGGCTTCATCAAGTCGGTAGAAGATTTGGAGAAGATCGTCATCCGTCAGGAAAAAGGAACGCCTATCCAGATCAAACAGGTCGCGACCGTGAGCCTTGGCCCGGAGTTCCGCCGGGGCGCGCTGGACAAAGCCGGCGTGGAAGCGGTCGGCGGCGTGGTGTTGATGCGTTACGGCGAAAATCCGCTGCACGTCGTCGAACGGGTGAAGGAAAAAATCAAAAAACTGGAACTCGGCTTGCCGCAGAAGACGCTCGCTGATGGTCGCGTTTCCAAAGTCAAAATTGTTCCCTTCTACGACCGCAGCGACATCGTAAAGGAGACCGTTAACACGCTCAAAGACGCATTGTTGGAGGAGGCGTTGATGGCCGCAGCGGTCATCTTTATCTTCCTGCTGCATCTGCGTAGCACGATTTCAGTCGTCATTACGCTGCCGCTTTCCGTCGCGCTCTGCTTCATCCTGATGTATGGCTTCGGCGTTGACGCCAACATTATGTCGCTCGCCGGCCTCGCCATCGCCATCGGCGACGTGGGGGACATGGGAATCATCATGACGGAGAATATATACCGTCACATCGCCACCGACGACAAAGAGAAGAGTCATTTCGATAAAATCTTTGACGGCGCGTCCGAAGTCGGCCGACCCATCGTCACCGCCGTCTCGAACACACTCGTTTCGTTTATCCCGGTCTTTTTCCTCACCGGCCAGGAAGGGCTACTCTTTCGCCCGCTTGCGTTCACCAAGACCTTTGCCATTGGCGCCTCAGTCATAGTCGCACTCACAGTGGTTCCTCTGGCATGCTATTTCCTGTTCCGTCCGGTGAAATGGTCGAAGCGGACGGTTTGGATTGTTGCCGGTGTGCTTGGCCTGGCTTCGGTCTTTGCCGCACACGCGGTTTTCATGTCGGCGATGTCGGGAGGCCATTACAGCGGCTGGCCGATGTCCATCGTGGTCGGGGTGATTGTCGCTCTGGCGTTCGTGCGCATGACATGCGAGCGGTTCCTGCCGCTCGAAAAGAACCCCGTCTCGCGGGGCATCGCCAGGGTTTACACCCCGGTGCTGAGTTGGATTCTGGCACACAAGAAGACGTTTCTCATTGCGCCGGTGACGATTCTGTTCACCGGGCTGACCATTTGGTTGGGTATCGGCGCCATGCTCGCGCCGGTGGGCTGGGCCATCAATCTGTTCGCCAGCGAGAAGGCGTCGCCCGAACTGAAGCAGGCGATGTCTCTGAAGAAGACCAGCGACGTGACGCGCCCACTCGTCGAGTTCGGCCAAGTGCGCTGGCAGAAGGTGAAACGCGCCGACGGCTCCACGCACAGTCGTATCGAATGGCGGCGGGCGGACCCAAAGGAGCACGACACTGAAGTGGCACGCGGCATCGAAGTCGTGCAGGAGAGAAGAATACTGTCGGGTATCGGTCGCGAGTTCATGCCGCCGCTCGATGAAGGCTCGTTCCTCTACATGCCGTCGTTGCTGCCGCAAGCCGGTCTCGGCCCCGCCCTCGAAGTCAACGCCAGGCAGGACATGGCTATCGCCAGCGTGCCCGAAGTCGAGTCTGTTGTCGGGAAACTGGGCCGCGCCGAATCCGCGCTCGACCCTGCGCCCATCGGCATGATGGAGAGCATCATCATCCTCAAGCCGGAATCGAAATGGCGGCACATGCCGGTGA
>JANNJZ010000384.1:0-14585 GCA_031396065.1 Pyrinomonadaceae bacterium | reverse complement strand
CGATCATCTCGTCTGGATCGACGCCGTTGCCGAGACTCTTTGACATGGCCTTCCATTCGTCAGTCCCTTCAACCTGATTCGTGACCATCCCCTGAGTCAACAGCCGCTTCACGGGCTCGTCAAAAGTAACCAGACCGATGTCACGCATAAACTTCGTCCAGAAGCGCGTGTAGTTCAGATGCATCACTGCATGCGAGTCGCCGCCGATGTATTGGTCAACCGGCGTCCACTGCTTGACGATCTCAGGATCGAACGGCGCTGACTCATTGCGAGGATCGCAGTAGCGGAAGAAATACCATGACGAATCGACGAACGTGTCCATGGTGTCCGTCTCGCGGCGGGCCTCACCTCCACACGTCGGGCAGGTCGTGTTAACAAACTCCGGCACCCCCGCGAGCGGCGACTCCCCTGACCCGGTAAACGCCGCCTGAGCCGGCAACTCGACCGGCAGATCTTTTTCAGGCACCGGCACTACGCCGCACTTCTCACAATAGACAATCGGGACCGGCGCTCCCCAGAACCGCTGACGGGAGACTCCCCAGTCGCGAATGCGATACGTGACAGCCGCCTCTCCAAATCCATGCTCTTGCGCGTGCCGGGCCATTTCCTCGATCGCGCCTTCAGAAAGCTTTCCACTCCAATCTCCAGAGTTGACCAGAATCCCATAGTCGGTAAAGGCGTGTGGCATCGCCAGCGACTGGTCTTCATGTGCAGGGTCATGCGCGATCGATTCCTGCTCATGAGAAATCCTTTCGATAACACGCCTAATAGCCAGCGAATACTTCTGCGCGAATTCATAATCCCTTTCGTCATGAGCAGGAACGCTCATCACTGCACCGGTGCCGTATTCCATCAGGACGTAGTTGGCCACCCAAACGGGCACGCTTTCACCGCTGAACGGATTAACGGCCAGGATGCCGGTATTGAGTCCCTCTTTTTCTTCTTCCTCTCCAGGGTTGGACCGACGTGCCTTTTCGCTCTTGACCTTTTCGGCAAACGCCAACACTTCGTTCTTCAGGGCCGACTCAGGAATTAGTTCCTTGACCAGCGGATGCTCAGCCGAAAGTACAATCGCGTTGGCCCCGAAAATCGTATCGATTCGGGTAGTGAACACGCGAATTTTTTTGTCGCTGTCTTTCACGCCGAAGTCGACGTAGTCGCCTTTGCTGCGGCCCACCCAATCGCTTTGGCGCTTGAGGACCTTCTCCGGCCAGGTGGCCTCAATTTGCTTTATGTGTTCGACCAACTCTTCCGCGTATTCCGTGATGCGCAGGAACCACTGCTCAAGGTCTCGCTTCTCGACCGCTGCGCCACAGCGCCAACACACGCCACCTGAGGATTGCTCGTTCGAAAGAACCGTTCCTTCCTTGGGACACCAGTTAACCGGTGACTTCTTCTTGTAAGCCAGGCCGCGCTCGTACATTTTCAGAAAGAACCACTGGTCCCACTTGTAATAGTCAGGACGGTGGGCGGCAATTTCTCGGGACCAGTCGTAGCTGATTCCCAAACGCTTCAGCTGTCCGCGCATGTGCACGATGTTCTCTTCAGTCCAATCGCGCGGATTGACGCCGCGTTTGATGGCCGCTTGCTCAGCTGGTTGGCCAAAGCTGTCCCAGCCGATCGGATGCAGCACGTTGAAGCCCTGGAGCCGCTTGTTCCAGGCGAGCGCGTCGCCGATGGAGTAGTTGCGCACGTGGCCCATGTGCAGAAAACCTGACGGGTAAGGCAGCATTTCGAGACAGTAAAACTTCGGTCGCGGATCGTCGTTGCTGACCTCAAACGCATGAGTATCGTCCCAATGCCGCTGCCACTTCTTTTCGATTTGTTCGGGAAAGTATTTTTCGTCCATGATTTTTTCCTAACGGTGTCTACACTTAACACGAATTATTTGTAACGCAAACCGTTGAGCATGCGCACCCGCCCTGCGGCTTGGGCCATCCGGCGTCTAAGTTGTGGGGTGGGAGTTCGCCGCTCCGCGAGACCGCGCGTGTTTAGAATGCGCGACGCAGAAGCGGCACCGTTAGGAGGAGCTTGTTGACTAGATCATGCCAAACATTTGTCATGTGGAGCATTTTATTCAAGATGATCAAATGTGTCCAACTTTGCTCGCTCAATCGGGCCTGGGACTGGCTAGCCGATTATGCATTGTGCCGCTGGTGTTCAGTCATGTAAGCGCGCAGGAGAGCGTTTATTTTTGTCTGATAACCACGACCCTGATTCTTGTACCAATCAACGACGTCGCTGTCCACCCTCAAAGTTAGTTGTTTCTTGCGTGGTATTACATCGAAATTTCGCCGCACAACGGCGTTTGCAAACATCTCCGGAGTCATCTCAGGGTTGTCCGAGAAGTCGATGTCCTCGTCTTTCATCGCATCGATTCGTCTCCAGTCAGTCTCTGATTTCCTTCCAATAAATTTTTTGCTCATTCTTCGATGCCTTCCTCAGCGATATTAAACGAACTACGTCTTCAACCTGGGTGTGCGTAATAGCGACAACGCGTCCTCTGAGTAAACCCAAGGTGAGGAAGCGGGTCTCTTCGTAGTCAAAACGATCATCCAAGTTACTAACCGTCTCACCAGCGAAAATCTCCTCGCTGTCCTCAAAGTCGAACCCATGGCGATGGATATTCGTTCGCCGTTTGGCTTCGTCCCATTCAAACCGCATACGAAGTGTAGTTACAAAGTGTAGCTACGTCAAAACCAGACTGAAGGAAAGGTGAATCCTTGTCGGCTGACAAAATCGCAGCGGTGTAAAGCGGAAGGAGTAATACTAGGGTGAGATAGTATCTACGAACGAGCGGAGCATAATCAAGTTTTTCAAATCGGCACGCGGGTCGTCGTAGGGCGTTTCCAGGATGAACGCAGCATGGGCGAGTTTTGGATGCTGGGCCACACGGCGGAGGGCGTCGGTGCCGATGTGACCTTCGCCAATATGCCAATGACGGTCGACACGTGAATTGTAGGCGGCACGCGAATCGTTGAAGTGAATGGCGCGTACGTTCTTCGTCTTTACCGTGGCTTCTATCTTCTGAATGAGAGCATGTAAACCGTCTTCCTCCCGGATGTCGTAACCGGCAGTAAACGCATGTGCCGTATCCAGACAAACGCCGAGTTGCAGATCCGGACAAGCGTCCATGATCTGGCGCAGGTGCTCGAAGCGATGACCAATGCATTCACCCTGACCCGCCGTGTTCTCCAGGAGAATCCGCAGTTTGCCCAGCTTCAGCCGGCGCACGGCAAACTTTATGCTGTCGCTGCAAGTACGAATGCCATCGGCTTCGCAGGAACCCCGAGAACTGCCGGGATGGACCACGAGATAGTCGACGCCAAGCAGGAGCGCCCTCTCAACTTCTTCGCGAAAAGAAGCACGCGACTTTGCCAGCATCAGGTCATCGGCAGCGGCGAGGTTTACGAGATAGTTGCAGTGGATCGCCACGGGCGAAATTTTTGTCGTTCGCCTGGTCTTACGAAAGAGCGACACGTCTTCATTGGTCAGGGGCTTCGCCATCCAACCACGAGGGTTGCGCGAAAAGATTTGGACCGTGTCACAGCCGGTGTCTCTGGCTACGATTAGGGCTTCGTGAAGTCCGCCTTTGATCGGCGCATGGAACCCGATGCGAGGAATACGTTTCTTACTGGTTGCTTCCATTATTGAAACTACCTTGGGCTGGCACGCTCGAGGTTCCGCGGCTTCGCCGTATTCCGTGCGGAAAGGCTGTGAGCCTGTGGCAAAACCCGGAAATCGCGAAAAACGGTCCATCAAAAATCATTCGGAGCCATCGAAAAACGTCTTACGGGTCAAGTATGGAGCAAGATTTTTTCGATAGATTTTTCCCCCGGAGTTTTGCCACAGGCTCTGTGCCTTTCCGAACAGAGATAAAGTTTGAGACTCCGCCTCCGACTGACTTCGAGACGCAGCCTCAAAAGAAAGACTTGCATCCTCGGTAAGGCAGCGCCGGCAGACCTTACCGCATGGAGATCACGTTCGTTTAGAGGTGGGCGGTGCCCACCTCTAAACGTTCGTACGTTGTAGTTATCTGGATCAGCGCCTATCGGCGTGAATCCGCGGCCTGCGGCACAGCCGCCGAACTCAGTTGTGCTTTTCCACTGCTTCCATCACGCGCAGCATGTTGCCACCCAGGATCTTGCCGATATCAGTTTCCGTGTAGTCGCGTTTGAGCAACTCGCGAGTCAGGTTCGGTAATTCAGAAACATCATGAAGATCGCTGAGCGTCGACTGCACGCCATCGAAGTCAGATCCGATACCAACGTGTGGGATTCCAACCAGCTTCACGATGTGATCGATGTGGTCCGCCAAACGCGACACCATTACCGGCGGAAGCCGTTTAGCAAACTCTTCGCTTCTGACGCGGTCGCGCGCAATTTTTTTGTACACTGCACTGCGCTGCTCTTCCTCGGAAGCGCGCTGGACCAGCGGAGCTATCGCCGCATCAACTAGCTTCTTCTTTTCACTCCAGCCCGGTTCCAGGTGTTCTGGATAAAAGATCACGTTAACGACCCCGCCGGCCTGCGCCATTGCGCGGATCATTTCGTCAGTCAAATTTCGCGGGACGTTGGCAATCGCGCGACACCCCGAATGCGTGGCAATTACCGGTTTGCTCGAATTGTTTACGATGTCCCAAAAGGTCTTATCGGAAACGTGGGATACGTCGATCATCATTCCCACCCGATTCATTTCCCGGATCACGTCTTTTCCAAACTCGTTTAACCCGCGCGTCTGCCCAACCACATCGCCGGACGAGCCTGCCCAACTGGTGCTCACACTCCAAGCGGGAGACATATAGCGCACACCCATTCTGTAATATCGCTCTACGTTCTCCAGGTTCTCATCTATAGCGTAGCCACCTTCCATACCGGTTAAGGCAGCCAGTTTACCTTCACCTACAATGCGCCGGACATCAGCGGCTGAGGTCGCGAACTGCCAGGTATCAGGATACTTTTCAGTTAGCTCGCGCACGGCGGCAACTTGATCGTCAGCCCGTTTCATTGCACTTCGTCCGCCGCCGCCGAAGAGCTGGGGCTCGACCCAGATCGAAAAGAACTGCGCGTCGAGTCCGCCCTCCTTTGCCCTCACGGAATCAAAATGGCCGTCAGTCAATCGCTGTTGCAGGTCCACGTCTTCATCAAGGAGACGCTGGGTTGTGTCAGCATGCATGTCGATCGCAATCGCACGACGATGGATTGCCTGGACGTCTTCGGGTTTGCTGATTTGTGGCGAGGCTGCAGGTGGTTTTTCAGTTTTTTCGGTCATACGACAGTTGATAGCAAGAATGGAAAGCAGAATTAGAAGCAGTAAAATGCCGTACCGCGGCCGCTCGAATTTAATTTCGCATCCGTTCCGTTTGGAAAGCACACTTGTGTGCCCACGGAGAAGCAGCTCGCTCATCGTTTCTATGGAGCGCACGGGGCGCACAAGTGCGCTCTCTAAACGGTACGCAGAATTAAAGGCACTCTTTGTTACTTGCTGAGTCATTTTGATGGTACGTTGCGCAGCCTAATTGAATCAAGCGGCTCTACTGAAGGAACACTTGATTTAGTTTAGCAAATGCGCATTTGACAGTTTGCAAGCTGACCAATCGCTGGCCTTACCCTACCTTGCAAAGCAAAGTAAAGTTACTGTATCGTGCCCTGTACTGATAACTCAAAACGTGCGCTCTCTGAAAGGGAGTCATCCTTCAGATAAGTTGGTTTGTGAGCGCTGTTTCTGCACACGCAACTTGAAAGTTTGGTCCCTCGCCACCCGTTTCCCAATCTGGTTTCCTGAAGGAGTAAGAACAGTATGTTCTCAAAAGATGGCAATGGTAAAAATGTGGCAAGTCCGCGCATTTGCGACGTCGTTTGGCATGACGGCAAATTCATAAAGTGGAACGACGCCCGCGTGCACGTGATGTCTCATGTGCTTCACTATGGTTCGAGTATTTTTGAGGGCATTCGTTGTTATGCAACCAAAGACGGGCCGGCGATATTCCGTTTGAAAGAACACATGCAGCGCTTCCTGAATTCAGCCAAGATATATCGCATGGATCACGCCTGGAATTTGAATCAGTTGTGCGATGCGTCTGTTGAGCTGGTTGAGCGCAGCGGCTTAGAGCAGTGCTACATCCGGCCGATCCTCTTCCGCAGTCTGGATGAAGAGCGACCCGCTTTCGGCGTCAATCCTTTTCCCAACCCGTTAGCGTGTTACATCGGCGCCTGGGACTGGGGCAAATACCTCGGCGACGAAGCCATCGAGAAAGGCGTCGATGTTTGCGTGTCAACCTGGAATCGGCTAACGCCAAACTCAATGCCGGCGATGGCCAAGAGCGGCGCAAACTACATGAACTCCCAGTTAATCAAAATGGAGGCATTGCTCAACGGTTTTGCCGAAGGCATCGCGCTCGATGATCGCGGTTACGTCTCGGAGGGATCTGGTGAGAATATTTTTGTGGTTAACGGCGACACGGTATTAACGCCGCCTCTCTCCTCGTCCATTCTCGCCGGCATCACTCGTGACAGCGTGATCCAGATATGCCACGAGTTGGGAATCACGGTTAAGGAACGCAGCATTCAACGAGCCGCGCTTTACGTCGCTGACGAACTTTTCTTCTCCGGCACCGCCGCCGAAATCACTCCAATCCGAGCCGTGGATCGCATTACCGTTGGAGCCGGTGGTCGCGGACCGGTGACTGAAAAAATTCAGAAGGCCTTTTTTGAAATCACTAAAGGAGAGCGAAAAGCTCCCGGCGATTGGCTCACTTACGTCAAATCTGCCGAAAGCCCTGAACCCGGTAATAACGGCTCGCCATCGCGGTCGGAAGCCCGTCAGTCATCAGAAAAGGGCTCTGACGTGAAAGTGGCTACCAGCCAGGAGTCAGAGCCGGTAATGAAATACCAAACGGCAGCTAGTTCGGTTGACTAAGAAAATCAGCAGTTTCGCCTGAATCATTGAATCATTGAGCAGCGAGGAGGGAGACCTATTCGCTGCTTTTTCTTTGGTGACCGTGGGAACATCTCCTGGCAGACCCCCGGGCCCCGTTTAAATCTGGGCAGCGTTTAGAAAGGGCACTTCTGCCCCTGGTTCGGGCGGACAAGTCCGCTTTCTAAACGAACTTCGGCGACATGCATCTGCACCATAACCTCGGCATCACCCGTTGACGCGGTCTTTTCCGACAGGCTATTATCCAGTTCAGCGTTTCTCGTCACTTTGAGATAACGCGCCCCGCAGTTTCGTTCCAACAATTCCTCTCGCCCAGACACACGACTACAAGTCCTCCTGAACCTGAAAAGGCCGTTTCCTGTTATGTCTCTTAAAATTGACGATCTGTTACGAGTCGCCGCAAGTCATAGCGCCTCCGATCTACACCTCAAAGTCGGCGCCTTCCCGGTGATGCGCATCGGAGGTGAGCTCCGGCCAATCGGCGATGCCCCGAGATTAAAGCCGGAGGACACGCTTGATATGGCTTTTGCCATGATGTCAAACCGGCAAAAGCAGCGTTTCAAGGAGGCGTCTGAAGTAGACATTGGATACGGCGTTAAAGGGCTTGGTCGATTTCGCGCCAACATCTTCCAGCAACGAGGCACCGTCAGCCTGGTGTTGCGCGTAATTCCGGATCAAACGAAAACCTCCGTCGAGCTGGGGTTGCCGCCGGTGATTGACAGCATCGCGGACGAACGTCGGGGACTAATCCTCGTAACGGGTTCGACCGGATCCGGCAAATCGACGACCCTGGCCGCGATGATTGATCAAATAAATGCGCGCCGCAGCGGACACATTGTGACCATCGAGGACCCGATCGAGTTTCTGCATCGCGATAAGATGTCCTTTGTCACGCAACGAGAAGTTGATGTGGACACCAGGTCGTTTGCCGAGGCGCTGCGCGGCGCGCTGCGCCAGGATCCTGACGTAATCCTGGTTGGTGAAATGCGCGACTATGAAACCATAGAGACAGCGTTAACCGCAGCCGAGACCGGGCATCTTGTCCTTTCAACGCTGCACACGCTCGATGCCACTGAAACTATCATGCGCATCGTTTCCAGCTTTCCGTCGCATCAGCAGAAGTCTGTGAGAATTCAGCTGGCCGGGATTCTCAAGGCGGTGGTGTCGATGAGACTGGTGCGAGCCGCCAAAGGCGCGGGCAGGGTGCCCGCCGTTGAAGTGATGGTCTCAACCGCGCTAATTCGAGATTGCATCATCAACGAGGAAAAGACTTACTTGATCAGAGAAGCCATCGCATCAGGCGCATCGCAATATGGAATGCAGACTTTCGATCAGTCCCTGTTTCATTTGGTTCAGTCAGGGTTGATTTCGATCGAAGAAGCACTGCACAACGCCAGCAACACCGATGAGTTCAAGATGCGCCTTTCTGGAATTCTCTCCGCGGAGCAGGCAATGAATACGATGAGCTCTGCTCCGGTTTCAGCCCTGCCTACTGCTCCCGACAGTGAAGCTGACAGTGTTTTTGTGAAACACTGACGAACCATCACGGGAGACGCTTGACCTTTCATGACGGTTCGTTTGGTTGAGACAATTTTCTTGACTCTCAACCACAGTTGAAATATATTGCGCGCGCTTCATACACTAGGCTGGCTCTATATCGAGCCTTAGGAGTCTCGCCCTCGAATTGAACCAGCCTCAATAGCCTCGGCCAAAACTCAACCGCCAGCCGATAGGCGTCTCGGCCGTGAGGCACTCACAAAAGCAGTAGGTAGAACTCCACACCCGCTGCGATTTCCTGGCAGTACAAGCACGACCATAAACCAGATCACTCACTTGCAAATTTATGTCGTTCACTAACTCACCCCTCCCTCAACCTCCTAGGAGAAAAAGTATGAAGAAGCTCAAGCTTGCCTTGGTTTCCCTCATGATTGGTCTCGTTCTTTCCCTTCCCACTGTTGCGGTTTTGGCCGCGTGTGATCCAACCATTAGGGTTGGCGGGAAGACTTGTACGCTCGTCGGCGAGGAATGCGACCAAAATGTCTGCGTCTGTGCTTATATCTGCGGACCGCTGGAAAACGATTAGCATTAAAGTCTGTTTGGTTTGCGGGTGTTCAAGGTGAAATCTTGTACACCCGCGTAACACAGAATCATGAGCAGCACCAAGACCCTAAAGAACCCTTTTGTCCTTGTCCCATTACTTGCGGGAATTCTCCTTCCTTGCGTCGTTTTTTTGATCCTGCATCTTTCTCATTTGGCCGCTGCAAAATCTCAAAACTTTTTGAAGGACGCAGTTGTTATTTCCGGGCAACCGTTGCCGAAACTCGAGCTTGTTGATCTTGAGGGCGGCAAGGTCTCGCCTGAACAGCTGCGTACTGGAAAAGTATTGTTGGTTTTTTTGACCACAAACTGTCAGGCGTGTCAGAAAGAATTGAAACTGCTTTCGCGCGTCAAATCTCAACTATCTGACAAAGTGAAAATCTACGGGGTCGGAATCCAGAGCCGAAACCAGATCATAAAGTTCATTCAAGAACACGAAATTGAGACGGAAATCCTGCTCGATAAAGACGCCGCATTGCTGCAATCGCTCAGCGTCAAATATTTTCCTACAAAGTTTCTGGTCGAGGACGGAGTGATCGTAAACACCTGGTTCGGAAACTCGCCCGATGAAGCCGAATTGTTCAGACAACTTGGTCTGTGAGAATCTATTGTGAAAAAGGTCTTCTCATCGCTCCTGGTCGCCTTGACACTCAATCTATCAATGGTTGCCGCACAACAGCCTGCTCAGAAGATGTTTCCAGATGAACCTGCCGCCGCCGGCCCACAGGATCAGCAAACCCGCAAAACCACTTCCACTAAACTGCCCGCTGAAATCAGTTTGATTCTGGAGGTGACGGAGTCGCCTGGAATGGCAAACCCGAAAAGCTTTTGGGAAGGGGTTTATGAAATTCGGGTGGCGGATTGGAGCGCAGTTGTAGCGAACACCAAATCAAGTAGCAGCACACGTGAACTTGGCGAATTGCTGGTGCGCTCTTCATTTTCGAACCGAGCTTTCTCAGAAAAAGAGAATCGGCGCGTGCGCGTTTCAGTTCCGGTCTCCGGTTCACTGCTAAAGCGTCTGGAACAGCAAACGCGAACTAAGCAAGCGTTCTTGCTATTTTCTACTCTCAGGGTCTTTGACGCACAGCTTGATCAAAATCTCGCTTTTGAGATAAACCGTGTGTGGCAATCAGAACTTTTCCCCGAGGGCGAAGCGCGAATTACTATCAAAATTAAGCCAGACGGAAGTTACAGCACCTCGGGACCCACGCCAAAGGTGTTGCCTTCGGGTTACACGGTCGTCGGCCCTTCAGGCGCTCATGGTCCAAACAATGCACCGCAGAAACCGTAGTTCCTTGCGACGACAACAGAGGACTCCAAACATGAAGCACGTCCCCCTTCTTATCATCCTCACCGTTGCCTTTCCTATATTAGTTTCCTCCCAAAAGCCAGAGCCGACACAGAAGTTTAGCGAACGTCAACGCACGATTGAAAAGCAAAACCAGGATGATTTGAAACGCTCTAAAGCTGTCTATCTCGTTGAAGAAACGGCGAGTGAAGCAGTACTTTGGGATGACCGTCAAGCGGCGGTTTCGGCTCTGACTCAGGCAGCCGATTTGCTGTGGGACGAGAATCTGAAGGCGCGCGTTTGGCTGACGAAGGCCTGGGATCTGATTGAGAAGATTGACGAACGAGAAAATTCTGAAGAGTTAAGACAAATCTGGCGTGGCTCGCAGCGTTCTCGTTTGCGAACCATCGTCTTGAACGTAGCGCTCAAACGCGATTCGAAACTTGCCGATCGCTTTTTACAAAAACTGGAACAGAGCCAAGTAGACGACAAGGCCGAGCGCGGCGCATTTGACGATCGCACGGCTCGAAGCGAACAACTTTTGCGGTTAGCGATGAACGCGATTGAAACTAATCCCGCTTTGGCCCTCAATCTAGCTGAGCGCAGTCTGGGAGATGGAATTTCGTTTAATCTGCAAACGGTCTTGTTGCGCTTGCGTCAGAAAGACGTGGGCCTGGCAAATTGTCTGTTTGACTCGGCTCTGGCTCGTTTGGTGAATGGCCCGACAGCTTTTTCCGATCACCATGTCTTAGCATCGTATTTGTTCAAACCGGGCCAAGTGGTAGCGCGCTTGCCGGATGGCAACGTAACGGTTGCCGTGGTGCAGACGCAATTACCTGCTCAAAGTCCGGCAGAATTCGATCCAGCTCGCGCCCGAAGTTTTTTGATTGTCGTGCATCGCAGGCTGCTCGCTGAACCGCTTCCGCTCAAGGAACAAGGCCAAGCAGCCGGAGAATTCATCTTGTTGGCTAATTCGTTAGCGCAGCCATTTCAGATGTATGCACCAGATTTGTGGGTAGGTATCCAGGCGCGGAGAACTCAGTTTGCTGCTGCTGCGCCAACTACGGGGGCGAAACCAAACGCCGAAGTGACCGACCCGGTGCGCGAAGCCGCAAGAAATGGCGCGCCTGCGGATGAAGTTAGTCGCTTGCGCGTCGATGCTTTGGAAAAAGTGGCGGATAAGGAATTCAATCCGCTGGCACGAAAGTTAAGATTTGCGGAAGCGGCGTTGGCAACTGCGCCGAAAGACTTTGAACGCGGCAAAGGGCTTGCGAACAGGATTGAAAACGATGCCAAGTTGCATCAGCAAATTGTCGCGTTCTTGTATTACCGAGCTGCACTTACTTGTTTCGCTGAAAACGATCTGGAAAAAGCTGAAGAACTTGCCCTAAAGATCCCTTCATCCCTCGAACGAGCGTTGACGCTGATTGCTGTCGCGCAGAAACTTGCCGTAGTCAACCCGCACTCAGGAAACGAAACGTGGACTTCTGGGATGGCTCATCAACGTGCTGTTGAATTGCTCTTTGAAGCCGACAAGTCGCTTAAACGCGAAGATGCTTCGTCAAATATAGCCAAGGTTCGGTTAGGGAAAACTGCGATCTCACACCTGGTTGATAGTTCTCAGGCCTTGATGGATTTTGAGCAGGCGATTGCCATAATTAACCGTTTAGAGAGATTCGATCCGACCGATGAAGGTGCACCGCGTTTGGGTATAGAAGGCTTTAGCACAACAAAATTTACTGTGCCGCGAGTGAGTTTCGGCTTCGGTTTTCGAAACGCTCTCGAGCCGCTGGTAACTGCGGACTTTGATCGCACCGCGGCAGCGATTGACGGTCTCGCCTCGCCTTCGGTTCGCGGACTCTGCCGGCTTGAGGCAGCCCGGCAAATCTTATACTCAATTCCAAAAATTTCCGTTCAGGAAAAAGCTGCGCGAGCGAAACTACAGTAGCAGTGAGCAGACAGCCCTGGTCCAGACTATTCACTGTTTACCACTCAGAGTGGAGAGCGCGGGCATCGGCAAGTCGAACGTCCGCGGGTTCTCGCCAATAATCGCGGCTGCAAAAAACCTCGGCACATAACCAGCGCTCTCGTGCTGATACGTCCAGTTCAGTTTGTCGCGATTGGCCAGGAGCGTCCAGAAATTCCGGTGGTAGTGGTCCGTTTCTCTCAATTCGCGCAGCGAGGTTCGCACAAACTCAGCGCCGGTGTTGTAGCTAAGCAATACCAGGGTCATGCTCTCAGCATCGTCTCCGAGTTCGGCCATATGGTCAGCGATGTACTGCGCGGCAGCCGGTGTCATCTTCGACTCATCACACATCTCGTCCCGAGTAACGCCGTATTGTTTGGCCGTCTGTGGCAAGAACTGATACAGACCCTTTGCTCCAATACTGTTCTCATAACAATTACGATACGCCGATTCGATCATCGGCAAGTAGATGCCTATGATCACCGGTACCTTTTTCGCTCCAAACGAACGTGAAATTAGCGGCACATAGGGTCTCGCCCGCGCAAAGACATCGCTCAAACTTTCATCTCCGGGCTTACCTGAGCTGTATGCGACAACATAGTGGTCCACATAACTCTTGATGGTGCGCAAAGCCTCCTCGTTGAGTTTCACCGGGCGGTCGCCCATCATGGTTGAGATACGGTTCGCTTGCAGGTCGACAAACCTCAGTTTCTCTTCCTCGGTCATCCCCGAATAGGGCTGGTTGGTTACAGACGAAACAAAGTCCGGGCTGTTTCCCAGCCGATCGATAGCCCATCGTCTGGAGACAATCGTTCCCGCCATGACTGCTAACAGAAAAACCACAATGCCCAGCACGGCCCACGCGTATCGGCGTCGCGAAGGCTCCGCGAAACTCTCCGGACTGGCGCGCCGCGGCGAAGCTGCATAGCTGGCGGTGAAAGGATCCTGGCTGAGTTGTCCCCTTGCGCTCTTAAGGTCCGCGAGCATTTCATTGGCAGTTTGATACCGGTCCTCTCGCTGCTTGCGCAGAGC
This sequence comes from Pyrinomonadaceae bacterium, assembly GCA_031396065.1. Taxonomy (GTDB): domain Bacteria; phylum Acidobacteriota; class Blastocatellia; order Pyrinomonadales; family Pyrinomonadaceae; genus PSRF01. The sequence goes on along the minus strand of JANNJZ010000384.1, from coordinate 1,266 downwards.
CTTATCTACAATGCGTTGGAGCGGCTCTAACTGGTCAGCTGAGGCTGCAGTGAACTCAAGTAGCGGCCGCGGGAGGCGCTCAAGTATGCCCACCATGGTGTCCATACGAGTGGCGCCGGCGAATGGCTTGCGACAGGTGAGCATTTCGTAAAGCAAGACGCCCAAACTCCAGACATCCGTGCGTTCGTCTACGATCAGCGCGCGCGCCTGTTCCGGGGACATGTAGTCGACGGTTCCCATAACAACTCCTGCTTCGGTCAGCCCACTTAACGAGCTGTGACTCCAGTCAGAGTGATCCGTTGTCGGTGGCTCCATGAGCTTGGCGATACCGAAGTCGAGGATCTTCACCAGGCCGTCGGTGCGCCTCATGATGTTTTCCGGCTTGATGTCGCGGTGAATAATTCCGGCCGCATGAGCTGCGGATAGCGCGAAGGCTACCTGTTCGGCCACATCCAGAATCTCTATGACAGACAGATTGCGGTTCGTAATTAGTTCACGAATGGTCTGCCCGTCGATAAATTCGGTGGCAATAAAACGGAAGTCCTCGGATTCGCCAACCTCGTGAATGGTGAGGATGTTTGGGTGATTCAAGGCCGAAGCAGCCCTCGCTTCGCTTTGAAAGCGACGCAGCCGAGCGTCGTCAGAGGCGAAGTAAGCTGGGAGAATTTTTAGAGCCACCAGGCGATTAAGGCGCGAGTCCTCGGCCAGATAGACTTCGCCCATACCCCCGGCGCCCAGTCGTTGAATAATCTTGTAAGGACCAATCTCCCGCCCGATATTGTGGTCGCGAACTGAGCCAACCAGGATATGCGCATCATGAGTGATTGCCGGCTGCTCAATAAAGTCACCAGCTGCGTCGTGGGCGCAAATCAAAGAATTGGCTTCTTCTTTCAACTCTTCATCCCCAGCGCAGACATCTTCAAGGAATGAAGCACGCTCCCGCGGCGGACGATCAAGCGCCCCCTGCAAAACCTCCTCAACTCTTTGCCATTGCTCGGAAGTCATAAAAACTAGTGCTGAGTCCTGAGTCCTGAGTCCTGAGTCCTGAGTCCTGAGTGATGAGTGATGAGTGATGAGTAAGAAACGAGTGCTGAGTACTGAGTCCTGAGTAAAGGACGTCATACCCGATATCTCGCTTTTTACTCATCACTCATCACTCATTACTCATCACTCATTACTCATCACTCATCACTCATCACTCAGGACTCAGGACTCAGGACTCAGCACTAGTTTTTATGACTTCCGAGCAATGGCAAAGAGTTGAGG
>JANNJZ010000343.1:0-4471 GCA_031396065.1 Pyrinomonadaceae bacterium | reverse complement strand
GCTGCGAGGCTGGATCCTGGCTTTACCTGCGGCGCACCTACCACGAGAAACTATTTGGACAGGGCAACTTTCGTTGCGATGACATCAGTCCGACTTTGGACTTTGGACTTTGGACTTTGGACTTTGGACTTTGGACTTTGGACTTTGGACTTTGGACTTTGGACTTTGGACTTTGGACTTTGGACTTTGGACTTTGGCCTTTGGCCTTTGGCCTTTCAGTTCACCGCGGTCTGCGGCTTCGGCGATCTTGCCGGCGCATTCTTCACATATTTATCAAACCAACTGATCATTTCGTAAAGCACGTGCTCAATCGTTTCGCGTCCGGCATAGCCGTGCGCTTCGAGTGGCAGCGTAACCAGTCTACTCGCTCCGCCATTTCCCCGAACCGCCTGGTACATACGCTCCGATTGAATCGGGAACGTTCCTGAGTTGTCGTCGGCTTCACCATGGATGAAGAGGATTGGCTCATTGATCTTGTTCGCATTCATAAACGGTGACACCTTGATGTAAAGCTCCGGCGCTTCCCAAATGGTTCGCCGCTCGCTCTGAAAACCAAAAGGCGTCAACGTGCGATTGTAAGCTCCGCTCCGGGCGATGCCCGCGCGAAACAGGTCTGAGTGGGCCAGCAGGTTTGCCGTCATGAACGCGCCATAACTGTGCCCGCCCACGCCAACTCGTTCAGGATCAGTCACGCCCATTTCAGCGGCTTTATCAATCGCGGCCTTCGCGCTCATCACAGTTTGTTCGATGTAGGTATTGTTCACCGTCTCGGGAGCGCCGACTACCGGCATCGTGGCGTTGTCCAGCACCGCATAACCCTCCATCAGGAAAAACAAATGCGATGGACCAACAATCTGCGTCGACCGCTGAGTCGAGCCGGTAACCTGTCCCGCCGTGCTGGGGTCGTTAAACTCGAGCGGGTAGGCCCATATCACAGTCGGCAGCCGCGTACCCTCTTGGTAGCCGGGCGGCAGATAGAGGGTAAACGAACACTGCACGCCATCGGCGCGCTTGTACGTCACCAACTGCTTCTTGATCCCCCGAAGCTGTGGCGTAGCGTCGGGAAAGCTGGTGAGCGACTTGGTAGGCATCCCCGTTTCGCCACTGGCGCGCACGTAATAGTTGGGTGCTGCCGTTGGGCTCTCATGACGTGTGATGAACCGCTTCGCATCATCGTCCAACAAAGCTACGAATGATTCGTACTGGTTCGCATCGCTTCTGAACAAGCGCTCGGCTTTCTGAGTTTGCAAATTAAAGCGATCGAGAAATGGCCGGTCACCTTCCTGAGACGCCCCGGTGCCTACCAGATAAATCGAGTCTCCATTTTGCAGGATGACGCGGTCGCCGCTCGGTAGCACGCGAGCCACCGGCGTTCCGGGATCGCCGTAGCGATCCTGGGCGCTGCGACTCCACAGCGGCTTCGCAGGTTCACTGGGATTATCAGCATCAATGATCACTGTCCTAACCCAACGCCGATCGCGGTCGAAGTCGCTAACCAAAAGGAGTCCGCCCTTTTCTCCGAATTGTGCGCCGGCGAAGCGGTGCTCCGTCTTGACTAATTCCGATGGAGCTTCGGTAAACGGCGCTTTCAACGTCATTGCCCGATCCCGATGAGGCACCTTCTTCTTGGGATCGCCGCCGTCAAGCGCTTCGACCCAAACTAGCGTGGCAGGAGCTGTCGGCCGCCAGCGGTAATTGCGCGGGCCGGTAATGACTCCATCAATTGGTACCGTATCGGCGAGCGGGACGCTGGCGAGTTTATACTCCAGCTTGCCCTTCGTATCCCAAACCTGGACTTCCCTCGGGAACGCGAACACGGGATAGAGATAAGAGAAAGGACGGTGCACCGCGGCCACCAAAAGGTGCTTGCCATCCGGCGCGGGATTCGCCGATTGCACAATCGCGGGCTGTCCAACTTCGGTTGACTTGCCGTTGCTGATATCGACCAGCGCCAGCTGGGAAGTGGCATAGTACTCAAACAAATCTTCTTCAAAGGGACTCTTTAAAAGATCCTCAAACGTCCGGACTGGACCAACCCGGCCGAAGCTTTCCTGCGCGTTTGGCTCGCGCGGCACGCTCGACTCAGCGGGAGCCGCTGGACGTTTTGACGGAATTAATTGAACCAGGAGAGTGCGATTGTCAGGCATCCACTGCATCGGATCACCGTAAGCATTATTAACTGCGACCCCTTTCAGCAGTTTAACTTTTCCATTCGCCGTGTCGCCGATCCAGATTTCAGTCCCGTGGGCCGTGGTGTTAAGGAAGGCGAAGTGTTTGCCGTCCGCACTCCATTGCAACGAAGTAATCTTCGCGCCCGGCGGTAGAGCGATTTTCACCTCGCTACCATCGCCGATTCGCTTCAGAGTCAACGCCACCGAATACTGGAAACGATGTGGTCCATTCGTGGCCGGATTGATGCGCAGCCCGGCGAGTCGCAACATCGGTTGGGCCAGATCGGCAATCGGAGGGTAACGGAGTCCGGTCGCCAGCAACATGGTATCGCGCGCCGGGCTGATCGATGCCGTCGGAGTTACCGGCGCCGACAAGATGTCGAGAACTTCTTTCGGTGGCTTCTTGTAACCAGTTTGGCCAACCGCAAAACTCGATAACAGCAACAACAGCGCGAGCGCAGTGAACTGAGTGACTCTTGAATGAGACGTCTTCATCGCGGGACTCCTTTTTGATCGAAAGCAGGACTGAACCTGAGACATGCTGGCGGAAGAAGACGGAACTTATGCGAGATGCAGGATGGAAGTCAATGCAAACGCGCCAGACAGGTGTATAGAGTCCAAGCTTTAGCTTGCGTGTTTGGCCTGCGAGAACCTAAGGGTTGTACTCTAAACTCCTCATAGTCGCGGATATCGCCTAAGCTTTCGAAGTTTGGCTTGTACAGCTTCAGCGCCGGGATTATCCTTGCCGCGTTTCCTCGTCAACAACCCGATCCCCGGAGGGACAGATGCTTTGCAATAACTGCGGCAATGTTCTCGAGTCGTTCCAGAAGTTTTGTCCCAAGTGTGGGGTCCAAGCTCCGGCTCAGTATCAGCCGCCAACGTTCAGCACGCCGTACACCCCTCCACCGATGGACCAGCCACGCAAATCCTCGTGCGGCAAAGTGCTCTTAATTCTAGGCGTGATCTTAGTGTTATTGGCCCTGGGCGCTGGCGCGGCGATCTACTACGGATTCCGGTATGCCGAGAATACGCTGAAGTCGTCCGATGCTTACACAACGGCAGTCAACGCCTTGAAGGAAAATTCTGAAGTCAGAGACAAACTCGGCGAGATCACGGATACCGGATTTCCGCTCGGCGCGTTTAGTCAGAACACGGATGGAACCGGCGATGCGGCGTTTACAATGTCAGTCCAGGGTTCGAAAGGCACGGGTCAATACTCGGTTGAACTCAAAAGGCGGGACCGGGTTTGGAAGGTGAGAAGCGGCAGCGTGCGCCTGCCTGACGGTGAAACGATTCAGGTGGCGGATAGCGACGTTGACGACGTTGTTCCTGACAACATTAACGCGAATACCAATCTCAACTCTAACACTGCGGAAAACTCGACGCCCGGCAAGACGATCAGTGGCGGCGTGTTGAACGGCAAGGCGACGAGCTTACCGAAGCCGCCCTACCCGCCCATAGCAAAAGCGGCCAAAGCGTCGGGTACAGTCGTGGTGCAGGTAGTGGTAGACGAGAAAGGCAACGTCGTTACCGCGCGGGCAATCTCCGGGCATCCATTGTTGAGGGCAGGCGCAGAGGCAGCTGCTCGTCAGGCTAAATTTTCGCCGACGAAACTGGCCGGTAAACCAGTGAAGGTTTCCGGCGTAATCACCTACAATTTCGAGATCGAGTGAAGTCGGGCTCGGGCCGCTGACCCTCTGCAAGTCTGTTTCCTTCTGGAGTCTCCCCCGGAGTTGCAAGTCTCGCTCGCTCTTACACTCTGAGCTTGTCTCTAAGCTTGGTTCTGCGGCTTGGCCGCCATCCTTGGGGTGAGGCTCCGCCTCACCGGCACCTCTATTTATTTTGAGGCTATGCCTCCGCGCGGCCTCAGAGGCGCAGCCTCGAAGATGAAACCGCTATCGGAAAGGCCGAGCCTTTCCGCACGGAAGGCGGCAGAGCCGCAAAGGCGATCACCGTACCGCACCGCACCTCGGCTAACTCTCTGTTTTACTGGCGACCCAAAAACTTGACTTCGCGACAATATGCAAACGGATACACCGTCGCAAAACCACCTCGCTTGACAACAATCATCGAATGATTAGAATCACTCCTGCTCTAAAGCGGGAGTAGCTCAGTGGTAGAGCATCGCCTTGCCAAGGCGAGGGTCGCGAGTTCAAATCTCGTCTCCCGCTCCAATATCAAGGGCTAAAGGCGGAAGGATGAAACCAAAAAATCGATGAAAGCCAAAACTTTCATCATTCATCCTTCCGCCTTTAGCCTTTGATATTGGAGCGGGAGACGAGATTTGAACTCGCGACCCT
>JANNJZ010000317.1:0-5047 GCA_031396065.1 Pyrinomonadaceae bacterium | reverse complement strand
CGCTATCGCGAGGTGGTACTGACCTCATTGCCACTCAGCAGCTCGCAAGACCATCGTTCGAACCCTAACCCCCAACCTGCCGAAGTTGCTGGTCGATCAACTCGTACCGAGCCGGGAAACGTGCCGCCAATTCGGCGTTATGAGTTACCACCACCAGAATCGTTTTTTGTTGCTGGTGCAGATCGATCAGCAGGGAAGCGACTACATCAGCGGCCTTGTGATCGAGATTGCCGGTTGGCTCGTCACATAACAGAAGTTGCGGCTTCATGATCAACACGCGGGACAACGCCACGCGCTGCTTCTCGCCTCCAGATAGTTCAGCGGGGCGATGGTCCAGACGATCTGCCAGGCCTACCTGATCGAGTAGCGACCGGGCGCGTTCAAAATAGTCGTCGTCCTTCGCTGAAACGAGCGTTGGCGTTAATACGTTTTCGATCACTGAACATTGCGGCAGCAGGCAGTGGTCCTGAAAAATGAACCCAATCTCCTGGTTGCGAAACGCAGCCAGGTCCTTCACTTTCAACTGAAATGGGTCCCGACCATCAAGCGTAACAGTGCCGCTGGTGGGTGGCTCCAGCGCGCCCATGATGTAGAGAAGCGTGCTCTTGCCGCTGCCCGAAGGTCCCATGATTGACAGGGCATCTCCCTGAGACAGCGAGAGCGAGACGTCGGAAACTATTTTTAGCGGTCCGCTCGGAGTCGGATACTCCTTGGAGACGCTCTCAACCTTTAGCACAAACCCTCCCTGAATTTTGGCCGCGGATTAACGCGGAACTAGGCGGATCAGAACAGACCCTCGGGTGCGGCAACGGATATGCGACTTCAATTATGAATCTACAGCACTGACCCGTTGTTTATGGATCCGCGTTAATCCGCGGAAATCCGCGGCTAAAGCAGATTCTCATAAACCTCAAGTGCGCGGTCGGCCATGCGCGCCACGCTGTAATGCTCACGCACCTTTTGGAAGCCATGCTGTCCCAACGTCTCAGCTAGTGCGGGATCGTCGAACAGACGCCGAATGCCGTCCGCGAGGCTTTGAGGATCATCAGGTTCAACCAATAATCCGCTGCCGGTGTTCTCGAGTACCTCGGTAAAGGCCCCGCGTCTCGGCTGGACCAGCGGGACCCCGCAAGCCATCGCTTCGAGTAGGAACATGCCCTTGGGCTCATCGTAGGTGGCTGGGACCGACAGCACGTCCAGGTTTCGCAGAAACTCGATCTTTTGGTCTCGATCGAGGACCCCGCGATAATTAAAGTCGCCGGCCAGACCTGCCTGATCCATTTCGCGTTCGATTCCTGCCAGGTAGGCCTTGTGCTCCGGGGCCATATATCCTGCTGCCTCCAGGCGGGAGTTCGGCAGTCCTCCATCCTGACGCAGGATTCGATAGGCCTCGGCGAGAACATGTAATCCTTTTTCTGGTGCGATGCGGGCAAAGAATCCAACCGTGAACGGCCGCTTCGGGTCAGGCTTCCTCATCTCATAACCCTGAAGGTTAATACCGAGCTTCACGACGTGAATCTTCTCGCGAGGGATTCCCAGATAGCCGGGCATAAACTCCGCGTAGTAGTCGCTCACCGAAATGAAAGCATCGACGTGTTCGACGCTCCGTCGAATGAGTTCCTTGGCTTCACTGCGATAAGGTTCCTGTAACCCTTCGAGAAATAAGTCCTCACCCTGCAGAGTGCAGCAGATGGGGCGATTCAATGCTTCCTTGATGGGCTTTGCCAGGCCAAGCAGCAGCGTATATGGCAGGCTGATGACCTCAGGCGCCGACTCATGGCTGAGCCACTCTGTCAGCTTCACAATCTCTTTGTGCTGAAAGCCAGCTTCGCCTTTCAACATCGAAACGGTGAGTTCACCGAGCATCTTCGGGCTAGTCGAGATTGAGCGGCGCGAAGCCAGCTGCAACATCGGGGTTGAATCCCATAAGCGGTCTAGCCATCGAGGCGAGTTGCGAAACATCGGGACATACTGTTCGAGGTAGACACTGATGCCGCCGAAAAAGACTTTGTCGCCGCTAACGTTTGTCTCATCTGTCAGTGTCGGTGTGTAGACCGGTAGCAGCGTAACGTCGTGACCGCGGGAAATGAGTTCGGTCGCGAGCGCGTTGTCGCGCAGACAACTCCCGCAATACATCTGCCCGGCCCCGCCCGTGAGATAAAGAATCTTCATGCAGTTAGTAGGATGTCCATTGCTGAAAACCGACCCAAGAAAGACGGTGACAGTCTATTGAGTTAGACCCTAAGAACCCAAAAAACGCGCGATTGCCAGTCCTATTCGATCGCTTGAACGAGCGCCTTGATATTTGGCTGTTGATTATCTAGTTGCGTTTGGTTGACCATCACGCTTCTTCCAGAGACTGGATAGAGGCCTGCCTGCAGACGAACTATCGGTATTCCGAGAGAGCTGGAGACAACAGATGCGGTGTTCGCATCCACAATTTCGAATTGGAACATCTCAATGAAGGCGGATCGCGTAGAAGGACTTGCAGCACCCACTGGATGAATATGGAAGACGTTTGGATTTATTTTCCAGACTGACCAGATTTCTTTGCCGATTTCACTTACAACCGTTCTGAATGCCTTCGCCGATTTAATGTACTGAGTGAGACGGTTTCCAACGTAGCAATAGATTTTAGGAGTTGACAGCCGAAATTGCTCAGACAGGCGGAAAAACTCAGATTGCTGGCTACCCGGAATGCGCGTTTCCCCGAAGAGAAGTGCGAAGACAGCCCGTACCGCTCGCTTGGAGGAGCCATCCGGTGAGAATGGAATAATTAACCTGTCGGAGGCGGACATTGCGAGTTCGGTGTAAATGGAGAAACTTGGGTTACAGTCAACGAAGACGGTGGTGTTTTCTTGATTCCACGAGTTCTGAATATCCTCAATAAGATCGCTAATCCATGTGTGGACTATCCTCCATGCGTCAGTTGGGCCTGGTTCCAAGGCGCCTCGGACGCGGAAGGCCTGAATTTCAAGTTGTTCGTCACCACCCACAAGGAACAAATTGGTTGGCGATTTTAAATTGTGCTGTGAGACGTTGATAACGAATCTTGCGCCAGTCTTTGGATTCACATATGGGCTCCGTATTCGATCCTCAATGTAACCGGAAATCGTTTTCCGTGGTGTATGGCCACTTAAGAAATCGAGAGCCTCTTCCCCGCGTTCCATGCCTCCAAGTAACATTCCAGACGCATTAGCCTGAGGGCAAAGATCGATGACCAGAATTTTCTTGTCTGGATGAGTCCTTGCATACTCGCTTGCGATCTGGAAGGTGAGATAACTCTTGCCGACGCCGCCCTTATTATTCCACAACGCGTAAGTTGCCACTTCGATCCTCCATCCTTGGTGTTTACGTCGCGAAGTCTAGCAGAATGTTAGTTTTTAATGTTATGAAAACTGGTGGGCTGAGAGGCTTGATTCCATGACGAGGGTTTAGAGTGAAATCTGGCAGAACCTAAGCCGATGCAGCACGCTGAAAAGCGCGACGTGCATAAAGATGCTCGAAGAGGTTCCCCTCGTGTGGTTGATCCCAGCTGATCTGGCTCGTCGGTACGGCGCCGATGTTCAGGCGATCGACATGTGGGGAGTTAACCAGGCGGCGAATCAAATTCGGATCGGACGTGATCGCCGTGACAACCAGGCTTGGTCCCAGCGCCTCCGGAATCAAATCCTGAGTTGTTTTCACCACGCTGGCAAATGGAAACATGAACTCCTTATTTGCCATCGGGTGCGATGCGTCTTCGCAAAGCACGACCGTCGGCAACAGGTATGAACATCCGTTGTATGACACCAGACGTTCGCTCGATCGCCTGGATGCCGTAACCTCGGCGGCTCCAGCTTCCGCTAGTCCCTGGTCAATCATTTGTGAAATCCGTCCGGCGACATTTGCATCGGCAAAAGGCGCCAATTGTGCCTCATCATCATCGGCGGCTCGCGGGGCAATGGTGGCCAGACGCGTAGCCAGCGCTTCACTAATCTCTTCCGCATGGGCCGTTACCCAGATTCCGGACGCGTTAATGCAGGAGCGGCCACCATTCGCGGCGATTGAAGTCACCATTACGTCCAGATACTTCTCCCAATCGTCAATGCAATCTTCGCCAATGACAATCTTGCTGTAGCCGGGGCCATGGATTTCGATGCGCGGGTCGTTGGCCCAAACACCTACGGACGATATGTCGCCGAAGATCATGCCGCGCCCGCAGTTTCGGAGAATCTCGCCCGCGCCGGCGTGATCTGTTGGATAGAAACTGAAAGCTTCGCGCGGCGCGCCAGCCCTAATGAAAGCCTGAATGATCCGGTAGGGAGTCCAGGGCTCGGCGCTGCCGGGTTTGAGCACGAGGGGGATTTTCAATGGCACTGAAGGAATCCAGAGCGAATGTACTCCCGGTGAATTACTTGGCAGCACTACACCCAAAGACTCGGTACGAGGGTAGAAACTGAGCGCCTGTCCTTCGATCTCGCCAAACCCTCGGTCGAGTATTTCCCAATCGATATTTCGGGTCAGACCGTTTAGCACGCTGCCGGCTTCCGCCATTACCCCACCGACTTTGGCCATGTTCCGACGGGCTAACACGTGCGGCATCCCCGTGGTTGCCGAGACCTGACGAACGTAATCGTCCGGGTCTTGCATTTCGTCGCCCAGGGGAAGGGAGTCGTTGGCAAATATCTCGGCGGCGCGGGAACAGATTTCGATCAGCTCGGCGGTGGAAAGTTTCGCCAGCTTTTCTCGGGCCTGTTGCTGATCGCGCAGGTCACGCCGTATCAAGCCCGCATTGGCCTGACTGATCTCCACGAACAACTCGCGGGTTTGATGGTGCGGCACGCGCGCAACATCCAGGCTCTTATAAGGTTCACCGTGTCGAAGTATGGGAATGTGAATCATGGTTTAGAATTTCGGATTGCGTTTCTATTCGCGGTCTGCTTCTAATGCGAGCGACTCAGGACCACTGATGTCGTTCGCGGCTCTGCCGCCCGATGTGCGGGAGGTCTCTGACCTCCCGAGGTGCACTTAGAGTTTCTGGGGCTATGCCCCTGGCAACGGGGCA
>JANNJZ010000277.1:0-19563 GCA_031396065.1 Pyrinomonadaceae bacterium | reverse complement strand
CAGGCATCTTGCCTGCCCGAGCGGCGTCAGCCGCGAATCTTCTCGCTTGCCTTGCGGCAAGCGGGCAGGCAAGATGCCTGCGCTGCCAGCCTACTCGTATCTCAATGCCTCCAGCGGATCGACCTTCGTCGCGCGCCGCGCCGGGATATAGCTGGCGAGTAGCGTCACGATCCCGAGCAGCGCCGCCACGCTCACCAGAGTCGCAGGATCGTATGCACTGACCCCATAGAGCAGGCCGACAACCAGACGGGTGAGCCGGTAACAAGCCACCAGACCAATCGCCGAAGGTCTTTTAAGAGTGTCCCCATCACCTCATCCTCCAAACCAAATAGGTCCTATGCTGGGAGCGCAGCGCCTTGTCAGAACCACCTGCGTAAGCGGGTGGGGTATCCCTCCGACCGGCGACGAAGCAACTTCCACCCGCTAACGCAGGTGGTTCTGACTTACTCGTACCTGAGTGCCACCAGCGGATCGACCTTCGTTGCCCGGCGCGCCGGGATGTAACAAGCGAGCACGGTTACCAACGTCAACAACGCACCAACCAGCACGTACGTCAGCGGATCGCTGGCACTGACGCCGTATAGGAGATCAACTTCAAACACCGAACTGGCTAACACTCTCGTCAGTGCCAAAGCCAACAGCAGTCCCAGGCCCAGTCCGTAGATGACTCGCTTCATTCCCTGTCTAATCACCAGACTCAGAATGTCCTGCCTGTTTGCTCCCAAAGCGACCCGGATTCCGATTTCTCGAGTGCGCTGCGCAACGCCGTAGGCAACGGTTCCGTAGATTCCCAGCGAGGCCAACAACACGGCCAGGCCTCCACACGACCCGATAACCATTCCGAACAATTGATACAGAAAGAGCACTGGTTTGAAGGTGTCGTTCAGAGTCACAACATCTGCAACGGGAATGTTCTGATCGAGGGATTGAATCGCGCGGCGCACCGCCGGAGCTATGCTTTCAGGAGAGCCGGCGGTGTAAACCAGCATCACCATTCGCTGCGCGTGTGATTGCTGCAACGGAAAAGCAAACCAGGGGACGGGTTCCTTTTGGAGTGACTGGACTTTGTCGTCACGCACCACGCCGACGATCTCGCAACTTTGATTCGCTGATTTGTATTCAAACTTCGTCAGGTGTTTGCCCAACGCTCTACCGTCAGCAAAGTAACGCCGCACAAAGGACTCATTAACGGCGGCCACACACGGCCCACCATCGCGGTCGCGTTCGTTGAAGTCGCGACCCTGGACAATCGGAATGTTCATTGCCGTCAGGTAACCCGCGCCAATCGTATTGGTATCGATCTCCGTGCTTTGCTGATAACCTTCGATCCCGACCCCACGGCGCGATCCGCCCAGCAAGCCACCCAGCACATTGTCGACAAAGCTCACTGTCTGTACACCGGGCAAAGCCAGCGCACGTTCCTGCAGTTGTCGATAAAACGCTTGACTGCGGGCGCGGTCGTATTGGTCCTCAAGTGCGATAGGGGCGACCACCAGATTCGCGGTATCAAAACCCAGGCGCGTCGGACTAATGTTTTTCAAACTTCGCATGGCCAGACCAGCGCCGGTGAGCAGCAGGACAGCCAGCGCGACCTGCGCCACGATTAGGCCGCTTCGCAAACGCGACTGGGCATAGCCTCCAGCAAAAACCTGCGAACCTTCTTTCAGCGTCGCTATCACGTCCGGGCGGGAGATCTGCAGGGCCGGCACCAGGCCAAAGAACACGCCAACCAGTAACGAAAACCCAAACGTGTAAGCCAACACTCGCCAATCGATTTGCAGATCGATGGACAGCCGAACGCCTTCAGGCAACGCGGGAATGAAGGCTACCAGCAGATTCAAAAGCCACATCGCCAGCAAGGTCCCGGCAACACCGGCGACCAGGGCCAGCAACACGCTTTCCGTCAACAGTTGTTGAACGATCCGTCCGCGTCCCGCTCCGAGGGCCAGACGCACCGCAATCTCTCGCCGGCGCTCCAACGCGCGCGCCAGCAGCAACCCCGCGAGATTCATACAGGCAATCAGCAACACGAGATTGATCATTACCAGGATCAGGGCGATGCCCGCATAGACGCTGGAATGGGCCTGTGGATGGATCCTGGTTTCACTTTCCGGGAGCACCGTGACAAACTTTTCCCTGACTTCGTTTGTCTCTTCACGCTTTTCACGCCAGTGGTCCGGAAAGGCGTCCTGCAATTGGCGGGAGATGAGATCAAATCGCGCCCGCGCTTGTGCGAGTGTTGCCTCGGGTCTAAGCCTGCCAACTATAAAGAGCCCTCTGTTTCCGCGACTGTTTAGGGCACCGAATTGCGGCACCAACTGCGCAACCATCATCATCGGCACCCAAACCTCGATCGACAGGCCTCGGATCATGCCGGTGTATTGCGGCGGCGCGATCCCAATCACCGTGAGCGACTGATGGTTGAGATTGATTGTTTGGCCAATGACTGCCGGGTTTGAGTTGAAACGACGTTGCCACAAACTGTGACTGATGACAGCCACAGGATGAGTACCCGGGGTTTGATCTTCTTCCGGAAGGAACGTGCGGCCCTTGATGGTCTTAACCCCCAACAACTCAAAGTAGTTGCCGGAAACCGCCTCACCGAAAATCTGTTCGACATCCTGCGCGCCGCCAAGTTTGAATTGCTCGATACGGTAAGCAGCGAGAGCGGAGAAGATTTCTGATTGGTCACGAAAGACCAGAAAGTCCGGGTAAGAACTGGCTTGGTAAGGATTGCCAGGTTGGCCGGAGTAAAGCTCGACCAGTCGTTCCGGCTGGGCCACGGGACGGGGACGAAACAGCACCGCGTTAACGATGGTGAAAACGGCCGTGTTCGCGCCGATGCCAATCGCCAGGGTGACGATTGCGATCAGAGTGAAAGCTGGGCGGCTCAGCAAATTCCTCGCGCCATACCGTATGTCTTTGAGTAACTTTTCCATACTCACCTAGCTGGGAGCGCCGGCATCTTCAACGAGCGACTTCAGCCGCGAATGTCATGGCTCGCCTGCGGCAAGCCGGCAGGCAAGATGCCTGCGCCGCCTTCATCGCAGCGCCTTGTCAGAACCACCTGCGTAAGCGGATGGGGTATCTCTGCAACCACCGACGAAGCAACTTCCACCCGCTCTCGCGCGGGTGGTTCTGACTTACTCGTACCTTAGTGCCACCAAGGGATCCACCTTGGTCGCGCGTCGGGCCGGCAGATAACAGGCCACCAAAGCAACGACGAGTAGACCCAGCGAGAGGCCAACAAAAGTCGGGGCATCTGTCGGCGTAACGTTAAAGAGCAGCGTCCTCATCAATCGAGTCAGTGCCAGGGCGCCTGCCAACCCCATAGCCGCGCCAATGGCGGCCAGCATCATTCCGTTCTTTAAGACCAGGGCCAGAACGTTAGTGTTGCGCGCACCCAGGGCCAGGCGAATGCCAATCTCATGCGTCCGCTGGGTGACGCTGTAAGACATCACTCCGTAGATACCGACAGCCGCCAATACCAGCGCCAGGACGGCAAAACATCCGAGTAACAAAACAATGAAACGCTGCTGTGTGATCGATGACGAGACCAATTCGTTCATCGTCTTCACCTGGGCGATTGCCAAATTTTTGTCAACGGCCCAAATGTCGTTTCGCAAAGCAGGAGCCACGCCTAACGGAGCGCCCACGGTTCGAACGATCAGGCTCATTCCCCGTGCTGGGGCCTGACGCAGCGGGAGATACATCGAAGGCGGCGTGTCCGCATCCAGACCGAAATGCTTAACGTCATTTACAACGCCGACAATCTCGCGCCAGTTATCGGTCCCGTTTCCGATCCGCTTGCCCAGCGGTTCCTGGCCAGGCCAATAACGCCGCGCCATTGCTTCGCTGATAATCACGACTCGCGGTGATTTCTCGTCGTCGCGATCGGTAAACGCTCGGCCTTTGAGAAGCCGCATTTCCATCGTGCTGAAGTAGTTTGGACTGATGGAACTGAACCAGGCGACCGGCTGCTGGTCGGCTGGTGGTTTCGGCTGGCCTTCGATAAAAAACGAGGAGTCAGTGTTATTACCGCCGAGCGGCAGGTTCGAGATCGCCGCGACGCTCTGCGCGCCCGGCAAGGTTTTCAGCCGATCGAGGAGGGGCGCGTAAAAGCTTCGGATTTGCTGTCCCTCAGGATAATGGGTCCGGTTGAGGAATAGGCGAAGGGTAAGCACCTGGTCCGGATTGAAACCAGGGTCGACCCGCTGAAGCAGCAGGAAGCTCTTCATCAGCAATCCTCCGCCAATGAGCAGCATCAAGGCCAGCGCCATCTCGGCGACCACCAGCGCGCCACGAAGCCTCCCACTACGAGGTCCGTCAGGAGTTCCTTTGCCTTCCTTCAGCGAGCTGTTGAGATCTGGGCGAGAGATACCCAGCGCAGGAAGTAGTCCAAAGATCAATCCGGTTAGAATGGCAGCGCCCAGAGTAAAGGCCAGGACGGTGGCATCGATTCCGATTTCATCGAACCGAGGTGCACCGACGGGAGCAAGACCGGAAAATATGCGGAGAAGCCATAAAGCAAGCAGCAACCCCAGGGCGACTCCTATCGTTAAGAGCAACCCACTTTCCGTCAGCATCTGCCTGATCACGCGACCGCGACTCGCGCCCATTGCCGCGCGAATAGCGATCTCTCTTTGCCGGGTCCGCGAGCGCGCCAGCATAAGATTCGCCACGTTGGCACAGGCTATCAATAGTACAAAACCCACGGCGCCAAGTAGGACCAGTAGAGGCCGTCGCAGATTGCCGACAAGTTGTTCGTGTAGCGACACCACCGTCGCGCCGACTTTGCTGTTGGACTCCGGATACTCGCTTTCGAGCCGATGAGCGATCGTGTTTAGATCCGCTGCTGCCTTCTCAAGCGAGGCGTCGGGTCTCAGGCGCGCGATTGCCCGCAAGGTCAGGCAACCACGCTGGCATGAAGGATTAACGCCGGGTCGCAGCGGACGCCACAATTCCGTGTTGGCAATGACCGGAAACTTGAAGCCCACTGGCATGACCCCTACTACCGTATAGCTTTCTTCATTAAGTGAGATTGATTTACCGATAATCTCGCGATCAGAACCGAAGCGCCGTTGCCATAGTTCGTTACTCAGCATCACGACCTTGGGCGCACCGACCTGGTCCTCTTCAGGTCTGAAGCTGCGGCCCATGGATGGCTCCCGGCCCAGCAGCGTAAACATGTCATGCGAAACGCCTGCTCCTACCAGAGGTTCAGGTTCAGCGAGCCCCGTGAGGGTGGGACCCCAATCATTCATCGCAGACAAGTGAGTGAAGGCGGTGTTTTGAGCGCGCCAGTCTTCGAAGTCGGAGGGCGCGAGCCACTCCCTTTCCGGACCGCCACGACCCTGATGATTTTCCCAAACCATCACCAACTCCGCAGGGTTGTTGAATGGCAAAGGCCGCAAGAGCACGCCGTTGACGACGCTAAAAATCGCCGTGTTGGCCCCGATACCCAGCGCCAGCGTCACAACGGCAACGATGGCAAAGCCGGGTCGTTTGATCAACATCCGCGCTGCATAACGAAGATCCTGAAGCAAGGTTTGCATCACTAGCTCCTCCACTCAAGCGACAATACGTCCTATAAGTCTTATTGGACCTATAAGGTTCTTCTTTACTCATATCTCAGCGCCACCAGCGGATCGACCTTCGTCGCCCGGCGCGCCGGTACAAAGCAGGCAATCAGGGCCACGGCGATCAGCGCGCCCGTCACCAAACCAAACGTCAACAGATCAGTCGCAGCTACTTTGAACAAGAAATTTGCCAGGAGACGAGTCAACGCGTATGCACCCGCCAACCCGATGGCCACTCCCACGAGTGCCATCGTCATTCCGTTTTTAATAACCAGTTTGAGTACGTCGCCCGCCTGTGCTCCCAGCGCCATGCGGATCCCGATTTCCTGAGTCCTTTGACTTACGGCGTAAGACATCACGCCATAGATCCCAACCGAGGCGAGCAACAAAGCGACCAGCCCGAAAACAGCCAGGATGTAAGTCATCAGCCGTTTGGGCGAGATTCTTTCGCTAATCATTTCGCCGAGTGTTTTGATATTGGAGACCGGCAACTTCGGATCCAGCGACTGAACTTCGCTACGGACAGCAGAGGCCAGCACCGTTGGATCCTGCGAGCCGCGAATGACCAAACTCATCGTCAGACGGGTATTCTGGGAGAATGGGAAATAAGCAGTCGGATCAGGCGCTTCATCGAGATCGTCGTTCTTGACGTCGGCTACTACGCCGATGATTTCAGTCGCCTGTTTCTCGTCGCCGCCGAAGTTGAGTCGCTGACCAAGCGGGTTCTCGCCCGGAAGAAATTTGCCGGCGAACGCTTCATTAACCAGGACGACACGGGCTGAGTTCTCCGCATCCTGCGCCGTGAAAAGCCGGCCGCGGCGCAACGCTGTACCAATTGCTTCAAAGTAGGTCGGCGTCGCCACCCGGGTTGAAGCATCAGGCTCATGACCCTGGGGGAATGGCGGCCGGCCCACGATTTGAAAAGTGCTGCTGTTGTCGTTCGAGCTGAAAGGAACGAGGTTGACGGCGCCACTCTTTACCACTCCGGGCAAGGCTGCGACGCGAGTCAACAGTTGGTCGTAGAGGGCCCGCTTCTTACTGTCTTCCTGATAACTTTCTCGTGGGAGCGAAATCTGCAGGACCAGTACATTCTCCGATTTGATGCCGAGATCGGCGCGCATCATCTCGACGTAACTACGAACCATCAACCCGGCACCAATGAGCAGCACCAGCGACAGGGCTACTTCAGAAACAATCAGCGCGCCCTTTAGACGATTGTGACTACCGCCACTCGAGTCACTTCTGCCACCTGCCTTGAGTGCTTCGTTTAGATTCGTCCGGGTGGAGTGCCAGACGGGAGCAAGACCGGCGATCATTCCCGCCACCATGGAAACGCCGGCCGTGAACGCGAGCACTGTCAGGTTGATGCCGAGGCGATTCCAACCAGGGATGAACTTTGAGAAACCTTCAGGAATCCCTCGCGCCAGAGCAGCAATGGACCATATTGAAATAAGTAGCCCGAGGGTCCCGCCAATTAAACCAATCAACGCGCTCTCAGTAAGGGCCTGCCGAATCAAACGCGCCCGGCTCGAACCCAGTGCCAGCCGCACAGCTATCTCTCGCTGGCGTGAAGCCGCTCTCACCAACAACAGATTAGCGACGTTGGCACAGGCGATTAGCAGCACAAAAACAACCGCACCCATCAGGATCGGCACACCGGTACGGGCGCCTCTGACTGCGTCATTTGTGAGGGTCACCACACTCGCGTCACGGCCCGCGTTCGTTTCCGGAAACTGCTGCTGCGCTCGTTGAGCAATGCCGCGCAGCTCGGATTGGGCCTGCTCGAGCGTTACACCCGGCTTCAACAAACCAATGACTCGCAGGTAGTGATCACCTCGATTTTTTTGTTCTTCCGGGCTGAAGATGAGGGGCGCCCACATCTCCCCGCTGTTGTATGGATAATTGAAGTCTGCCGGCATGACTCCAACGACGGTGAATTGCTTTTGATTAAGACTGATGGTCTTGCCGACAATCTCCGGATCACCGCCCAGGCGTTGCTGCCAGAAACTATGTTTGAGCACGACCACTTGCTCGCGTCCCGGCTGGCTGTCCTCCGGCAGGAAGGTCCTGCCCCGAGCAGCCTTCACCCCCAAAGCGTCAAAGAAGCCGCTGGTTACGCCATAGCCTGGAAAGCGTTCCGGGTGTGCCCCGTCTGAGAGATCGAACGACCTTTGTTGAATGGCTATCAGCTGTTCGCAAGTCTGGGTTTGATCGCGCCACTCGGTAAAATTTCCGGCGGCTACCGAGCCGCGCTGAATTCCAACCGCACGATTCTGCTCCCAGACGACCAGCAAGCGTTCCTGGTTTGGAAATGAGAAGGGGTGAAGGATAAGCGCATCGACAGTGCTGAAGATGGTGGTGTTGGCCCCGATACCAATGGCCAACGTGAGAACCGCAACGGCAGTAAAGCCCGGATGCTTCAGGAGTGAACGAGCGGAGAACTTAATATCACGCAGCAGTGAATCCATCGGGTCCTCCCTGGGAACGCAGGCGGGCTCGCCTGCCATGAGCGGCTTCAGCCGCGAGCTTTCAGGCTCGCCTTCGGCAAACCCGACCCCCTCTGATTTTTACTCGACTTTGACAACCATCAGCGTCGCGTCGTCATAAACTTCCCCATCGCTGAATTCGTCTACCGCTCCCATAATCCGATCGCGCAAGTCACCGGCTCGAAGCTGGGGTTCGTCAGTTAGCAATCCAGTCACTAGTGCTTCTAAATGCTCCTCGCCGAATTCCCTGCCGCCGGCGTTGCGGGCCTCGGTCACACCGTCGGTAAATAACACCAGGCAGTCGCCGCGTCTTAGCTCAAGCTCGCTTTGCGCATACGGACGGTCGGGGAAAATGCCCAGAACTGGCCCACCCTCCTTAAGTCGGAGACACGCGCCGTCACGAATCAACATGGGTGGACAATGTCCCGCATTGCTGTATGAGAGCTTTTTGTTTTGAGTGTCCAGGAGGGCGTAGAAACAGGTGATAAATCTATGCGACACGATGTTGTCACACACTACCTTGTTGACTCGAACGCACACCTCTGCGGACTCGACGAAGTCAGACGCAACGGACTTGAGGACCGCCTGAACATTCGACATCAAGAGCGCCGCCGGCATTCCCTTGCCGGCAACGTCGGCAATGCAGAGGGCAGTGTGCTGATCGCTAAACTTCAGGACGTCGTAATAATCCCCGCCCACAGTTCGCGCCGGCTTCCACGTAGCCGCGATGTCAAACCCATCGATCTGCGGCAGCGTCTTCGGCATCAGGGCCGCTTGAATCTCATGCGACTCTTCCAACTCGTGGTGCAGCTTGTCGCTCTCGCTACGGTGTTCCGCGTCGATGAGTCGCTGTTGCCGCTTTTTGCGGCCAAGTTCAATGTGCCTGTTTAGACTCTTGAGCAGAGCTGAGTTGTCCCAGGGCTTTTGCACAAAGTCGCGTCCGCCGCGATGCATGACTTCGACGGCGAGTTCGACCGAGCCCCAGGCGGTTAGTACAACTATGGGCAAAGAACTGTCGAGGTTCCTAATTCCGGTGATCAGATCGAGACCTTCCTGGCCGGAGGTCGTGTCGCGAGCGTAATTCAAGTCCATCAACACGAGATCGAAGGTGCTCTGCTTGATGGCTGCCAGGACTTCCGCTGGTGAAGTCACCGCTTCGGTGTGATACCCGGCATTCCTCAGGAGCAAACGGAGCGCGATTAGAACATCAGGCTGATCGTCCGCAATCAAAGCGCGCGGGGGCGAAGTCGGCGGCGGCAACGTCTGTGGGCTCGGGGTGTACATAAGACTTTCCACCAAGTTTGCTACTCCTTCACCACCCAGCCGTCTTCGAGGCGGACGATGCGGTTGCCATAGGCAGCATTGGTTTCGGAGTGGGTAACCTGGACGATGGTGGTGCCTTCATCGTTCAGTTTCTTGAAGAGTTCCATGATCTCCTGACCCTGGCTCGAGTGGAGATTTCCGGTCGGTTCGTCGGCCAGAATGATTCGTGGGTTGGCTACAACCGCCCGTGCAATGCCAACCAGCTGTTGTTGACCCCCGGAGAGTTGGCTGGGAAAGAGGTCTTTCTTACCAACGATCTGAAAGCGATCGAGCGTGTCGCAGACAATCGATTGCCGATCTTTTTTGCTGACGTCTCGATAAGAGAGCGGGAGTTCGAGATTCTCGAAGACCGTTTGGTCGTCTAACAGGTGGTAGCTTTGAAATACAAAACCGATGTTGCGATTGCGCAGGACCGCTCGCTTCTTGGTGTCGAGCTTGTGGACCTCAACGTCGTCAAAGACGTATTCACCACTCCAGGCTTGGTCGTGCATGCCGAGGATGTGGAGCAAGGTCGACTTGCCGGCGCCGGAAGGACCCATGATGGAGACAAACTCGCCCGACTGAATGTCGAAGTCGACCCGTCGCAGGACATAGGTCTTCGCCGGACCGTGCGAGAAAGCTTTTTCGATGCCGCGCATGCTGATCATGAGATCGCTCCGAAGCCGCTCTCTTCGAGTTGTCGTTTTGCATCTTCGACTTCCCGCCGGTTGGCTCCCGCTTCTTCTTCAACGATCAGTCCGTCAAAAAGGTGCACGATGCGATCGGCGTGCTGCGCGTAGCGGGCATCGTGCGTCACCATGCAGATCGTGGCGCCGCCGCGGTGTAGTTCCCGCAGCAGTTCCATCACCGCTTCGCCATTGGTCGAATCCAGGTTTCCCGTGGGCTCGTCAGCGAGGAGAATGCTGGGCTGACCGCCGACTGCACGGGCGACTGCGACGCGCTGTTGTTGACCCCCGGAAAGCTGGCTGGGCAGGTGCTTGGCCCGATGGCCCATGCCGACGCGTTCCAGAGATTCAGTTACGCGCTGTTTGCGCTCGCTGGAACTCATGCCGCGATAGGTCAAAGGCAGTTCGACGTTCTCGTAGACCGTCAGGTCACCAATTAGATTGAAGCTCTGAAAGATAAACCCGACTTCGCGATTGCGAATGCGCGCGCGCTGGGAAAGCGAAAGATTTTCCACCGGGGTCTCGTTGAGCACGTATTGGCCATCCGTCGGTGTATCGAGCAGTCCCAGAATGGATAAGAGCGTCGACTTGCCGCATCCGGAAGGGCCGGCAATCGAGAGGTATTCACCCTTCTTGATGTCCAGATGTATTCCGGAGAGTGCGTGGGTTTCTACTTCGTCTGTGTAGAACACCTTCTTAACGTCAGAAAGGTGAATTAGGGGATCGGTTGAACTCATCATTGGCTCCTTCGAATGGTTAGGTGAGTAGTCGTGTTACTTAAATCTTTGCCGCGGTGTCCCTGTGCTTTTCTGCCGCCAGGGACTCTGCCGCCATTTTTCCTAAGCAGCCCTTGCCTCTTTCGTCCTTGTGCGGTTCCGCCGCCTTCGTTCCTGTCCGGCTCTGCCGCTTTCGTTCCTGCGCGGCTCTGTTGCATTCGTTCCTGCGCGGCTCTGCCGCCTTCCGTGCGGTAAGGCTCTGCCTTACCGGAGCGCTTTGGTTAAGCTTTGAGGCTACGCCTCCGTCACTTCCAACAAAGGCGCAGCCACCGAAGAAATCTAGCCCTTACCGGAGCGCCTTGTTTGAATTTCGAGGCTATGCCTCCGTCAACGTGCAGAGGCGTAGCCTCAAAGGAAATAATGAGGCCCTTCCGGTAAGGCGGAGCCTTACCGCACGGAAGGCGGCAAAGCCGCGAAACCCCTTACACGATCAACCGGAAAACAATCCTTACCCGTTCCAACGTGGCGACATCATTGCTCGTTCAAATCTGACAAAAACCATTACTCGTTCAACGGGAATCCTGGACGATGATCCCGAAAATAACTCAACGCACGCGAATTCGGTCGTAGCTGTCCATTGTCGTAGTGTCAGACAGAATCACTTGATCGCCCTCGCGCAGTCCGTCGACGATTTCGATCGTGCTGACCGAATTGCGGCCCAGCTTTACCGAGACTCGAATTGCTTCTTGTCCATCCGGACTCAAGCGGAATAGTTTCACGGTCTGATTTGCCTGCCCAAACGCCGGGCGGCCCATCGATAACACGTCAGCCAGGCGTTCAAGCTCAATCGTTCCATCAACACTCAAGTCAGGTCGCGCACTCGGCGGTATCACACCGGTCAGCTGCACATCAACGATGACAGTTCCTTCGCGAGCGGCAGGATCGATCCGCTGTACCTGCCCTTCAATTATTCCATTGCGGGTGTCTACGGCTACTCTTTGGCCCACTCTCACATCTTTGATTGTCGTCTCGGGAACCTTTAGTTCAGCTTTTAGCGAATTGGGGTCGGCGACGCGGGCGATGTTAAATCCCGGCGTCACCTGCTGGCCCACCTGGACCGACACCTCCTGCAACACACCGCTCGTGCCCGCGCGCACTTTCAGACCGGTGGCCTGCTCTTTCTTCAGTTTCGCCAGCGCGCGAAACTGCGCGATGCGCGTCTGTTGCGAACTGATTTGCGCCTTGATTGATTTCGAACCTACCGCCAGCCGCTGCTGTTCCACCTTCAAACGGTCGGCCAAATCCTGGACCTTCATGCGCGAGATCTTCATCGTCAAATCGGGAACCAGCCCCTGCTTGCCAAGGACTTCGTCAGTATCAAGCTGCAGTTTTGCCTGGCTGTATTCAGCGTTGATTCCGGCAATCGTAGACTGCTGGGTCATTGACTCGCTCTCGAGTCGCGTACGAAGCGTTTCTTCATCGGCCTGGGCTGCTTTCACCTGGAATTCCGCGTCCATGGCCTCTTGCTCCATCTGCGGGTTTGAAAGCTCCGCGATCACCGTGTCGTAGCCGACGACCACACCCGCCTGGACCGGAATCTTTTCCACTCGACCATTGGCCGGCGCCGGAACCCAGCGAACGACTTGCGGTACTAACGTTCCAATGCCGCGTACCTCGCGAACCATCGGCCCGCGCTTTACTTTGTCGATCACCGCGGTGGCACGATCGAGAGTTGGCGCGGCTGGCTTGAGTTTGGTGAGGCCATAAGTGATTCCGCCAACAGCCGCCAACCCAACCACGATAAGGACGACCGTGCGAATGCGTTTTTTGAGTTTAGATTTTCCGGGACGCTTAATATCCATAGAACGTTAGACTTCTTGTTAGACCACCAGAGTAATCGAGTAAGCTTGTCCAGCTAGAGATGAATTGCACCCGCTTCTTCTGCCAGGTGTTGCTGAAAAGCTCTCAAACAAAGTACGGAATTCCGAAAGGGCTAAATCAAAGCGTATGCCAATCGGAATTCAGAGAGTTTTCCGACGATTCGGCTTCAAACCTCCTGAGAACAATGGTCTAAATCGCTGATCCGAAATCAGCAACTTTATCCATCGTTTTAAAGGTGTTTCGCTTTCGGGATAACTGAATCCCATTTTTGAGAATTTATGAGGATGCTTCTAAAAAACAAACGGGGCTCAATGATAGTTTTTCCAGCCGCCCCGCGCCTTATGAGATGAGGACCCGAAACTGAGGCCGCTGCAAAGACACAATCTGGCGACAATACGTGGGCTGGCAACATTGACCTTGACAGTACTCCATAGAAACGTCACCAACGCGCCGTTTGGAAGGCTCCGGGAGAACTGATTCGCTTCAGCCGGATTCCGTCTTAACAATCTAACAGGGCCCGCAGACGGGCCAAGAAGGAGGAACCAATGTCAGACGAGAAAAGCGAAAGCCGCATCAACATTGAAGACTTGCCGCAACCCGAGCGGGAATTAACTGCCGAGGACCATAAGAAGGTGCAGGGCGGTGCGACTACCAATACCCAAACCGGGCCCATGAAGGAGAGCATGGAGACGATGAAGAAAGCCTGGAAAGATGCGTCATCAACCCCAGAAGGCTTAATGCCATGATAACGACGGGCGAAAGTCATCATGATGCGTTTGCCATAAACGAAAAGGGCCCGGAACCCAGACCGGCGATTTGTTGACTGCTTCCAGGCTCCGGACTCGGCCGCGCTGGCCTTAATTTCGGAGTCCAGGCAATTCCATCTTAGCAAAGCCAATTTATCCAAGCCCGCTGATGGGCCAGAGGGGGAGAAAACAATGTCAGACGAGAAAAACGAAAGCCGCATCAACATTGAAAACTTGCCGGAAGCTGAAAGGGAGTTAACCGCTGAAGAAGCCAAACACGTGAAGGGTGGGATAGGATTGCTTCTTCCTGCTGTTCAAAAAGTTAGGGAAGCCGCCCCAAGCAATGTATCAAACAACAATACTTACACCGGCGTCCTGACCTAAATGCTGATTAACAAATCTCACGCTCACAAAATTTCCGGTGCCGCCCTTGGGACCTAATTGACCGTGGCGTTTTCTTGTTCGCGCGTGCTCTCACAGGAACGCCACGTTGTCTCAGTGATCCCGCGCTACCGCGCTGGGTTCTGTACCTCTTTGCATTTCCCCTTTAGATAATCAAACTGCATCCGTACTGCCTCCAGAGATTCTTGTCTGTCTTTGCCGCGCTGGCGTAGAATCCCCTCCTGTCGGAAAAGCGGTTTTCCCAACGTTAGATTGCCGAAAAGCATCGCGTTTGGACTCTGGTCTACAGAAACGCCCAGTCATTTTTCAAGCGCAACCTATACGTCCTGACTAACGAACCCAATGGTCACCAAAGACACTCCCATGAAAACTCCGTTCACCCGTCGCCACTTTATCAAAGCATCAACGCTCGCCGCAGGCGCCGGTCTAACCGCTCCGGGGTTGTTCCGCACTCTGGCCGCCGGAGCCCCGGCAGCTTCTGAAAATATCAACGCGCCTGGCGCGTTACCGTCGACCAAGGATGTTGCTCTCAGTTTGCTTGACGGAAAGCCCCTTGGTCTCGATTCCGGCGTCAGCTTTGGTGTGCCCTGGCCCAAGGGTACCGTGCCACGCGGTTCGACTTTCAGCTTGAGCGCGCAAGGGAAACACTTGCCCGTTCAGACCTGGCCGTTGGCCTACTGGCCAGACGGCTCCCTTAAATGGAGCGGCTTTGCCACCGTGGTTCCCGCCGGTCTCACCGTCCCCGTGACGTTGTCGATTGGTTCGTCCGGCGCCGCGGGTGCATTAAAGGTCACGAACGACGGCAAGTCTGTACTCGTTGACACTGGCACGCTCAAATGCTCCATCCCTCTTGAAGGGACCTCGAATCTTATTAACTCGATAACGGTTCACGGCCGCGCGGTCGGCGGTGCGGGACAACTAGTTTGCATTTTGCAGAATGGCCCGCAAACCAATCCTGAGGATTCACCGGCGCGCGAGAAATTTTTTAGTCTCGTCAAAAAAGTGACGGTCGAGCAGTCGGGCCCGGTTCGTGCAGTAGTGAGGTTCGAGGGTGTCCACAAAGGCGGGACGACGGCGCGTGAGTGGCTCCCGTTCACAGTGCGGCTTTATTTCTACAGCGGTCAGACAGCGGTGCGCATGGTGCACACCATAATCTTTGACGGCGACCAGGAGAAAGATTTCGTGCGCGGCCTCGGCGTGCAGATCGCGGTGCCGATGCGTGAGGAAGCCAGAAACCGCACCGTGCGCTTCGCCGGCGCCGACGGCGGAGTGTGGTCCGAACCGCTCCAACCCGGCGGCGGCAACGTGGCGCAGGAAACCGGCCAGCCCTTCACCGGCCGCGGACCGTTCGCGGACAACGCGATCTGGGATGACTTCAAACTGACGCAACCGAATCCCGATGGGTTCACCATCGTCAAGCGCACCAACCCCAAAAGTACATGGATTTCGTCGGACGCCGGCAAGCGCGCTGCGGGTCTGGCGTTTGTAGGTGACCTCACCGGCGGGCTGGCCATCAGTGTGAAGAATTTCTGGCAATCGTATCCGGCAGCGCTGGAAGTGAGGCACGCCAGCGGTCCCGTCGCCGAGCTTACTGCCTGGCTATGGTCTCCCGATGGTCCACAGATGGACATGCGCCACTATGACCTCGTCGCGCATGGCCTCGCCGCGTCGTATGAGGATGTTCAGCCTGGAATGAGCACGGCCTATGGAGTCTCGCGCACCAGCGAACTCACACTTTATCCAAGCGGGTCCGCATTGCCGGCCCGCGCTACCACCGCCGTCCAAGCCCAAGCCGGCGCTGCGCTGCCCTTGCTCGCTGCGTCCCCAGCCTACATTCATTCGACCGGTGTGTTCGGTGTGTGGAGCCTGGCCGATCGTTCCACGCCATTCAAAAAAGGAATCGAGGAAGGACTCGATGCCGTGCTCGCCTTCTACCAGAAGCAAGTCGACTCACGCCACTGGTATGGCTTCTGGCAATTCGGCGATTTCATGCATTCCTACTCCGCGCCGCGGCATGTTTGGCATTACGACTGGGGCGGCCACGCATGGGACAACACTGAACTCGGTACCCCGCTGTGGCTCTGGTATAGCTTCTTGCGCACGGGCCGCGCCGACGTCTTCCGGCTAGCCGAAGCACTTACGCGCAACACCAGCGAGACAAACGTCTATTCCATTGGGCCAATGGCCGGACTCGGCTCACGTCACAATGTGGTCAAGTGGGGGTGCGGTTCGAAGGAAGCCCGCATCAGCCAGTCGGCCCACTGGCGACCCTACTACTACCTAACTACTGATGAGCGGACCGGTGATATCATGCGCGCCGCTGCTGACGTCGATAAGGCCATCGAAAAATTTGATCCAATGCGCCTGGCCTCGCCGCAGATTCCCGGCGAGCCGCAGTTCGCAATGCGACTTCGCATCGGTCCCGATTGGTTTGCCCTGGCCGGCAACTGGATGACCGAGTGGGAGCGCACCGAAGATACGAAGTGGCGTGATCGCATTCTCGCCGGAGTGGACTCGATCATGGCAATGCCTTACTGGCTACAAACCGGTCAGCGCAACGGCCTCAACCCGGATCTGCCGGGCGGCACGATTGGCCCACTGCGTGGCGGCGGTGGCGCCCAGGTAGTTGGCTTCGATATTGCTACCGGCAAATTGACTGCGATCCGCGATCCACTGACCAAGACTCCGTTGCCGGCGAGCTACAATCTGGCCACGATCATGGGCGGTGGCGAAGTGATGTTTGAACTTGTGCCGCTGCTTGGTCGGAAGGATTTTGCGACCGCGTGGCTGCAATACTGCCGGATCGGAGGAGCGTCGGCGGAGGTTCTGACCCTGGACAAAACTACTGGGGTCGAGGGCAACGACGGTCGTTACATCCTCAGCGAACAGAGCGGGCCGCGGCTGGCGGCCTATGCCTATGCACACACCAGGAGTCCGGCGTTCGCCCAAAAAGCCATCGCGGGCCTGCTCAGTCGCGGCGGCGGTTTCGCCGTCCCAAAACTGCTGACCGGTTCGGAGGTGTTGAACCCCGTCGAGGAAGAGCTGGAAGTTAACACCAACGAAGCCGCCCAAACGGGCCTGACGACCATTCAGATCCTCGAGCTTTGCAAAGACCAGTTGCCCACCGAGGCGCCGGTTCGAACGAAGCGCGAACCGCGACGTCCACTGGCAAGTCGTTGAGGGTTAGCAAGAGAGCTTTGGTCAAGCGTTATGCGAGAATAGAGCTGTTCAACTTCGGTTGAAGTATTGATGAAAACAAGTGATAAGGAGCCCCCCCATGAAAAGACTCTTATTCGTCTTATGCACGAGTTTGATATTTACAGCCTGCGGAAGCAAATCAACTGTTGAGATAAAACTCGATGGCCAGCAAATTCCGTTTGAAACTAAATCCGCCTGGATCACGGCCCAGGATGCAATCTACGGCTCAAATAGTCCGGGCGAGCAAGGGCATGCCCTGCGCTGGATTACGCTGCGTAACTATGAACATGAAGTTAAGGGAGCGCTGGCAGCCAATGAGGGAAAACTGACTTCGGCCGGCCAGGTGAAACTTTTCCTGTCACTTCACGATGACCCCGGTACGAACAAGCAAACACCGATCAAGGTTTCCACTTTCAATGGCGGCAAGAGTGGACCGATGCAGTTTGAATTTATTAATCTCACCATTTTCAAAGATGGCAAGGAGGAATCCCATCAGGTGTCACTTAGCGGACAGGCAAATCGGCAAGAATCAGAAGTGAAAATTCTTTCCGTGACGAACGACACGGTAACTGGGGAAATTAATGCCAGTGTCAAGACGAATAACAAAGTACTGACAATCAAGGGACCCTTTACCGCGAAGATTTTTAAGCCCTGACGTGAACGATGAGCTGCAATTTTGTTTGGTTCATGGGAATCGAACCGAGGCAATGGAGGCGAGGGAGTTGCCTCACCCGGACCTCAACCGTGCGCGTCCGGCCAAGCAGGTTTGTGAACGCCGGTGCGTGCTTGTTAACAACATCAAGATGACGGAAGCTCGTTGAAATTTCGCTAGCTCATCCTTGGTTGAAGAGACTTGCCTGTGCAACTTCCAGTGAATCCGCCTGTTTTGCCGATGCTCGCCAAACGGGTCTCCTACCTACCGTCAGGTGGAACATGGATTTTCGAACCCAAGTGGGATGGATTTCGTGCCCTGGTGTTTCGCGATGGGGACGAGATTTTAATTCAGAGCCGGGATTCGAAATCACTCAATCGTTACTTCCCTGAACTGCTTGAAGTGCTGCGGGCGCAATTGCCTGCTCGTTGCGTGCTCGATGGTGAAATCGTGGTCGCCAGGAATGGCGCGCTGGATTTTGAAGCACTACAACTCCGAATTCATCCGGCAGATTCAAGGGTCAAACTTTTGGCCCAGGAAATACCCGCATCGATCGTGCTATTCGATGTACTCTGCGAGGGAGACCATGATCTGCAGGCGATGCCCTTCCAGGAGCGCCGCCTGAGGCTGCAATCGTTGCTTTCAAGCGCAACGCCGCCGGTACATCTGACGCCCGCAACAACCGACTTAAGTTTAGCGGCGGATTGGTTTCGGCGCTTCGAGGGCGCTGGTTTGGACGGCGTTATCGCCAAGCCGATGTTGGGAGCGTACGTACCGAATAAGCGAGTGATGCTAAAGGTCAAGCACGAACGCGATTGTGATTGCGTCGTCGCCGGCTTTCGCTGGCACAAGAACAGCGAGCGCACGGCGGTCGGCTCACTCTTGTTGGGTCTCTTCGATGACGAAGGCGCACTGCAACATGTCGGCGTCTGCTCCAGCTTCACCGACAAGGTCCGTCGGGAGTTAGTAGATTACCTGGCGCCATACCGCGAGAACGCGCTGGCTGCTCACCCTTGGAAAGCCTGGGCCCAGCATGGAGCGGGAGCGACAAACAGTGAAGCCCCGCGTCGCCGACCGGGTGCCCAAAGCCGTTGGAGTCAGGGCAAGGATCTGTCGTGGGAACCGTTGCGTCCCGAATTGGTAGTTGAAGTTGCTTACGATCATATGCAGGGGAGCCGCTTCCGGCACATAGCGCAATTTCGCAGGTGGCGCACGGACAAAACTCCGAGTGATTGCACGTACGATCAGCTTGAAGTGGTTCCGCCGCAGGAACTGTCAGAGATTTTCGTTAATGGTCGTTAGTTTCCTGACTCTAAAGTTCTATTAATAAAGCTGGGCCGAATTTCCGAACGGTGCGGTGATAGCATTTGCGGCTCTGCCGCCTTCCGTGCGGAAAGGCTATTGCCTTTCCGATAGCGGTCTCATTCTGCGAGGCTGCGCCTCTGATGTCACACGGAGGCATAGCCTCAAAATAAATAGCGGTGCCGGTGAGGCGGAGCCTCACCGCACGGAAGGCGGCCAAGCCGAAGAACCAAGCTTAGAGACAAGCTCAGTGTGTTTGCGGTATGGGTGATGGACCCTGACATGAGATTCGAAACACCCAACAGCTATTACTGAAGTGACCCCCATGGACAACAAACCCATCGAGCCATCACAAACGAGTGAGCCAATGACCCGGCGCAGAGTCGCCTGGGCCTTGCTGGTTATTCTCGTCATGACAGTGTTGTCTGCCGTAATTATCCCGGTCGCACTAATCTTGCCCTTTGGGCCTCTTTCTGAGCGCGGATTGGCCCTGGCTTTCGGATTCCGCCGCTGGTCTCCTTCGTTGACACTAATCGCGGCCCTGATATCTATCGCGCTGGTTGTTTGGCTTTGGTCTAATTCACGCTGGTGGCGCAAAGCGGTGCTGGTTGTA
>JANNJZ010000334.1:0-2049 GCA_031396065.1 Pyrinomonadaceae bacterium | reverse complement strand
GGGCGCTTTCTTTCTGTTGGAGGACGGCGGCGACTGGTCGCCGATGACCAAAGCGGTAACAGGTTACCGCACTCCAAATTAAGGTTGACCGAAGCGAGAGCGATACTCGGGCGAGAGGATGAAGGACCGCACCATCTCCGCCGCGAATGGATCGCCATTGTAGGTGTTCAGCTTCCCTAACCAGAATACGAAGCCGGCTGCGTCTGGATTACGGCGCAGGTAGGCGATGTATTCCATGAACACAAACACGCGTCGATACTCCTGATTGATGAACGCCTGTCCGTAGGTGGTCGTAAACTGCACGTCGCTTTCGCTGATTACCACCGTGCCGTCCACTACCTTCCGCAGGACACTGGCCCGGGTCTCGGTCCCACCGGTCAACCCGTCCACCAACGCTTGTTTCTCCGCCGCCGTGGCAATTATCCCGGTGGTATTGAACAACTCGTCTACGTAGAGCGTGTTGTTCAGTCCGCCATACTTCGCCACGAACTCCGGTCGCAGCACAAACTCGGCAGCCAGCCGGTTGCGATTCGCCTCCACCACTGGGCCCGAGATCGCGTTACCTACCACGATACCTTCCGATACCGTGCTCACGTCACGCATGAACTCCAGCGAAGTTGGGAAGCGTCCCGGTGAGCCGCCATCGTAATTTGGCGAGCCCGTCAAACTGCCCTTGTACAGGTGGTAGACATACCCACCCGTGATTTGGAACTCCGGCGACATGAAGAACGCTATCGCCGTCGATTCCCGCTGCTTGTCGATGCACTCGGCCACCGTCTGTCCCGGAGGTCTTCTAGCAGCGTCGTTGCACTTCTCGATGTTGTCCGTCCAGAACGCTAACCCCGGGGCGTCAGCCTGACGATTCAACATGTCATGATATTGCTGGCTGACAAAATCTGCTGAGTTGTCTATCGGGTTAGTGGCCGGTTCCGGCGCGTCGTCAGTGATCGTCAGGATGGCCGTCTGCGGCACTCCAAACACTGCGCCTCCCGTCGGATTGGACAGGGTCAATTCCAACGTCTCCGCTCCTTCCACGTAGTTATCCTGGCTGATTAACACGTTGAAGGTCTTCGACGTTTCCCCGGCCGCAAACCGCAGCGTTCCTATCGCCGTGGTGAAGTCGCAGCGTGATGAGGCAAACCCGGCCCCCGGCGAGTTGCACGGGATGAAGTCCGCCGGATTGCTGTGGTCGCTGCTGGCGTAATCCACCGTCACTGCCTGACTGGTGTCGCCACTGCGCTCCACCGTGATCGTCTTGAACCCGGCCCCTTCGACCACATTGTAGTTCCCCGCGCTGAACCGCAGCACTCCATTATTGACGGCGGTGATGTTGAATTGGACCAGGGCCGGCCCACTGATCTTTGGATCAGGGGAACCGCTGGTCGTCCCATTGTCCTGGACCGTGTACTGGAAGCTCGCCGGTCCGCTATAACCAGGCAACGGCGTCACCCGCACTGTGCCCGCCACAATGCTGACCGTCACTCCCACAGGATTGCTCACGGCTTTGACAAGCAGCGTCTGCCCGCTTTCATTTGCCGGGCCCACCGAATCATTGCCAGTCAGGGTGGCGAACGGTATCGTCCGCTCTCCCGAATTCTGGGCCACGTCCGGCAGCGTGTCATTGACCGCCGTCGGCACATCATTGACTTCGGTAATGTTGAAGCTAACCGTGGCGGTGCCACTCTTCTTGGGGTCAGCCACCCCGTTGGTGGTGCCATTGTCTTCAACGGTGTACTTGAAACCCGCCGGTCCAAAGTAGTTATCCGTCGGCGTGAATACGACAAAGTCCGGGACCAGGAAGACCACGTTCCCACCTATTGACTCGGTCACCGTGATCACCGTCAGGGTCTGACCACTTTCGTTGGCCGGGCCTTTGATATCGTTCCCGGTCAAAGCTGAAAACGCAATTGCCCGCGGTCCAAAGTCCTCAATTATATTCGGCAGCACGTCATCGACCGCCGTCGGCGCATCGTTGACCGCAGTAATGGTAAAGCTGGCCGTGGCCGTGCCGCTGCTCTTTGGATCAGCCGCACCGTTAGTCGTGCCGTT
>JANNJZ010000228.1:0-6045 GCA_031396065.1 Pyrinomonadaceae bacterium | reverse complement strand
TTTTAGCAGCTTAGTTTCTTGCTGAAAAAACAAGAAGTTGGACGTTTGCTACACAGAGAGATAATTTCAAACTAGGACACCACCTAAACTTGTGCCCGATTGCCGCTTTACGATCCGAATGCTATTTTATTTACACGAATGGACCCAATCAGCAGCTCAACCGCTCTCTGGATCGGCTTCTCTCTTTTTATCCTGTTCATGCTGGGCCTCGATCTGGGCCTCTTTAATCGCAAAGCTCACTCAATCACATATCGTGAAGCCACGATCTGGAGTGTCGTCTGGATCAGCTTGGCATCAATCTTTGCCGGAATCGTTTTCTGGTACCAGGGTTCCCAGCGCGGGTTGGAGTTTGTCACCGGTTATTTGATCGAACTCTCCCTTTCGGTCGATAACCTTTTTGTCTTTCTGCTGATCTTCTCCTACTTCAAGGTTCCCGCGAGATACCAACATCGGGTGCTGTTTTGGGGCGTAATGGGTGCGCTGGTGATGCGCCTGACCATGATCTTCGTGGGCGCCGCTCTGATCAATCGCTTCCACTGGATCATCTACATCTTTGGCGCCTTCCTTGTCTACACGGGACTCCGGATGTTTCGGCAGGAAGATACCGACATCCAGCCCGAGGAAATGTTCCTGGTCCGCCTGGTGACGCGCTATATTCCGCTAACCCGTACCTATGAAGGAGAACATTTCTTTACCCGGGTTAACGGCAAGCTGACGGGAACCTTGCTGCTGCTCGTGTTGGTGATTGTCGAAGTGACAGACCTGGTTTTTGCGGTCGATTCCATTCCGGCCATCTTTGCCATTACTACCAACACCTTCATTGTCTACACCTCAAATGTCTTCGCAATTCTCGGTCTGCGCTCGATGTACTTTTTGCTGGCCGGCGTAGTCGAGAAGTTTCACTACCTCAAGATGGGCCTGGCCATTGTGCTTACCTTCATCGGCGCCAAGATGCTGGTGGTTGCAGTCGGGATTCATATTCCCATCTGGATTTCGCTTGTCTTCGTAGCTGTGGTGCTGCTGAGCTCTGTCGTTGCTTCACTGATCTGGGCCAAGCAAGCCGAGATGGATATCGAAGTGGATCTGCCTGAAGGTTTCGACCCGCCTTTTGAAGACGACGATCTGTCGCCCGGTAAACAGCTTGAGGACTCAGTTGGCGAGTTGGCGGGTGTCCGTTCCACCTTCGGGGCGGATGAGAACGATGCCTTGAAAGATGACCTCGAAAATATCAAACGCCGCTGAGGCTGTCTGCCTTTTCGAAATCAATCGCATTAGCTGAAACCGGTCCCGCTAGCAAACTTGCTTGAACGCGCTCTTGCCGTTGTGCTAGATTCCAACTGGTTGCTGGTTTCTGCCGCGAATTGATGTATACCTGCTGTTGAACGGTTTGCCCGACTTCACACCTTGAAAGCCTGATCAGGTGCTCGTCCACCGCACCTGACCATCGAGAGAGTCTCGCGCCTGGTAGTTGCCCCTCAGTTCACAATAGCTTCAAAAAGATGAGTAAAAAAACCGGTCGCTTTGATTTTGATTGGTGGGTGATACAGAAGCGTGTCATCTATTTGGGCGTCGCTCTGCTGGTCGTTTGCGGGCTGGCTGGCGCCAGTGCGCTTTACGTTTGGAAGTATGGCAACCCGCTCAAAAACGTCGGTGCCGGGGTAAAAATGCCCGCCGGGGCCCGGCTCGTCTCCTTCGAAGGAGACGTGCGCGTCATTCGGGCAGCCACGCGCGAGACTATTGTTCCGGGCAGTGATACCGAACTTTATCCAGGCGATACGGTACAGACACAAGCAAGCGGTCGAGCCCGAGTCAGCATGGCTGACGGCTCCACCCTGGTGGTTCGACCGAACAGCACGATTATTATTCGCGACAACGCCAGCGGCGATGATGGCAAAAAGACCAACGTGCACGTAGTGGTTGACAGCGGGCAGATGTCGGTACGGACCGAGAAACTACCTGAAGGAACCATCAACGTTGTCGAGACACCCAAAACAAAAAACAAGATGGGCGAGCAAACAGGAGCCAGCTTTGGAGTTGATCCTGGCGGCACTGAGGAAATTCGCGTTAATACCGGCGCCATCGAAACCACCGACCGCAACGGAGAAAAAACCATCCTTCATGGAGGTGAGTACGTTTCGGTCAATCCTTCCGGAACGATTTCACGACCCCAACCACTCCTCGACATGCCAATGCCGTCTGAACCCGGGGAACTTGAACGAGTCTCAGCCGGTGAAAACGGCTCTGCCAATATCTCGCTGAGATGGTTGCGGCCCCAGTCAGGCGCTGCCGCTTTTTATCGAGTAGAAGTGGCCACATCTCCATTCTTCGTCGCTGACGGCAAGGTCATCGAACGAGACCAGCTTGCCTCAAACGAATTCGCGGCCAGCGACCTGCGGCCGGGAGTTTACTTTTGGCGCGTTCGCGCCACCGCCGCAACCGGCCAGACCAGCGACTGGAGCGAGCCTCGGAAATTCATTGTAGTTACGCGTGGGACCGGCTCGCGCGTTCCCGTTTCGAATCTCACCGCCGAATTGCTCTGGGGTCGTGTCTACCTGGTTCGCGGCCGGTCCGAACCTGGTACCAGGATTCGAGTCGCAGGTCGAGAGACCATTGTACCCACTGAAGGCTCCTTTCAAATTCAAACGGCTGCTCCGACGGGCGCGAACGAGATCACTATTGAGGCAGCAGACCCACGCGGAAATAGCACGCCATATCGTTTATCGCTGTCCGGCCGTTCCAACTCCGCAAAAGGATAGAACTCGTCGACCACGGTTAAAGATCTAATGTACAGGCACGTCATACTTCTAACCGACGCCCACGAAGCACCAGCATACGAGCTGATCGAGGCCCTGAGGCTGTCTGGCGTACAAACCTTGATTGAGGGACTACGCGAGGCCGAGATAGAAGCAGCCATGAGTCGGCGGAAGAGCACCAGCGTCAGTCAACAAGTGGGCGCTCACCCGGATGGACCACCAATCGCCGTGCTTTATGAAGTAGTCAATGGCGCAGACATGGTCGAGCTTCACGCGGCGATGGAGCATGCAAAGAATTTTTGGCCGGGGACGCCGCTGGTTGCCTGCCGCCGGCAATTGAGTGGATTTCATGGAGTGACTCTTCGCAGCCTTGATGGCGCCACCCTAAAGCGATTGGGCTTTCGCGCTATTGCCGACAAAGCCGCCCAGCTACCAGCTATTTTGCGGGAGATTGAGGGCCACGGAACGACCGGCGAGTTGAAACTGCCTGCGTTGGTTCGCCCTCCGGAGAACGCTGGAGCCTACTTGCTTCCCGCTCGCATGAAAGCAAGTGGTTTGCGCGCGGCTTTTGAACTCGTTTCATCTCTACATTTCATCGGCGATCAAAATAGCGCCGCGCATGAGGCAGTTGGCCGGCTCGTCGTGCTGGTAGACGCAGACTGTTGGACCATCTACCTAATTTCTGATTCGAAAGACTCGGAGACGTCAACTCTGGAAGCGATTGCCGTACGCAAGGCAAGCGATGAACAGTTCGCCACCGAGACGGATGATTGGCGGCGGCTTTTACTGGGGGGCGATGATGTGCGACCCGGTTCCGAGTCGAAGGCGGCGAAGTTGGCGGCTGCGGGATTGGGAACTCTCAAGAAGAAGGAGCGCGACCGATACGTGGTAGCGGTACCTCTGGTTTGTGGCGAGAGGATCCTGGGAGTGATGGAAGGAATTCGAACGCAAAATTCCTTTAAGAAGCAGGAAGTCGCGATTCTTGATGCGCTCGCGTTACCAATCGCATCAGCCCTCGCCAACGCCGTGCGTATTAGCGAAGCTGAGCGACTCTCGCAAACTGACGATTTGACCAAGCTCCACAATGCGCGCTACCTGCGACAGTTTCTGTTGAATGAGATCCGGCGCGCTCGTCGCTACGGTTCAAGTGTGTCGGCGCTATTTCTGGATCTCGACGACTTCAAACGCGTAAACGACGCTCACGGACATCTGGCGGGCTCCCACGTGCTCATGGAAATGGCCGCAGTCATTCTCTCTTCAATTCGAGATACCGATGCCGTAGCTCGTTATGGCGGAGATGAATTTGTAATCGTACTGCCGGACACGGCGGTGGAACTGGCGTGCACTGTCGCGGAGCGCATTCGGGAGAAGATCGGGCGACATCATTTCAGTGGTGGGAGAAATTTGAAGTTGTCGCTGACCGCCAGCTTCGGCGTCGCCGCTTTTCCCGCCCATGCCTCATCTCCGCAACAGCTGATTGCCTGCGCCGACACGGCCATGTACGAGGCAAAGGCTGCCAACAAAAACTGCATTCGCTTCTCGACCGCGTCCGGACAAGGCCCAAAAATCCTTCAGGAAGTTAGTCCAGGCACAGATATCGTTGAAACCAGCGACGAAAAGCCTTTTTCGTGATAGCGCAATGATCGAAGATCAGCTATCTTGGTTCGTTGGACTTAGTTTTGGTGCTGGACGAGTAGTCGGTAAGTGGTAAGGCGCCCTGGTGGGGTCTCCCGTTAACGTGGGGGATTGTCTGCGCAACGTTTTTACCCCAGGACGACGAACCACCCCTGCGCGGGTTGACCGTGCCGGGATTCGGTTTAAGTTCACCCACCCGGCAATGCTCTCATATTTACATTCAGGGAAGAGATAATTAAATGGCTTTCAAATCGATTTTCAGCCTGTTTTCCAGTGATCTAGCCATAGACCTGGGAACGGCTAACACACTCGTCTATGCGAAGGGGCGAGGCATTGTTGTTTCAGAGCCTTCGATAGTGGCAATCAATAAGATCACGAACCAGGTTGAGGCCGTGGGCCGTGATGCGAAGGAAATGCTGGGAAGGACGCCCGGGAATATTGTTGCTATCCGGCCGATGAAGGATGGGGTGATCGCAAACTTCGAAGTGACTGAGAAGATGCTCCAGCACTTCATTCGCAAAGCGCACAACGGAAAAACTTGGGTTAGCCCTCGAGTCGTCATTGGCATCCCGTCTGAAATTACTCAAGTAGAAAGACGAGCGGTTGAAGACTCGGCTTATCGCGCCAAAGCTTCCGAGGTCTATCTGGTTGAAGAAGCAATGGCAGCGGCAATCGGAGCGGGACTGCCAATTACCGAACCCCATGGCAACATGGTCGTTGATATCGGTGGCGGAACGACGGACATCGCCGTCATTAGTTTGAGTGGGATCGTCTACTCGCGCGCTGTGCGTGTCGCCGGCAACGAGATGGACGAGGCAATCATTTCCTACATTAAGCGAAAATATAATCTCCTGATTGGAGAAAGAACGGCCGAAGCAATCAAGATTGAATTGGGATCCGCCTATCCGCTGGACGAGCCGCTCTCTTATGAAGTTCGCGGGCGAAATCTGATTGAGGGAATACCAAAGACAATTACGATGACGGACGAAGAGGTTCGCGAAGCGCTGGCCGACTCTATCTCCACCATCATTAATGCGGTGCGCGTCGCACTGGAACGAACGCCACCGGAACTTTCAGCCGATATCGTTGAGCGCGGCATAGTACTGACGGGCGGGGGCGCGTTGTTAAAGAATTTGGACAAGCGGCTTTCGATTGAAACCGGCCTGCCCGTTTCATTGGCTGACGATCCGCTCGCCTCGGTTGTGCTCGGAACCGGCAAAATGCTTTCCGACTTTGATCTCCTCAAACGAGTGAAGTGGGAAAACACGATGACCAGCGGAATGTAGAAGCAGGAGGCAGGAGCAGGAGGCAGTCGGCAGCGTAAGAAGCGCTCATGGCATTTGAACACTGAAAGAGTGAGTAAATGGTAAATAGTAAATAAAAGGGACCTAAGTCACCACCATTTACCATTCACCATTTACTATTTACCACATGGCAGCTATTCGCACCCAAAGAGAGATTCGGCAACGGGCGCCCATCTGGCTCGCGATGTTGCTGTTTGCAAATCTCGCCATCATGGCCTTTGACGCTCGCGACAGCACCACCAAGCAGCGCATGTTCAGAGTTTGGCTTCAGGCCGCGGCGTCCCCTGCCCAAGCCGTATCCTCCAAAGCAGGCAGCACAAGTTCAAACCTGGTAAGGCAGATAATAAACTTTC
>JANNJZ010000179.1:0-8610 GCA_031396065.1 Pyrinomonadaceae bacterium | reverse complement strand
GTCGCCCACTACCGCGGGCTAACATTGTCTTTGAACCAACTAACCTGGGGTTCCGCTGCGCTCCACCCCAGGCTTTACGCTATCGCCCGCTACCGCGGGCTGGGACTCGGTATCCACCGCTGGTGAGCCCGCTCAGAGTTTCAATTTCGACTTTTTGTCAAAGCTGCCGTGCCAGTTTTGCTCTCTCGCTCAAACCCAATCTCATTCTCCTCGAGCCACTCAACGGCAATTCTTTCCAGTTCGCCAGCGCGGAAGTCATACCAGGCTTGCTCCAGATCCAGCGCCTCAATCGCGCCTCGAAACCGGCCAAATGCGCCGCTGCCTCGAATACTGCTCAGCAGTCTGTCTGAGATCTCGGGGTTGGCAACCGAGCGGCAAAACTCTTCCATGATGGCATACTCGTGAATATCGAATTTCGATGGCAACTCAAGCCAATCCTCAGATTCCAAGATCTCTTTGGCCTTCAGAATTAATTCGTGTTGCCACTCCGGATAGTCGGCCAAATCTTCCCCTTCTTCGACTGCATCGAATTCCTCGGTAGAAAGAGTCATCAACTCCCCCGTTCGCTTGTTCAGGTGTGCCGATACCTCATCGTTCGGCACGTCCATCGCGTCAATCACGTCCTGCAGTTTCACCTTCATCCCACATCGCTCCTGCAATTCTGACTTTGCTAATCAGCGGCAAATTATATCCTCAACCTCAAACGGCCCGACAATCAATTTCGTCTTCAATTCCTGACTCAACTCGCGCCGGAGCGAGCTGATTTCAGCCCGAAAGGCTGGCAGGCAGTAGCCGGTGGTCGCAGCGCAGCGCAGACCACCGGAATGCAGCGAGCGTTTTTCCACACCCGGGACGGGTGTCAGAACTCGGTACCACAACAGGGTTGAGATTGTGTGAAAAACTCCATGTGCTACGGGATTACGCTGAAAGCGTTCGCTAATTCCAGCCCAGGGTTGCTCTTTTGCAACCCTGGGTTCAAAAGATCCACAAGAGGTTTTTCGCAACTCTGAAGGAGTTTTCGACTACTTTGCACTTGGCGAAAGGCGACGCAACTCCTTCAGAGTTGCGTCTTCAAGAAATGAATGCATGTCCCCAGGGTTGCCAAAGCGCAACCCTGGGCTGGAATTAGCGAACGCTTTCAGCGTAATTCACAGCACCTTGGGCTTCAACCACCTTGCGGATGTCGGGTAGGTACCTGGGAGCAGAGCCGAGGCCGGATGTACCGAGACCATCATCGATCGGAAATCTTCAGTTAAAGGATAACTCTTCAGTTTCCCGTTACCCGTTCCCCTTTCCCCTGGGTTTCTTCCCGATAAGCCTGGGCCTCTAAGCTGCCGTGCCAGTTTTGCTCTCTCGCTCAAACTCAATCTCATTCTCATCAAGCCACTCCACCGCAATCCTTTCCAGTTCGGTGGCCCGGAAGTCAAACCACTCTTGCCGCAGATCCAACCCATCAACCGCGGCCCGAAAGCGGCCAAACGCGCCGCTGCCTCGAATCGTGCTCAGCAGTCTGTCTGATAGTTCCGCATCCGCAATCGAGCGGCAAAACTCTTCCATGATGGCGTAGTCGTTAATATCGTATTTCTCCGGCAACGCAATCCAATCCTCCGACCCCAGGATCTCTTTCGCCTTCAGAATCGATTCCCTTTGCCACTCAGGGTAGTCATCCAAATCCTCTTCCTCTTCAGCCGCCGACAGCTCCTCGTCAGTGGTCGGAACCAGCTCCCCCGTCCGCTTATTGAGATACGCAGTCATCTCGTCTGCTTGCATCTCCAAGCCGTCAACAACGTCGCGCAATTTCACTTTCATCACTCGTCGCTCCTGCAATAATGACTTTACTAATCAGTGGCGAATTATATCCTCAACCTCAAACCGCTCGGCAATCAATTTCGTCGCGCAGGCCGACCGCCGACCATCGACTAACGGATTCAACCCTTTGGAGTGCGCCGGCTCGACGGCGCTTTGGTCCGCGGCGGCTAGACGCCGCTTTTTGTGAGTAGAGTTCAAGTATCGTCCTCACAAGACAAGCATTCCTTCGAAGCATTGTATTCGCTGCACATCAAGCGGAGCCGGGCCGCCGCAGACCAAAGCGGCGACAGGTCGCACGCACTCCAAAGAGGCGTATCCCCCGTACCGATGCACTTACGTCGCCCGGCCTCTGTCTGCTATAACTTCATGCAATTTGAGGGTCCCTCATGCGACTTAGCTGGAACGAAATCAGAGTTCGCGCCGCGCGTTTTGCCGATGAGTGGAAGCTCGCCCATTACGAGAAGGGCGAAAGCCAAACCTTCTACAACGAGTTCTTCGAAATCTTCGGCGTCACCCGCCGGCGTGTTGCCAGTTTTGAAGAACCTGTAAAACGTCTCGGCGACGCGCGCGGCTTTATCGATCTGTTTTGGAAAGGCGTCCTACTGGTTGAACAGAAGAGCGCTGGCCGCGATCTGATTCGCGCCAAGCAGCAGGCACTCGATTATTTTCCCGGTCTCAAGGAACAGGAACTACCTCGATATCTGATGGTCAGCGACTTTCAGACGTTCGAGCTTTACGATCTTGACGAAAACAAGCACGTCCGTTTCGCCCTCCATCAGCTTCATGAACACGTAGAAGACTTCGCCTTTATTCTCGGCGTTCAGAAACGAACCTTCCGCGATCAGGATCCGGTAAACATCGAAGCGTCCGAGTTGATGGGTCAGCTCCATGACGCTCTCAAAACGTCCGGCTACATCGGCCATAATCTGGAGCAGTTCCTGGTGCGTCTAGTCTTCTGCTTGTTTGCGGACGACACGGGAATCTTTGAACCGCGTGACATCTTTTCGACCCTTATCACCGAGCGAACTAATCCTGACGGTAGCGACACCGGCCAATGGATTAATAATCTCTTCGACGTTCTCAACACACCGCGCGAGCAGCGCCAGCAAGCGCTGGATCAAGACTTAGCAAATTTCGACTACGTCAACGGCCAGTTATTTGAAGAGCGCTTACCAATAGCTGCCTTCAATAAGAGCATGCGCAATCTCCTAATTGGCGCCTGCACTTTCAATTGGGACGCAATCTCACCTGCGATATTCGGATCGCTTTTCCAATCTGTAATGCTTCCGGCAGAACGTCGCAGGCAAGGCGCGCATTACACAACCGAAAGGAACATTCTGAAGGTCATCGAGCCGCTCTTTCTCGATGAGTTGAGAGCCGAGTTCAAACAATTAACCGAGCGCCGCGATGGCGGACGGCGCAAAGCACTCGACACTTTTCATCAGAAGCTCGCGACTCTGCGCTTCTTCGACCCCGCGTGCGGTTGCGGCAACTTTCTCATCATTGCTTATCGAGAACTCAGACAATTGGAAATCGAGTTGCTCAAGGTCCAGCGCCAGAGCGGCCAACTGGAGCTGGACGTAACCAAGATGAGCCGGATTGATGTCGATCAGTTTTACGGGATTGAGCTGGGTGAGTTCGCGGCTCGCATTGCCGAGGTGGCCCTCTGGATGATGGATCACATCATGAACAACCGACTGTCGCTGGAGTTTGGCGAAAGCTACGCTCGCATTCCCCTTAAGAAATCGCCGCACATTCTGAATGCCGACGCGTTAGAGATTAAGTGGTCCGATCTGATAGCTCCCGCAGATTGTTCCTACGTCCTTGGCAATCCGCCATTTGGAGGCGCTAAGTACCAGACTGCCGAGCAGCGAACGCAAGTGCGGCATATAGCTCAACTCGGCGGCAGTGGGGGAACACTCGACTACGTCACGGCTTGGTTCATAACGGCTGGTGAGTATTTGCGACTATCACCAGCGCGCATCGGCTTCGTCGCTACTAACTC
The DNA here is from genome assembly GCA_031396065.1 of Pyrinomonadaceae bacterium. GTDB lineage: Bacteria > Acidobacteriota > Blastocatellia > Pyrinomonadales > Pyrinomonadaceae > PSRF01. Next base: position 4,796 of record JANNJZ010000179.1, on the reverse strand, counting down.
AATCACGCAAGGCGAACAGGTCGCGCAGCTCTGGCCGATACTATTTGACCGCTGCGGTTTGGAAATTACCTTTGCTCATCGCACCTTCGCTTGGGGTAGCGACGCACGCGGCATGGCGCATGTACACGTAGTAATCGTTGGCTTATGTCGCCGCGCGCAGGAGCCGGCGATCAAACGCCTCTTCAGCTATGACGACATCAACGGTGACCCCGTTGAAAGCACACATGCAGTCCTTTCGCCCTATCTGTTTGACGCAAGCAAGCTTCTCAATCGGCATCTTGTAATCGAAGAGACTTCGCGCTCCTTGAGTGGAGCGCCGAAAATGGTCATCGGTTCAAAACCTATCGATGGGGGCTACCTGATCTTTGATGACTTCGAAAGAGCAACGTTTTTGGCAGCCGAACCGAAGGCTGACAAGTTCATGCGTCCCTTTATCGGCGGTGTCGAATATCTCCAAGGGCGAGGCCGTTGGATATTGGCGCTTCAAAATGCCTCGCCTACCGAATTGCTCGCGATGCCGACGATTGTTGAGCGACTTCAGGCTGTCAAACAATACCGTCGTGGAGAGCTGCCACCGAGGAAGAAGCCAGATAGCGAGCCCAAGCCTCCGGGCATTTCGGCACGGTCGCTTGCGAATACACCGACTGCATTTCACGTCACTGTCATTCCGACTAGGCCTTTTCTGGCTGTCCCAGAGAACAGTTCGGAAACAAGAGAATACTTACCCATCGGTTGGCTAGAGCCTCCAATAATTCCCAGTAACAAGTTGCGTTTTCTTAAGGATGCGGATCTCTGGCACTTTGGTATTTTGACGTCGCGTATTCACATGGCTTGGCTTAGGTATGTCGGAGGGCGAATCAAAAGCGACTTCCAATATTCAATCGGCGTCGTTTACAACACATTCCCGTGGCCCGACGCAACTGACGAACAGCGCGAAAAGATTCGAGCGCTTGCTCAGTCAGTGCTCGATGCGCGTGCACAGTTTCCAAACTCGACCCTCGCCGATCTCTACGATGTCGATGTCATGCCGCACCAGCTGCGCAAGGCTCATCAGGACCTCGACAAAGCCGTCGACAAACTCTACCGCCCAGCTCCATTCACCGGCGACCGCGACCGCGTCGAACACCTCTTCGGCCTCTACGAGCGCCTCATCGCGCCGCTCGCGTCAAGCACCCTAAGGCCGAGACGGAGCCGCCTTAAACGGGGAGAGGAGAAAAATGTAATTCATGTGAGTGCTGACAAGTTAGAAGCCTCACCCAAACAGCGTATAAACGAGAATGAACAAAGTGAAGCGATCGACAAGGATACTGATGATGGCGGCGTTCTGTCCCTCTGAGTTATCTAGACGCTTGGATTCCAAGCGGTTCAGCACACCAGTCTTCGAATCTCTTACTATCTCGCAGCATTTACGACATTAGCTTTTAAGGGCGCCATGTATCGCGTCAAGAAGATTATTTACTTGTTGGAATTCAATGAAATATGGAAAGGTTATCCTGATCCAAGGCATTTTAGGATCAATGGCTATGACCTGTACGTTGATATCTTTGTTGGCAAAATAACCAGCCAGACCCCGAAAATCTTCGTAGTCCCAACGCAAGCCAATCCTAGGGCGAATCGATAGCATATGAGATGCCGGAAGGCCTGTCTCACTCCCTACAACTTCGAACTTCTCACCGAGTTTTGAAATTAAGTGGTCTCTGAGCTGGCACGACCGGTCCCATATCTTCTCCCATCCAACTTTGTTAATTAATTCGAGGCTCGCCCGTAGTCCGGCTATGGATCGGAAATTGACGGTCGTCTCTGATAGAGCGTTTCTTGAAGAACCATCGTAAGGCGAATTGAGCCCTAATCGTCTACGGGCAGTCAACAGAACGCCGCAGGGGTCTGGGGAGAATAGCCATTTGTGTGTACTGAATACGTAGTAATCAAAATCCACTTTCAAGTCCATACGCCCATTGCCGGCTGCATGTGCGCCATCTACGATAACGACGACATCTTCTCTCTCAACCTCTCTAAAGAAGCGTTTTAGGAGCAGGTCAATTGGTATGTGCAAACCCGTCGCGTAGCAAACTTCGCTTATAACAACAACAATAGGCAGAGCCGCTGTACTAGCGTGACGTTTAAATTCGTCGACGATCTTGTCTTCCTGAAAATTCCAGTGAAGTTGAAAGTCTTCGGCACTGAATTCGATTCGTCTGATCATCGAGCCTTCAACATAGCTCAACCATTCACCGATCTTCGACTCAACTGGATGCTCGTAGGGAGAGAGTAGGATTTTCTTAGCGCCCACCACTTGAAGTAGCGCAACCTCAAGTGCTCGACTTGTACTGGAGAAAAAATCAATTCGAGGTAGGTCCTGGGATGGTAGCTCGAGGATGAGTGCGCTTAAGAGAAGCTCACAATCAAGTATTAGTTGCTGCAAATAAGTACCTGCGGCCCGAGAACCAGGTAGTAACTCTTGGTAGCGTTGGGCGAGACGCGCTGCATACCTTTTGACAAATCGGATCTCAGGAGCCATCGCACCTGAATTGAAATTGGCTTTTTTCCCGATGAACTTGGGATAAAAATCTCCACCCAAGTCAGCTAGATAGAGTCTGGCGGCATAGTCTTCCAAGAGCGCTGGCTTCTTCTTTTCTAGGAACCAGCTAAAGGCGGGCGGGGCCACGAACAAAACTAGGCCGAAGAAAGCAACAGTGATCGTTGAAAATCTTGAAAGATCGAGGAGAGAGGAGGAAAAGGCATAAGTATGTATTCCTTCGTAGACCATGTATCCAGAAGAAACCTGCATCGCCGAGCCGAGGATCAGGTAAACGACAATTATCAGGAGGCCGCTCAGGTGGATGATCTTGATTTGAGTCTTGTTTCGATTGAGCCTTAGAGCGCGCCCTCCTAAGAGCAGAATAAATCCGATGAACGCTGGAACTACAAAAAGTCCAATGAAAACAAATAGGGCGAGATTGAGAAGGAAACTAAGGCTCAAAATCTGAGGGACTAATCTCAACGCACTAGCTAGGTCTAGCCCGTACGACTTAAATCTGATGATCTCAATGACAGCGACACCTAACGCAACTATGTCGACCAGTATGAGGCGCCACCGGAAACCTATCTTCACGTGGAGGATCAGCAGCTTTAGGATGGATCTGAGCAAGGTTGCTTCGTCCTATGGGTTGGGTTCAATGTAGTTTCTAATTTCGTTTGGTTGAATCTCATATAGGACCTTGAGTTCGCTGGCAATGGTCTGCTCGTCTGAGCCTTGGTGGTAAACATAGTACGTAGGAACAATGTTTTCTCCGCTCCGAAAGGAGTAGGTCGCGACAACTCCACGAAAATCTTGCACTTTTAATAGTTGCTGACGGACGCACAATCTGGATAGCTCGTGTCTACATTTCCCAATGACTTCGCCTATCATGAGCATCGCATCATAGCTATCAAGTTGATACGATTCCCTCTGATCGTTTTGAATTGTTTCTGCCAGAATCCTAAAGTCAGCGTTTTCTTGAACATTCAAGGAATTGATACTGGGGAGTGGAAAGGTCAGGTAAGTGTCGAATCCCCTTGTATCAAGATCGGGAATTCGGCAGCCGTCGGTAAGAATGATCTTAGGCCTGCTTTCAAGACTTACAGAAGCGTATTCGGTCCTCAAAGCTTGAAACAAACGAACAGCCGTTGTTCCGTAACCACAGAATATAATGAGATCCGAAGTTTCTTCTCTTATTCCAGCCACAACGGTCTGAAAATTGGTTGTTCCGACATCGACGTTCTGTCGCTTAATTATTTCTGGGAAGAACTTGTCTAACCGGTCATATAGAGGTCCAGAATAATCTGGGGTATCCTTCGACATATCTCGAAGCAATGCGATTCTTTTAGGTGTCGGCGATAACTTGTTTCTGACCAGTACGGCAATTGCAGGCGCCTGGACTCGATCATCGCTGGGAGGCAATCTCACACAGTTCTGAAGGCGATTCTCCTCGATCGGTTTTGCATTCGGTGGATAGACTGCATTTGGGCTGGTAGCTATTGGCATGACAAGCGGAATACCTACTTCGTTATATAGCCACGCAGCGGCCCTTGTTGTTTCAGATGTGGCATGCCCAATTACAGCGATTACGTTTGGCTGAGATTGGATTTCACGCGCAATCCGTTGAGCCTCGCTTGCATTCCCTCCATCGTCGTAGGGTTCTAAGACAACGAGATCCCTAATTCCACTCAACCTAGGCGATTTTTCAAATGCTGCCTTAGCTCCTGACCACATATCTCGACCTTGTGCCCTATTTAATGGGTAAACTCTGCCAGATTGGACGGGGCCAGGCACTCCATCACCAATTACTGCAATGGTAAAAACTGTGAAAGGACGGACTGAACGGGAACGGCAACTACCGAGTATTGCAAGAAGCATTACGAGTAAGAGAAGGAACCGATAGCGAGGCATATTATTTATGAAGTCCTACCAGCAGGGATTCGAGAGGTTAGGAAAGATGTCATTCAATACTTGGTTCCGAGTTGAGTTTTGAGGTAGTGCGAGTCTCGGTACGTAATGATGTTGCAAGGCGCGCGGACTCTATTCTAGATGCGAAGAAGTAGTCAAGGGAAAAATCGACACTGAATTTCGGAATTCGAATTTCGGATTGCGAATCGGAAGCAAAGGCCGAAGGGCTAAGGGCAAAGGGCAAAACGTTCCTGACCGAGGCAGCGTCGTGTTAGAATCCCGAGTAGCAATAGCCTGAACAGACGGACCACAATGGCAAACGTTCTCACAGAGCGCATCACCAGGAACGCCGAAATTTACGGTGGGAAGG
>JANNJZ010000162.1:0-13862 GCA_031396065.1 Pyrinomonadaceae bacterium | reverse complement strand
CTGAAGTCAGACACAATCGTACGCTGCAGCTTTCGGGCACCATCCAGAAATGGCTCAACTGGGTTGGTCCCATACTGGGGCTGCTCCTCGTAATCCTCATTTTCTCCATCCTGATGGAATCGCCGGCGCGATACTTGTCTCCGTTTAATTTGCGAATTGTGCTCGCCCAGACAGTGATTGTGGCGATCGGGGCGATTGGCATGACCCTAATCATCATCGGTGGTGGGATCGACCTTTCAGTTGGATCCGTAATCGCCCTGACTGGCGTGATCACGGCCCTCGGTCTCAACTCCGGCATGTCGCCCGCAACGGCGATTGCAGCTGGAATTCTAGTCGGAGGGTTGGTGGGGGCTGTTAACGGGCTGCTGATTACGCGCTTGAAGGTCGTGCCCTTCATTGCGACCCTCGGCATGCTCGGCATCGCGCGAGGTACCGCTAAGTGGTTTGCGGGTCAACAAACCGTCAACGTTCCCGAGACCTGGGTCAACGATCTGTTGGTAACGTTTCCCAAACCTGCCTGGCTCTTGGTCGCACCGGGCGTGTGGGTAGCGATATTTTTGGCAGTCGTCGCGGCAGTGATATTACGAAACACGGTGTTCGGCCGGCGCATCTTTGCACTTGGGTCAAATGAGCTGGCAGCGCGTGCCTGCGGCATCTCAACCGACCGTTTGAAGATTTGGATCTATGGGCTGGCCGGCCTGTTGTTTGGTCTGGCCGGCGTGATGCAGATGTCCCGTTTACGACAGGGCGACCCGACGGTGGCTGCCGGATCGGAGCTCGATATCATCGCTGCGGTGGTAATTGGCGGCGGCAGCTTGAGCGGTGGCGAAGGCAGCATATTTGGCGCGTTGATAGGCGCGCTGATCATGGCGTTCTTGCGAAACGGCTGCCAGCAGATTGGTTGGCCCAACTACATTCAGGAAATCATTATCGGAGCAATAATTGTCATTGCGGTGGCCATTGACCGCTGGCGAACATCGCGTGCAACCGCGTGAATACGAGCGACCCTTTGGAGTGCGGTGACCTGTCACCGCTTTGGTCAGTCGCGACCAGTCGCGACGACGATTAGCTAGGTCTACTCTGGGGGACTACGGCGTCAGGCCGCCGAAGGCCAAAGCGGTGACAGGTCACCGCACTCCAAAGAGCTGCGCAAGGCGGGCTTTCCCCCGTCGATATCGGGACCACCAAGAGATTCCTGAACCGATGACAAATGAGAAATGGAACATGACATATGGAAAATCGGATCTGTCGCCGCCGACCCTTTCGCTTTCCAACATCGAAAAGAGTTTTGGCGCTACGGTCGCGCTGGATGGCGTAAGTTTGCTGTTGCGCCCGGGAGAAGTCCACGCGCTGATTGGCGAGAATGGGGCAGGGAAGAGCACTCTGATGAACGTGTTGGCCGGCGCGTTGCGGCCCGATCGGGGTCTCATGGAGATTGAAGGCCGACCCTATATTCCGGCCACACCGCTCGACGCACGCGATCGTGGCATTGCTCTCATCCATCAGGAACTGTCTTTGTGTCCTCACCTTTCGGTGTCCGAGAACATCATGATGGGTATCGAGCCTTCGCGAGGTGGCTGGCTCAACCGCAAAAGACTTCGCGACCGCACGCGGGAAGTGCTGGAAACTTTTCCGCACCCGGAGATTCGTCCGGAAACAAAGGTTGCGGAACTATCCGTGGCTGCGCGTCAGATTGTCGAGATCTGTCGCTCACTTGCCGCGCGCGCCCGAATCATCCTGATGGATGAACCCACCAGTAGTCTGCAGCGCGATGACGTCAAGCACCTCTTTGGACTCATCCGCAAGTTGCGAAGTGAGGGTCTCAGTGTTATCTACATCAGCCATTTTCTTGAAGAGGTGCGCGAACTTGCCGACAGCTTTACGGTACTCAGAGATGGAAAGAGTGTCGCCACCGGAGAAATCGCTGCTACCAGCGATGAAGAGTTGATCACCCACATGGTCGGGCGCCCGGTCGAGAATCTGTTTCCATCGCGGAAGTTCGAACGGGATGAAGGTCGGGAGACTCTGGTGGATCCGAGCGTGATCCTGGCAGTGAAAGATCTGGCCGCTCCGCCCACCTTGCAAGGCGCCAGCTTTGAGCTTCGTCGCGGTGAAATCCTCGGTATCGCCGGCCTGATGGGCTCAGGACGCACGCAACTGGTGAGGACCATCTTCGGCCTGGATGAAGCGCAGTCTGGCACTATTGTCCTCAAAGGCAAGACCACCACGGCACGCGGCGGTGCTCCGGTGATGCGACTCTTCCAGGGACTCGGTTATCTGAGCGAGGACCGCAAAGGCGAAGGACTCGGCGTCACCCTCTCGGTTGCCGATAATGTTACTGTGACTCGCTTTTCCTCATGCTCGAAGCGTGGGTGGCTAAATCTTTCGCGCCAGGGCCAACAAGCTCAGACCCAGGTCAACGCCTTGGGGATAAAGGCCCGCAGTGTGGCCCAGGCAGTCAAGACTTTATCCGGCGGCAATCAGCAGAAGGTGGCACTTGCTCGTTTACTGCACCAGGAGGCGGACGTCTTATTACTTGACGAACCGACGCGGGGCATTGATATCGGCAGCAAGGTGCAAGTCTACGAAACTATCGCTCGCTCGGCCGCGGAGAACAAGGCCGTGTTAATGGTGAGCTCTTATTTGCCGGAGCTTTTTGGGATGTGTGACCGTCTCGCGGTGATGAGCCGCGGGCGCTTGTCGGAAGCCAGACCGATTGGTGAGTGGACGCCAGAGTCTGTTATGCAGGCGGCGATTGGTACTGGCGAGAGCAACCGAAAAACGGAGGAGGTTAGTCTATAGGACAATTGACCTATAGAACCTATTTTAAGAATGGCCCAATTAATTTCTGCCCAGAGTATACGTCCCCTAAGGTTTGTTATTAGCCTCGCTTTCATGATTTGGATTGCATTTGCCGCAGCTGATTGTGCCGCTCAAAATGCCACCGCATCACCGTCCCCCTCACCCGCGAGTGCGGAATCAACTGAATGCACTCAGGCCAAAGCCATGGTCACACGTCTCGAGACGCGGCTAAGAGACTGGCCCGCCCTGGCGCGCTATCGTGACGAGAACTCGAAGACTGCCGCTCCCGAGAAGAAGGAGAAACGCGTGGTGTTCCTCGGCGATTCGATAACCGACGGCTGGCATAACCCAGCTAATGGCGGCTTCTTTCCCGGCAAACCTTACGTCAATCGCGGTATTAGCGGACAAACCACGCCGCAGATGTTGATTCGTTTTCGCCCTGATGTCATTGCCTTGAAGCCGGAAGTCGTGGTGATCCTCGCTGGCACAAATGATATTGCTGGCAATACCGGACCGATGACGCTCGAGGCTATCGAAAACAATCTCACTTCGATCGCCGAATTAGCTCGTGGGCACGGCATTCGAGTTGTCTTCGCGTCGGTGCTACCCGTCAGTGACTACGAAAAAACTGCCGAAGGACAACCCCGAAATCAAACGACGCGGCGTCCGCCAGAGACGATCAAAGCCCTCAACGAATGGATGAAGAAGTATGCGGCCGAGAACAAAATGACTTACCTCGACTACTACTCAGCGATGGATGACGATAAAGGATTCTTGAAAGATGAACTGAGCAACGATGGACTTCATCCCAATGCCCAGGGTTATCAGGTGATGAACCCGCTGGCCGAAAAGGCGATAGCCGAGTCGTTGAAAGGGAAGAGGTAAATCGACTCGAGGGCACATATTGTGAGTCGAAGGGGTCTCACCCTTCGTTGGCTTCATATGTGGTTACAAACGAGTTTGAGCGTTTTCGATCGCTCTTATCCTTCTTGCTTAAGTAACTGCGAGCGGGAGCAAAACCAAGGAGTGTTTGAAAGTCGCGCGGAATATTTAGACGGGATTAACAGATTGACAAGATAGTCAGCGAAAGAACAGTTCTTTTAAATCATGTAACTCCTGTCCAAACTTTCAGTTTCCCGCTGCTTGCTCAACTAGGTAAAGATCTCTGCCTGCGTTTTCGACGATGAAGGTATTTGGGTCAGCTTCGTAATCCTCGCGCTTGAAGCTGTGGTGATCAAGAAATCCAAGGTTAACGCGACGGCAAATTTCTGCCGGGACTGCCGAAGCCAGGGTGATGCCGTAACGCGGAATCACCTTACCTTCAGCATCACGTGAACTGCCATAGCTCACGTGGGCCAGATGAGCGGCAATACACAAGTTGGCGCGCAGTTCATCCGAAAAGGCCACCATCTCCCGCACCGTCTCCAGCGGCGCATAACCATACTTCTCAATCAGCCGGCCGTGCGTAGTTGAGAGCGCGTTTAAGTGTGGTGCGTAGATGATCAGTTCGCCACCATCTTCGATCACCGCGCCAAGTTTGTAGCTGGCCTTGCCGCCTACCCACATCTCGTCGTAATGCTCGTCGAGTAGCGCTACGACCCGGGCGTATTTTCGTCCAGTGTATTTGATGTGGACCTGGGCGCTTACCGCCGCGGCACTTCTCAGCGCTCCCTTAATGTCTCCGGCGAAAAGCGCATGGGTCTGTAAGTAATCGCCGTTGCGAGTAGCCACGGACGTGAACGAAATAACCTCGGCGGGCACCAGGTCGGCGGCGGCTTCGATCATGCGGCGAGTCGGTGTTTCAACGCGCCCAATAACATGCTCGATAGTTGCCAGTGCGCCCAGCCAGTGAGTCATGTGAGTCAACTCCGGGCCGGCTACGCCAGGAAAGAAGTACTTCGCACCACCAGCAAAGCCGGCCACTTCATGCGGCATGGTGGCGCCAAAGACCAGCACCGTGTCATAGATGCCCGGACCGAGCAGGGCGTTGAGCCGCACCTCAACTGCCTCCTCAATCAGTCCTCCAGTTAAGGTGCTGACCTGGTCCGCATTCAATTCGCCCAACGTGACCAGTTGGTCGGAACGGTCCCACTGGTGATCAAAGATTCGGTCGAGGCCCGGAATCCCGGCGCTGCCCCAACCAATCTTGGCGCGTTTCTGCGCCTCGGTCATTGGTGGGTGAGTGCCCTGGGCCACCAGGGCGTCGAATTGGGCGACGTTTTTTCGGACCAGGAACTCCGCGGCCATGGGGAAGAGAATGTCCGTGTTGTCGTCGCGAGTCTTGTCCGGGATGATTGCGAGAACGCGGCTGCCTGGTTTTATGGATTGCAGTGCAGCTTCAACAATCGGTCGCAGCTCGGCGTCCGAGAGATCGAGATCAGGCGAGCCCTGGCCGACAACGGCGGGTGTAGATATCTCACTTATCATTTCGGTAGTTGTTTAGAGAGGGCACTTGTGACCGCGGTCGGGCGGGGACGGACAAGTCTGCTCGCTAAACGGATCTGATTATGACTGGTACCACGAACGGGAGCCACAAAGTGCAGCAGTACCTCCTTGGACAGGTGAGTTCTTCCGAGCGGCTTCGCCGCATTCCGTGCGGTAAGGCTCGGCCTTACCGTAGCGAACGCTTTGAATTTCGAGGCTATGCCTCCGTCCACGGCGGAGGCGCAGCCTCTGAAGAACTCTAAACCCGTCCCGGTCAGGCTGAGCCTTACCGCACGGAAGGCGGCGAAGCCGCAAGCCCTCCCAAAAACCATCCATCTCAGAGAAAGGGCGGGGCCGGATCAATTCTACGCTTCGAGCTTGGCGTCCATCGTGATCTCGGCTTTCAGCAGACGAGAAATGGGGCAGCCGGCCTTCGCGTTATTGGCGGCAGTCTCAAAAGCCCCGGGCTCCGCTCCTGGGATCTTGGCGGTTACATCAAGATGCACCTTGGTGATGGTGAATCCGGCGTCCGTCTTTTCCAGGGTAACCGAGGCCGTGGTGTTGATGCTCTCGGCGGTCATTCCGGCGTTGCCCAGTTGTCCGGATAGGGCCATCGAGAAACATCCGGCATGGGCCGCAGCAATTAGTTCTTCCGGATTGGTCCCAACCCCATCTTCAAATCGAGTGCTGAATGAGTATTGGGTGTTTGATAGAACTCCACTATCGGTCGAGATTGTGCCCTTGCCGTCTTTCAGTCCACCTTGCCAAACTGCTGATGCCTTGCGTTTCATGATGCCTCCTGCTGACTTGATATTTACGAAAGTAGATTTGTCTTGTGTCTCGCTGGGCTGTCGCTGCCCACGCAAGCTAAAGCTTGGACTCTAAACGCCTGGCAACGGGTGTTTAGAGTCCAGCCTTTAGGCTGTTCTGTGGCCACCGGGCACGCTAAATCTGTACTCTGAACTACTGGAGCGCAGCGCGGGCTTCGCGCACCGCAGTAACGTAAGCCCTGGCTGCAGCGACAACCGATTCGCGATCGCCGGCCTTGATTGCTTTGGTATTCACCAGGTCCGAGCCTACGCCGATGGCCCAGGCGCCGGCCGCAATAAAATCTTTTGCGGTGGTAAGCGACACACCACCAGTTGGAACGAGTTTCACATCCGGCAATGGGGCCTTGAGTGCGCGCAGGTAACTGGCGCCACCCATGGCACTACACGGAAAAACTTTGACGGCGTCGGCGCCCGCGTCCCACGCGGTGACAACCTCAGTTGGTGTCAGGGCGCCGGGAAAGATCGTTATCCTCTGCAGCTTGCACAATTCGATGGTCTGTATGTTGAGCGCCGGACTAACGATAAATTGAGCGCCGGCCGCAATGCACGACCGCGCTGTTTCGGGGTCGAGCACTGTGCCCGCGCCCACCAGAACTTCATCGCCATAGCGCTTGCTGAGTTCAGCGATGACCGAGATGGCGCCGGGCACCGTCATAGTGATCTCCAGAATGGGAATGCCGCCTTCGCGGATTACATCTGCAATAGCAATTGCCTCATCGGCCGACGAAGCCCGCACCACCGGAACCACGCCCACCTCTTCAATACGTTTCAGGACCCAAACTTTTTCCATCGGTCTCTAGCGCGCCACGCGCGCCGTCCCCCCCTTCATTACCCGTTCGACTTCCGCGAGTGTGACCATCGTGGTGTCTCCCGGAGTAGTCATCGCCAGTGCACCATGCGCGGCGCCACATTCGACCGCCCACTGCGGTCCTTTGTCGTTTAGAAATCCGTATATCAATCCCGAGGCAAACGAATCACCGCCGCCGACGCGATCGTATATCTCCAAATCCTCACGTGATGAGGCCTGGTGAAGTTGGCCGTCAGCGTAACAAACCGCACCCCAGTCGTTCCGGGTCGCGGTCTTCGCGTGGCGCAGTGTAGTGGCTACCACCTTCAAGTTTGGAAACTCATTCACCGCTCGTTCAATCATGCGTTGAAAATTGCGAACATCGAGTTTCGAATGGTGTTCATCCATACCTTCAACTTCGAAACCGAGCGCGGCCGTGAAGTCTTCCTCATTGCCGATCATCACGTCGACCAGCGGCGCCAATTCACGATTTACTTCCCGGGCGCGCGCTTGCCCACCGATGGCTTGCCAGAGGGAAGGGCGGTAATTCAGATCGTAGGAGATGATAGTTCCTGCCTCCCTGGCGGCCAGCATTGATTCTTTGGCGATGAGAGGCGTGGTGTCGGAAAGTGCAGCGAAGATGCCGCCAGTGTGAAACCATCGGGAACCTGCGGCATCAAAGATCTTTTTCCAGTCGACGTCGCCGGACTGGAGCTGTGAGATTGCGGTATGACCCCGATCTGAACAGCCGAGCGCTGCCCGAACGCCGAATCCGCGCTCGGTAAAGTTTAATCCGTTGCGGACAGTTCGGCCGACTCCGTCATACTTCACCCACTTCACGTGGGATTGATCCACTCCGCCCTGATACATCAGATCTTGAACTAAACGCCCCACCGGGTTATCGGCCAGTGCGGTGACAATCGCAGTGTCCAAACCAAAGCAGCGCTTTAGACCGCGCGCGACATTGTATTCACCGCCGCCTTCCCACACTTTGAACGAACGCGTGGTATGAATTCGCTCGTAGCCGGGATCGAGCCGCAGCATCACCTCGCCCAAAGAGATGAGATCCCAGCGGCAGTCTTGTTTTGACTTAATCTTCATGGGTAATAGTTGCGATAGGACCTATATGACCAATAGGACCTATAAACTGCTTACTGTTTTCTGCTTACTGCCTAGTGCTTTCTGCTTTTCTTCTACCTTCCCATCCAACCGCCGTCAACCACCAGCACATGACCGTGCAGGTAATCGCTCGCAGCCGACGACAAAAACACCGCGGGGCCGGCCATGTCGTGCGGCTCGCCCCAGCGTCCGGCGGGAATGCGTTCAAGTATCTGCCGATTGCGCGTCTCGTCAGCTTGCAGAGCAGCTGTGTTGTCCGTCTTCATGTAACCGGGAGCGATGGCGTTCACGTTAATACCATGTTTGGCCCACTCGTTGGCAAGTGCTTTGGTCAATTGCATCACCCCGCCTTTCGAAGCCGAGTAAGCGGGCACGTTGACTCCACCCTGAAATGAAAGCAGCGAGGCTATATTCACAATCTTGCCGCTGCCGCGCTCGATCATGTGCCTACCGGCGAGTTGCGAGAGTCGAAATACACTCGAGAGGTTGACTTCGATTACCGTGGTCCAATCATCCTCTGAATAATCAACCGCGGGCGATCGGCGGATTGTGCCCGCGTTGTTGATAAGAATATCCAGCTGGCCAAAGTGGGCGAGCGTTTGTCTTATGAGTTCGCCCGGCACGGCTTTATCAGAGAGATCCCCTGACACCGGCAACGCGCGGCGTCCGGCGCTCTCGATTAATTTACAGGTTGAGTCCGGTGCGCGGGAGTTGCCGTGTGCTGCGACGTCAGCGCCTGCTTCCGCGAGTGCGACTGCGATAGCCGCGCCGAGTCCGGCGGATGCACCGGTGACCAGCGCGACTTTGCCGTCTAACTTGAATGAGTCAAGAATCATTTTGTTTCCGCGAATGTTCTACCTTAGAAATGAGCAAACGATCCACTAAATCACGCGAGATAGGTATTGGTGCAGTTTGATTAGTACATGATCGACCGATGCCAATCGCTCTCAAGTGGTCCGAAGTCGGTACCAGCTCGCGGTAGAGACTATGTGAAAACTCCCATTTCTCAGCGCCAAGGGCGCGAAATGTGATAGCCCAGGGCGACGCCCTGGGTAAGGTCATAACAATCCGGAAGCGCTGAAGGTGCGAAATAACACGTCTCGACTGAAAATCCTCGGGATTCCACTAAGTCCACCCTCATTTCGCGCTTTCAGCGCTGGGAATCTTTAAACGAGTCTACCTGGGCCGATGGCCCAGGCTGTCACCTTTCGCGCCTTTGGCGCTAAGAACCTCTTAACGCGCCACAACTTCTGGAGGATATCGCAACCTCAACGAGGGGTAGCCACGGAGTGCCACCCCTACAAACTAGTTTTCACAAGTCTCTACCGCGAAGTGGTACTGACTTCATGCCACCTCCGTGCCTCACCGGATTCAAACTGCATCAGTTACCACTACATCTAAGTCTTAAGAAAATCTTCGCGGACCGGCGTGAAGATGTCGATCAGCACGACTTCTTCATCCATCATGGTTGCCCCATGCCAGCAGTGTGGGGGAAAGTGAAGCACGTCACCCGGGGACGCGATCCTCTCCACGCCTTCAATGAAGAAACGCACGCGCCCGCTCACAACTAGCGACATTTGCTCATGCGGGTGGTCATGTTCTGGAGTAACCAGAAACGGCGCGAAGCGGAAGCGGCAGATCATCAGGTTTTCGCCCACTACCATTTGCCGTTCTAATCCCTCGGAAAGTCGCTCCACGGGCACGGTCGACCAGTTGACATGTTGAGCGCGACCCGGCATTGGCTCAGGCGCAGGCGTTTGCACTTCGTCTGGGGAAACAGTCGACATTAATTACTTTCCTCGGGCGCCTTCGAGGCCAGTTACGCCGGTGTCAAACTCAGGTTGGACATTGACTACGCCAAACTGTCGATCTTCGCCTTCACGCATCGCCGCCATCATCCAGAGGAAATTTATCTGGCCGCCGGGCGCCGCCACATTTGGATGATAGCCCTTCGGCATTACGACCACATCACCTTCACGAACCACCTGGACCAACTCCGGGTTTTCCGGATTGGTATAAACAAACTGGACCCCAAAAGCGGGCGCCGGCATATCGATGTAGAGGTAGGCCTCTTCCAGCATGCGGCCATGCTCGTGCGGCGGCCATGAAGTCCAGTTACCCGGGGTTGAAAAGGTGACGCCAGCCATGATTCGCCCGGCTTCGATATTGGCGCCGAGTAGGACATTCAAGTCACGCTCTGCGGGCGGCTTGCCCGCCGTCATGTGGAGGTTAGGATTCTGGCGGATGTCAGCAAAGCCAATAAACTTGAGCGGATAACGGTTGGCAACCGGTGCCGAGATCTCGGCCAGATCGCAACCTTCGGCGTTTGCTGCGACTTCAACAGTTGAGTCTCGCGGAATATAGACCGCATCGTAGCGCGAGAGTTCGAAAGTTTCGCCACCCGTCGAAACTTTCGCAGAACCCTTCAGGCAGATAAGCCCGGTTTCGTGGTCGTCGTTCTGGAAACTAATCGCCGCGTCACCGGCTTCGAGGCCAATCCGTCCATAGTGCAGGTAACGGGTAGCGGTAGCCCCGGGAGCCACTGCGGTCCTGCGGCCCGCGCCCTTATGGGTGGCGGGGATAAAGCATGTCTCTGACGAGATACTGTTGAGAGCGAGCTCCTGGGCCATAAATATTCTCCCTTACTGTTTAGGTCTGTAACACGTAAAGCAAACTGTTAGTTTGCGACGGTTGGTTACCACCATCTTGAAATGATCTCGCAAAGCCGCAAACTAACAGTTTGCTTTACGAGAGGACTGGTTATCCGCTTACTTTTCGAGACAGCTGATCGCCAAGGCGCCAAGACGCCGAGGGACGAAAGAATTGGAATATTCAGTTCGATTCTGTCGGCTCACATTTTTGTCATCTTTGCGAGCTTGGCGTGTTGGCGGTTATCGTCAAGGTTATGAGCGTCCGCAAAGGATTCGCTGGTCGCCCCATCACATTGCGCGATTCGAAAACTACGTGCAAAGGAATTGCACCCTTCACGCCGCGCCCCAAAGGACCGTTGCCGGCCGCAAATAATTCCGTGGTCAACGGAAAGCTAGCATGAACCATGCTGACTTCCAAACTTGCTTCTTTTGAATTGAATCGATCGGTGCGCGTCTTCTGATTGAACATAGTCTCAACCTGTTCATAAGTTGTGGGAACAGCTAAGCGCCAACTACGAATTTTCAGGGGCTGGCTGGCCGAGAGCGTTTCTTCGCGGGTCACCGTACCTTTAGCGATGCGCCAGACCACTTCGCTCGTTAGTCCCACGTCGACTAGAGTGCCGGACGGTGAACCCACCAATGCCCAGCGGTTCCATCGAACTCTCAATGATTGGTTGTCAGCCGATGGTTCGATGAAATCGGCGCCGTCAGTCGTCACGATAGTTCGGCCGTCTTCGAGTTCGACAAACGATGTAAGCGCCGGATAGACCTGCTCTACTGGAGCTGAGAATCCTGCCAATCCATAAGGTGCCGGCAGATAGTCTGCGACTCCGGGTTTGGTCCCGGTCGTGATTGGCAAGGCGAATCGCAGCGCGCCCTGGCGAACGAGCCAAACACCTGATGATCGATCGTTGCTCTTTCGGAAAAATTCGAAGCGCGCAACTGCCGGCAGGTTAGGGACGGCTGGAAAGGATGTCACGCCCTCGCGCTCAAGCGCCTGCATTATGGGAGTATGGGAATTCGCCAGCTTGCCGAAGAACCCGGTGGTTTGTTGCCACTCGCGCTGCAGCGTGATGTAGCCATAATTTCCGCGGCCGAAAGCAAAAAGCGAAAGGAGGTGGGCACTATCGCGATAGTCTTGTCGCAGATACCGCCAGGCCTGGTAATAATGAGCAGCGATGTCTGCCAGGGGTGCCGGTCGAAACTCAGGATGAGACGCGATAAAACCGGCGATTTCCGGCGTGTCGAGGTAGCTGACAATACCCTGACTGCGGCCCCAGTTAAAGCCGTAACCGTCTTCCGAAACGAGGTCCCACCATAACTGCATTTGTCGAACCAACGACGGTCGCAGCTTATCTAAAATGTCTTTTCGACCTGCACGTTCGGCAGCCTCCCAAACGTAACGTGCATATTCATTCGAGTAACGATCAAATCGACCTGTAGGCGGAGCGTCATCGGCGTAGATCGCTCCGCTGGTAAAGGGAACAGCCGCGCGGTCGAGAAGTTTATCCAGGAAGTTGCGATCCCTGGAGATTCCCAGTTCGTAATCAATACTGGCAATCCGTGCTGCAACTCCCAGGTAATTCTCCGGGAGGTTTATCACCTTATTAGTTCTTGGGTCATAGAAGCGTTCCGGATTAAGCAGCGACCGCCATGCTGTTTGCTCTTCGGAAGAAAGACTCTGCCAAAGTGGATTCGTTTTCAGATCGCTGCCGAAGTGGCGGAGAGCCTGGGCCGCGTAGAGTTGGGAGAATGCTTTTCCTCCACCCTTCGCTTCAATGAGTCCAATCTTGCCAACCCACTTCGCCAGGTCTCGCCCGGCTAGCTCGCGCTGGCCGCTCGTATCCGCATAAGCCGCGACGGCACGCATGAACGTGCCCCAGGAAAACTCTCCGACAGTTAATGCGCCGACCACCCGCTCGGGTGGTGGCTCAAGAGTCTTGATGTCCGCGATGTGAGCGGCAACTTCTTTGGCCAGGAATGCATTGACTTCGGCACGCAAGTCGGCGGTCTTGACGATATCGGGTTGGATCGTTGCGGACGAATTACCCTGGATCGTTTCGTTTAGATAGCGGACTGGTCCGCCCGTTGGGAGCAAGAGAGCCCTTTGTAAACGTTTAGGTTCAGGGCCTAAGCGTTGGGCGCAAACCATTACAAGGTTCGTAGATAAAGCCAGCCAGAGAACCAGCACGCACAAGACCCGTTCGTGTATTGTTTTCACCATATTCGAATGTGTTTCCTGACAATGATGCCGACTATTTCCGATGCACTCTACGAACCTTTGACCAAGTGCTCTCGACGCGTAGCGGCGGCATGAATTTAGCCCGGCCTTTCAAGGCCGGGAAAGTCCAATGAGGCATTCGCGTCGCGTAGCGACGCCTGAAAGAACCCGATTCAATCGTCGCTATGCGACGGAGAACAGGCCCTAGACTGATCCCGGCGTTAAAACGCCGGGCTATATTCATACCGACGCTACGCGTCGACGACAAGCCCGTTCCGCGGACGCAGCTTCCGCTCCTTCCTCAGCAGCGGCAAAGTATATTTGGCGAACCTCATTTGGCGCATGGCCTTAAGCGGGTCGACCAGGTGCGTCGTACAGCTTCGCCCCAGACTCCTTCAGCACCATCTATAGCTTTTGCCCGTCAGCCGGCAAAAACGATCCACGAAGCGACACGAAATTCCACGAATAATAGCTTGTGTTGTTTAGTGTGATTTAGTGGATCGTCTACTTATACCTTAAACTCTGAGACTATCGTTCAGGGATTAGGCAATTACCAAATTCTTCGCTTCGTCGCATTATAATAGAGCAAAGCTATTGTTAGAGTAGAGGAATACCCGTCCTTTCTTGACTATGCCCTTTTCTCCCAATACAACTTTCGGTCGTTATGAGGTCCTCTCCCGGCTCGGTGCGGGCGGGATGGGCGAAGTTTTTTCAGCCCGGGATACGCAGCTTGAACGCGAGGTAGCCTTGAAGGTTTTGCGCGCCGATGTCGCTGCAGACGAGGGCCGAATGCGTCGCTTCATTCAAGAGGCGAAAGCTGCCGCTGCGCTTAACCATCCGCATATCGCTCACATTTATGAAATAGGCGAAGCCGACGGCACGAGCTTTATGGCGATGGAATTGATTGACGGCGAAACTCTGCGCCAGAAAATTCATCGCGAAAAGACGAGCGTGAAACGACTTCTGGAATGGCTCGCGCAGGTCGCCGACGGTCTGGCGAAAGCTCATGCGGCGGGAATTGTGCATCG